>JAAENB010000740.1 GCA_024224995.1 bacterium | reverse complement strand
TTTCCCGGCTTCGCAGATGCTATTCTTTACCGATCACCGGTTACCCGGGCACAAGGCCACCGATTACCTCCCCCTGCGTATGCGTTTTGGGAATCTAAAAAAATACTGTTGTTCATTCCTCCCCAGTTAGCGTTCATACCCAATCGGTTGACGGAACTTCCTAAAAAAGCTATATTTTATAATATTGATACAAAAAGATATATAAACTTTCTGCTTCAATGTTGCCCCTGACAATACAAATAATCTAAAGGAATAAACGGTGATTAAAAAAAAATGAATGCTATTAATACTGATGTTATGAAAATTCGAAGTGTGTCTACTCCGCGTGAGTTAAGGGAACTGCACCTGAAATGGTCTATTGACCAGGCCTGGAACCCCGGGCTCTATGATGGAGATACCTATCTTGAGCTCGACAGGAAGGGCTTTTTGGTCGGAAGCGTACGAGAGACCCCGGTTGCTGTTATTGCTGCGGCTCGCAGCGGTGGTTACGGGCATATTGGTTTGTTTATGTCCCGGCCCGAGTTTCGCGGTAAAGGATACGGACACCAGCTTTTTGATGAAGCAATGGACTATTTAAAAGACTGTGACTATGTGTGCCTGGATAGTGTGCTGGAACAAAAAGACTCGTACGAAAAAAAAGGGTTCCGGCCAGGTCACATGAACACCCGCTATAAGGCCGTTGCCCCGGGAAAGGGTTCTTTCGCACCGGCAAAAATATTCTCAGGTATAATTCCGCTTTTATGCGTTCCATTTGAACTGACTGCTTCATATTGCGATCCCTATTTTCCCGGTCCCCGTGAAGCGTTCTTTCGAGCCTATCTTTCACAACCCGAAGCAATCACCTTTGGCAAGGTTGACCGCTACGGCGCCATGCAGGGGGTGATTGTGGCCCGGAAAGCCCTGGATGGATACAAGATTGGCCCGCTCTTTGCTGAAGATTATGGTACAGCCGGTGATTTAATGGATACGGTTCTGTCCA
The DNA here is from genome assembly GCA_024224995.1 of bacterium. The sequence continues at coordinate 4,839 of JAAENB010000740.1, read as the reverse complement.
CTGTAAAGCCCGGTGAAAATATTTATATCGACATGCCTTCAAATAATCCAAATGCGGCGGCTTTTAGCGAACGCTATTCTATGGAGGAGGATCTTCCCCTGCTTTGTATGGTTTACAGCAATAATAATGTTGTTGAGTCTATGAAAGCAAACAGCAGTATTTACGCCATCACTTCTTCCAATGTGGGGTAAGGTCATGAAAAGAAATAATAATAATAAGAATAATAAGAATGATAAAAATAATAAAAATTTTTTATATTTGATAATTGGATTTGGCATTGTGATGCTCTCTTTTTGCGGGGCTCAGCAATTTGTGTCGACATATCTTCCCGGGGAAGTGGGCTTAACCAGTTTAATATTGATTTATTCTCTGTTTGGTATCAGCAGTCTCTCTATTGCTCCGGTTATTGTTTCAAAATTCGGCAGTAAGAAATGTTTGCTCGCATCGTCCGGTTTTTATGGTCTTTATATCGCGAGTCTTGCGGCTGCTTCTCCCGGTCTTGTTTATGGCGCTTCATGTGTTCTGGGGATTTCCGCTGCTGTGATGTGGACCGCGGCATACAGCTATTTGACCAGGGTTAGCAGCGCCGATGTCCTGGGAGTCAACTCCGGTCTGTTTTATATGGCCTATGGATTGGGAGCCTTTGTTGGTATTTTAGTGTTGGGGCTTGTAAGCACCGCTCAAAATTATCCCCCTTATTTTTTATTCGACGCGGGTTTGATCCTTGCTGCCGTATTCTTTTTTTCTTTAATGGATGATATTAAACCGGAAGGGGATGTTCGGAGAAAGATCCATAAAAGACTTTTTGAAGCGGTAAAAACCATGAAAAGTTTAAGCGTGCTCAGGGCATCAACTACGGCTTTTCTTACGTACGCGATTTTTGGATTGGTTGTTGCCCAGGTTCCTATCCAGCTTGCGCGGATGGGATTATCGGCCGGAATTAGCGGTACTGCGGTTTTTTTCCTGGTCCCTGTGTTTTTATCGAAAAAAATAGGAAAATATTCAGACAAATACGGCAGACTGCCGTTGATCTTTATGGCGTATGTGCTTGCTGTTCCGGGCATGATCCTTCTTGCTGTTTCGGCAAAAACAGTTCTGTTATTCGCGGGGCTCATCTTCCTTACGCTTGCCTTTACTATTTTGCAGCCCTGTTTTACCGCCTTACAGGGGGATATCTCTTCTGAGGATACTATTGAAAATGTTTCAGGAGTATTTTTGCTCGTGCGCAACCTGGGAACGGTCAGTGCATTTGTTGGGGCTCATTTCCTGGGAAATAAATATCTCTATTTTTCTGTTGCTGCTTTGACTGTTGTTTCGTTTGTTTTATTATATACTTTTCCAAATCTCAAGTCTAATACCGAAAGAGCTAAGATCCGGAAAAAAATTAATTTTGAAATTGAACAATGTGAGGTTTAAAAAATATGTGGAGATACTATTAAATGAATGCTATTAATACCGATGTTATGACAATTCGCAGTGTGACAACTCCGGAAGAGTTGACCGCGCTGCACATGAGATGGTCCATTGACCTGGACTGGAACCCCGGGCTCTATGATGGTGAGACCTATTATGAGCTCGACAGGGAAGGCTTTTTGGCAGGAAGCATCAGGGGCACGCCTGTTGCTGCTATAGCCGCAACACACACGGGCAGGTCAGGGCATATTGGCCTGTTTATAGTGAGGCCCGAGTTTCGGGGCAGGGGCTATGCGCACCGGCTTTTTGATGAAGCAATGGACTATTTACAGGACTGTGACTATGTGATCCTGGACAGTGTATCGGAACAAAAAGATTTTTACCTGCAAAAAGGCTTTCGCCCGGGTCACATAAATTCCCGTTACAAAGCCGTTGCCACAGGAAGGGAGCATTCCTCATTGGAAAAACTGCCCGCGGGTATAATCCCCCTTTCATGTGTTCCATTTGAAATGACAGCTTCATATTGCGCTCCCTATTTCCCCGGACCTCGTGAAGAATTTTTTCGAGCCTGGCTCGGGCAGCCCGAAGCAATCTCTTTTGGAAAGCTGAACCGGGACGGCTCCATGCAGGGAGTGATCGTCGCGCGGAAAGCCCTGGATGGATACAGGCTTGGCCCGCTCTTTGCGGAAGACTCAGGCACAGCCGGTGACCTCATGGATTCGCTTATGTTCATGATGGAGCCTGGTGAGAATATTTATATGGAAATCCCCTCGAATAATCCGGCTGCCCGGCCCTTTCGGGAACGCTATTCCATGGAGGAGAATATCCCCCTGGTTAGCATGATTTACAGCAAAAAAGGCGTCAGGTCAATAAAACCATGCCGTAATATTTACGCAATTACCGCTTCCAATATTGGCTAAGGGCTCCCGTAAAACAGGGAGCCCATGGGCCGTGATCAATGAACGCGTATCTCGTTTGTCCAGACGCAGCGGTAGCAGTGCTCTTCCGCGCCGTTACGGGGATTATGAATATTTTCATTTTCCCTGAAGTCCGGTTCAGTTCCGTCAGCGGAGCCCGATCCCCAGGCAATGGTTTTTGTGTATTCATACCGGGTCAGGTCCGAAGTCCAGAGCCGTTGAGGCGCTATGCCGTTTGGCAGGCCATTCCGGATGAGTTCAACCATATCTCTGAATGTTCCCAGGTGGCCGCCCAGGTCGTAGCAGGTTTTTACTGCTTCGTGAAAGACTACGGCATCGCGATTATAGGCATCTGCCCAGATCTTGATGGTTTTTCCGTTGGGGTTGGTCCTGGTCAAAACAAAGGAGTCCTGGTGAAATGTCGAGGCATCGGGACCGTTGTAGTCCTCATTCACAGGATAATAGACAGGGCGATAGGGGTGGAGGTCAGTATCTGCCCTGTAACCCCAGTCGCCGTAGGTGCTGTACATGCCGGTAAAAGAGGTGTCCGTACCGTTCCATCTTACAATCCCGTTTAATTGTGAGCCCGTAACACCGGCTTCAATGTCAGAAGTCCATATATGTGTGTTTGAACCATTGGGGAGTCCGGCCTGGATCATTTCCATGAGGTCCAGAAAGGTGGGCACGTGGCCGCCGCTGTCGAGGCAGGCATCGATTGCGTCATAGAAATTGGCCTGGGATCTATCCACAGTAACTGATCTTAAGAATGTGGTTCCGCCGACCCATTCATTGGATGTTCCTGATGAAGCGGCCTGTACTTCTTTACCAATTCCTATGCAGCGGTAACCGTACTTGCCGTCCATATATGACCAGTTTGCGTACGTGGAATAAGCGTCAGTGAAATTGGTATCCACATCAGTCCATCGAACCTGTCCAATAACGAATTGAGTGTTGTTATAACCTTCCTGGTCTGAGGCCCATAACCACTGGTTGCTGCCGTTTGGCAAGCCGGATTTAATGGCCTCGGTATAGTTAAGTTCGGGAGCCACATGAGCGTGATAAAAAGCAGCCTCTCTTACCGCAGAATTATACGTCAGCAGCGGACGATCATACTTATCCATATAAAAAGTATTGCCGTTGGACGTAAGAGCAAATCCCTCATCCCCGGGAGGGCCGCAAATATAATTCTTGCTGAAAAAACTCCGGTCTTTGTCCGGATAGACACAGCGGTAATACCGGGTGGATGTTTTTGCAGTCTGGCTTGTCTCGCCGTTGCTCAGCCGAACTGTCACGTTTTGAGAAACGTCATATTCAATATTGGTCCAGAGATAATCGGCCTCGTTCCCCACAATATTCAGTCCGTATCCCGATGCCGAATTATTCCGGAAAATTTCCGTTGGAGTGGGCAGGCGGCCGCCTAATGCAGCGCAGGTCTCTTCCGCTTTCGCGAGAGTAGCCGGACCCCGCATGGTATCGTCCCAGATATATCCCCAGGAATCGACCCGGTATGAGGCTGCTGCCCAGCCGTCGAAATCGTACCCGTCCACGTCGTTTCCGTCAAAATTGACCGTAAAGGACGATGGAGTAAAGGTCCATCCCTTCTTTGAAGGGATTACCGTATACATACCAGCCGATAAAGAACCGCTGGCGTAATACCCTTCATCACCGGAAACAACAGTGACTGAATCGCTCCCTTTTTTGCAGACCAGGCTGACGTTTGCCAGCCCCATGGACTCAAACGAGACCTTGCCCAATATGCCGTGCCTTTCCGGATCGCCCGGACCGGAAGGTCCGCCCGGATCGTCGTCGCCGAAACCGGAGCCGCATCCCCAAAGAGAAAGAGCTATTGCCGCAGCAATCGCGCAAAGATGGTGAAAATTAAATCTTTTTTTCATTTATAATACTCTCCTGTTGTTATTTTTACTGCTCGTTTTAGAGCAATTGTTGATCTATTTTTATATACTATTAATTTGCTCAGGTGATTATTTGAAAAAAGAAAATCGGGGGCGAAAATTTGTATGTCGATAACTGTATGTCGATAATGGGTAATCAAAAATTGGAAGGGGAAAACTGGCAAGTGTTTTTATTGAGTGGAGAATAAATTTTGAGGAGGCACTTCGGCTCCGCTCAGTGACCCTATGCCGCAATTGGAAACAGCACCCGGATTTTTCACTGTAGATCTGGACGGAAAAAAGGTTATTCTCATAGCGTGGGTGCGACCCCTGCGAGGGGTGTTTTGCAAAGATGCTTCGGGCAATATCATTCGGAAACAAGCCCGTAAAGACGTTGCACTGCAACGTCTCAAAACAGCCCTATTGAAAAAGAGTTTCTTGAGAGCAGCTGACCCCGCAGAGCGGGCATGGTTTACATTCCGAATAACGTTTTTCAGTATATTGAGACAGTACCACGAAGCGGGGAAAAAATACGTCAGAAACTAAATCGTTTTGCGAGCTGTATCTGGTCTGGAAGTATCCCCTCTTCTAAATGTGAGGACTGTTTGACCGGAGGG
>JAAENB010000739.1 GCA_024224995.1 bacterium | reverse complement strand
GTTGACTTTAAAAACAGAGCAGCACGGGCAGGTGATAATAGTCCATATCAAAGGGGTGTGCAACATTGATACAAGTTCGGAACTAAAAGCATATTTACAGGCTTTATTAGCTAAAGGAGCCGACACAGTAGCTTTAAATTGCAATGGATTAGATCTTATGGACTCAACCGCGATAGGTGCCCTTATGCGTTTTTTGAGAGATGCCCGTCTCAATGATAAGAGCCTGGTCCTTTATGATCTAACCGAATATATGACCAGGATTTTTCAAAGGACTTTTTGGGATAATATTTTTACGGTAATAAGCAAGGAAGATTTTGAACGGGAATATTTAGAGGACTGCCGTGATAGTTAAGCGTCTGGAATTCAGATACAGGATGGATTTAACAGGGGGTGATTATTTTCACTCTTACGGATGAGGTTATAACATTTGACCAGGCAATGGTGCTGAAAGAGATCCTGGAGGGATTTCTTGGGGGTGTTGTTATTGATCTAAAGGGGGTAAAACATAAAGACCAGGCCCTTAGTACTGTATTTGAAGAGATCAGGGAACAGCAAGAAAAAGCCGGGCGGTATTTAAAGGTGCTCAATGATGAATAGTGCTCTTGTCTTTGGTTTGATTACAGGGTGTGCTGTAGGGCTCCTGGCGGCCCTTATTACACATATCTTATTTTATTCTAAATTTAATGATTAAGGAAATTAAAACTATGAAAACAAATATTTTAAAACAACTTACGGGATTTTTGATTGTTTCAATCCTGGTTGTATCCGGGTGTGAGGAGGGGCTATATAAAAGTATTTCGCCAATAGAGGGAAGCTTTATAATAAATGGCGGAGAATACAGCACCAGCTCAAAGACCGCAACCCTGAATATTAATATCGCCAATGCGGATGAGATGCGATTCAGCAATGTAGACGGCCATTGGCGGGAAGAGTGGGAAAGCTATTCCTCAAAGAGAGAGTGGACCCTTGCGGACGGGGCCGGAGAAAAAATAATATACGCTCAATTCCGCCGCCGCTTATCGCGAAAGACAATAATAAAAACAGCTCGGATTATACTTGAAGACGGTACTGTTAGCCGTCTGGCAATAAACAGCGGGTCATATTATACGCTGTCAACATCTGTTACTCTTAAAGTAAATACTACGGGAATAACAGAAACGCGGTTCAGAAATTACGGCCAGGCCTGGGAAGAATGGCAGGAATATAGTCCGGGCGGAGCAGCCTGGACCCTGCCCGCAGGGACAGGGGAAAAGGTTGTATATGGAGAGTTAAAAGACGCTTCAGGAAAAATAATTTCCGTAAGTGATACAATAATCATGGCCGATGCCGAAACCCTGGTATTTATATTAAACGACGGAGTAAGCGGTACTTTCTCAAACAGTATAACCATAAACAGCCATATTCCAAACGCACAAAAAATGCGTTTAAGCAATGATGGTATTAACTGGACAGCCTGGGAGGATTATCTTTTTGCAAAGAAATATATG
>JAAENB010000738.1 GCA_024224995.1 bacterium | reverse complement strand
AGACACGATCGACCCTGTGTAGCGGGAAAAATATAGATCAGAGACTAAATAGTACTGCGGGCTGCATCTGGCGTAGAAGCAAAATTTAGTTTCTTAAGAGTGCGGACCCCGTGGTCGCATCTTAGTATAAGGTATATCGACCCGGAATGTAACCCATGCCCGGAGCAATGCCTCTTGCAGAACGTTCGGAACTCGCTCCGCTCAGACAGCCTCTCAACCTGCCGAGGCATCACTCCGGGCATGGGTTACATTCCGAATGACTTCGGTATATTAAGAAACGACCGACTCCGTGCCGCAGCAATCCAAAGAGCCCATACTACTTCCAGGCCCGCTTACAAGCAAAATTATTTCTTTTTTAAAGGGGTACTTTTGGGAGGGGCCAGCCGGGGCAGGCAGTAACCGGAAACGATGGGGTCTACTTTAAACTTCGCCTTTGACTTCAATTTTTTACAGACCTCAATATCTCTCCAATTTTTGCTGAAAAATCCCCCCTCCATAATACCGTTTATGCAGGATTGAACCCCTCCTTCTCCGTGCATGAATTCATTCTCCTGGCTGTAAAGACTTTCAATATACTCATTGGTAAGCTTGGAATCGAGCTCACCCAGTTTTTTTTGCTCACGGGTTCTCCGGTTAACGATCAGGGTATCTTTTGCTAAAGGCAAAAATTCATTATTAAATTTATACTTTTCGTCTATCATCTGCCTGCACAGCCGTGCTTTATAATACTTATTCATTAATCCCCGGTCTATCGAGTTAATCTCTGCCAGGAATTCCGCGTTATCCGTTAGAATATTTTTCTTTTTACTGAGCGGCAAATTTTCGCCGGTTTTTTGATCAATTTTAATTGTTTCCTGGAATTCCGTATTTTCAACCCAGGGAACGATTTCCATGGAAGTAACCTTCCCCACTCCCGGTTTCTGCATTGACACAAAAACATCTTTTACTGCTGATTTAAAAGAAGCGAGAGAATACGCAATAAGGACTGTATTTTTCCGTTTTCCAAGCCCCCACCCAAGAACAGTTATGGTGAGCTTTTTCGTTCGCGCGCTTTGGGAAAAACCTCCCCCCTTCTTCACGGAAACCTTTGCTCCCGATGCCGCTCTTTTTTTACTCTCCCAATAGGTAAGACTGTCCCCAAAACCTTTAATTTCCATTTTAAGACTGTTTTCGAATGAAGCATCGGCCTCGGTTGTTTTGTCCCGGTAGGAAAATACAGCAATAAACCTGGAATTCCTTCCCAGGGATCGAATATAATGAGATCCGCAGCTGCGAAAAAAACCGGGTAAATTATTACCGGTTAAAAGCCGTTTGGCCGAAGGGCTTATTCCAGTTTGCGCTTCATCAAGCGAGGCATAATAGGAATCCATATTTATTTCAACTTTTATATGGTGAAAATACTCTTTCACTCCTGCTGTTTCAACATAGTTTTTCTGCCCCGAAGCGCTCGCCCCGGATCCTCCGTAAGCAGCGCTTGCCTCAATCTCATATTCATTTTCTATAACAAGCCGCATAGCCTCTTCATGAGCGATAGACTTAAAAGTGTACTGAAAATCATAGGAAGGAGTAGTGCTTTTTACGTATTTCAGGCAGGAAAGGCGGAATGAATTGGTAGATATAATATATCCTCTGCCCAGGATCGGTGTGGTTGAAAGCTTATTAATACGGCTATCCCTGATTACAGAGGGAGCGGCATCAAGAACAGACCATAATACAATAATAAACAGGGCAAAAAAAAGGTTTCGAATTATTTTCATTTCCACCATCCCAATCCCCCATCTCAGGGACCAAGAATTTTTTATTTCTTAAATTACTTGACTATATCCGGTTGACTCTCAAAATTAGTATACTGTTGAGAAATCTCATTTCAGGAGACAATACAAATGAAAAAAATCTTACTTATAATAGCCTTACTCTCTGCCGTCACTTTCCTGATTTTTGTGAATCCCTGGAGTAAAAAAGACGCGCCCAAAAAAGCAATTACGCAATCACAAAAACCCAAAGAACAGAAAGAACAGAAAGCTGTAAAAAAAACCAGTCGCTCTCAAAAAGTTTCTACAAAACCAAAAACCAAAGAAACAGCATTAGCAGCTGATTGTGTAAAAAAATGCACAAAAGACAGCGAAAAAACCAAAAAACAGGAAAGTTCATCTCCTGCTAAAGGTGGATTATTTAAACCCCGTTACTCCGATTATTTAGAAAAAGAATAATGAGTTTTAGTCAAACTCAGTATAGATACCGGAACCGAGCCACCAGTTATTGTCAACCTTTTCAAAATACCCTATTTTTGGAGCGATCTTATTGTTTTCCGGATGGAACCAGTGAAAATTTAGCCAACCGCTTCCCTTTTTTTGGACCTGTTCAGTCATTTCCTTTATGATCAATTTACCCGTTGGATCTTTTAACTTAATTAGATTCTTGCCAATGAGCGAGGCATTTGCCCCATGCGAAAGGACTCTTCCTTTCATATTATAGGCATAAATATAGAGTTCTCCCCGGTTAAACAGCCCTTCTTTATTTTTGAATTCCTTGAGCGCCAATCTTTTACCATATATTTTAGCAAATGCCACGGCCTCTTTTACAAATCCTTTTAACTGGTCCTTTGAGCAATAGTCATGAATAGCCGGATCATAGCGGCTGAATAACGGATTTATACAAAAGGATAATATAATCAATATTAATACTATTCTTTTCATTTACTTACCTCTTTGAAAGTTGTCAAAATACACGTTACAAATCAAAAATGATATGCTCCTTAGCGGAGCAGGGCGTTGTTCCTACTTCTTTTTTGTTTTTGCGATTCTGGGCATGCAATAATCGTCAATAGTTTCATTCATTCTTGTAGCCAGTTTTGTTCGAAGATTCTTGCATACCAGGATATCGCGCCAGCTTTTTTTAAAGATCCCATTCCTCATGATCTGCTTCATGCATTTGGCAGCGCCTTCTTCGGAATACATAAAATCACTTTCATTCTGAAGAAGCTGATCGATCTTTTCCTGGGTTAAATGACTGTCCAGTTCACCCAGCCGTATTGTTCTCGAGTTCCTGTTGTTCTGAATTTTGAGTTTTGCGGCATCATCCGTAAACTTGCCGTCTCTTTTCCAGTTGGAATCAATGATCTGCTTACAGATCAGTGCTTTATAATAAATGTCTATCATCAATCTCTCTGTCCGTTCCAGGCGGGCTAGAAATTCGGCATTGAGATTAAGGATATGCTTCTTTTCATAGAGCAGGAGTTTTTCTTTTGATGCTTCATCCACCACATCCTCTTCCAGCTTTATATGGTTTTGAAAAACCGCGTTCTCAACCCAGGGAACAATCTCCATTGTTGAGACCCTTCCGGTCATTGGATTCTGCATTGAAATAAAAGCTTCTTTAATTGCTGCTTTATAGGTATCCAGGTCATAGGCGATCAAGGTAGCGTTCCTGTTTTTTCCAAGCCCCCATGCCTTTGTGGTAATGGTAAGTCTCTTCTTTTGTGCCACAGACTCAAATGATTTTTTGATATTCGCGCTCATCCCCACAGAGGCGCCCATGGTCTTGAGCAGCGATGCTCCAAATCCTTTAATAGCCAATTCCAGCTGTAGTTCAAACTCAGTATTCCGCTCTCTTCGCTCATCCATATAGGTAAATATCGATACAAACTTGGCATTCCGTCCTATGGAACGGACATAATAGGAACCACAGCTATGAAAGAATCCGGGTATGTCATTATTCAGCAGCAGAGTCTTTGCCGCGTCACTGAGTTCGGTTTTACTTTCATCTACAGAGGCATAATAAGTATCCATATTAATCTCAACTCTCACATTATGATAAAAGAGAGTTACCCCTTCTACTGTTGTAGAAGAACCGCTCGATTTAAGATTGAACATTGAAATACCAATGTCAAGAGAACCGGAAACAGTGGAGCTTTGCCGGGTAGATCTCATATCTTCAATGGACTCAAAGGTATAATCAAAATCATAAGAAGGCTCGGTTATTTTAACGTTTTTCATACAGGTTGATTGAAAAGTATTTGTTGAAATGGAATAGCCTCTTCCCAGGGCAGGAGTGGCGGCCAGGTCATATATCCGGTTGTCCCTGATTATTGTTGGGCCTGCTTCCAGGTTTATTATAATTAAACCACCGCCAAATAATACCAGAAATAGAATTAAAATACTTATACTCAACCTGTTCTTTTTCATACCTGTACCTTCTTTAATAGCTGCTTTATATGACTTCATAGTATACAGTTGCTATTTACTTATCTCCCTCTTCAATCTTAGCAAGCCGTGGAATACAATAACTATCAATCAGCTCATCTTCGGACGTTAATATATCTTTTACAATATCTTTGCACTCTTCAATATCCCGGTAGGGAACCCGGAATAATCCCTTTTTCATCATCTTTTTCATGCAAACCGCTGCACCACTGGGTTTAGACTTTTCATCATCAAGCATGTATGAGGGCCTCTTTTCTCCATACATGAATCTACCTTCTCGTTCAATAATTTCATCGATCTTTGTAGAGGTCAGGAGCCCATCCAGTTTCGATAACTCAATGGGGATTCCCCCTTTATTATTCAAAACCAATTTCTTAAAAAACTCGTTCCGGAGAGATGTTCCAAAACCAAAAGCACGCTTCCAGTTGGTGTCAATATAATCTCTGCATATTTTTGCCTTATAATAGAGATTCAATAAAGAACGGTCTACCCGTTCAATCTCTGCCAGGAATTCGGCATTAAGATTAAGGATCTGCTTTTTTTCATACAAAAGGAGTTTCTCGCCGCTCTCTTTGTCGACCTCTTCATCCAGTTTTACGAGCATCTGAAAATCGGTATTTTCAACCCAGGGGACTACTTCTATACTGGACACCTTCCCGGTTAAGGGATTTTGCATGGTTTTAAAGGCATCCTTAATTGCCGCTTTAAACGTTTCAATATCATAAGAGATGAGCGTTGCCCGCTCATTTTTTCCCAGGCCAAAGGCTGCAACAGTTATCATGAGCCTTTTTCTTGAGCATTCCTGTTTGAATCTCCAGCTTACCGAAAATGATGATTGCGTTTCCGCTGTGTCTTTCTCTGTGGTGGCGCCATTGGCAAAACCTTTGATCTGTGTTTCAAGCTTTTTCTCAAATGCAAGATCCTGCTTTACCCCTGCGGTCATATAGGTAAAAATAGAAAGGAACTTGGCCTGTCTTCCAATTGACCGCACATAATAAGGGCCGCAGCTGCTGAAAAAGCCCGGTAAATCATTCCTCTGAAGCAGCGCAGCTGCTGAAGTACTCATCTTGGTTGCGCTCTCATCAACTGACGCATAGTATGAATGCAGTTTTATATCGGCCAGTACATGATGGTTGTAGAATTGTACATCTGAAATCTGAGACATTTTCCCGCTTGCGGAAATTTTATCCATAAGATCGCCTAAAAATTCATTGCTAAAGCCTTTGGTATCGACCTGGGTCTCAAGACTCATTTTATCCACCGTTTCAAGTGATTTAAAGGAATAAGTAAAATCATAAGAAGGTTCGGTCATTTTCACTTTTTGTAAACAGGTAGATTGAAAAGTATTGGTGGCAATTGAATATCCCCGCCCCAGCACAGGTGTATTGGAGAGACTCGTAATACGATCATCCTGTATAATTGTTGGCCCGGCCAACAATCCAACTACCAGGAAACCGGTAATTGAAAGCAACAGTGCAATAAGCGGAAATTTTACAATTTTCATAATTATGAATCTATTTTAATATCTCTTATTTTATTTTTTGTATTCTGTATTACATCTGTAATGCCCCAGAAGGCGAGGCCGATTTACAACCTCGCCTTCTTTATCAAAGGGAACTTATAATAAGTTCAAACAGATGGCATTACCTAAAAAGGAATATCTCTCTTCTTCACTTTTACGGAGTAGCAACAGGTCCTTCCACTGATGCATCATCAATTTCTTGCGGTTTCTGTCCTTTCTGGAAGAGCCGCGGCATACAATGGTTCTCAACAAGCTCCTCTTCGCCCTGGCCAAACACTTCCTGGAGATCAGTACATTCTTTAATGTCCCGGAAACTTATCCTGAAGACTCCCGACTTCATTATTTTACTGATACAGACTCGAGCTCCTGCAGGCGTTTCTGCTCCATCTTTGCCATACATGAAGACTTTCTGCTTTTTCAAAAGCCCGTCGATCCGCTCTTTGGTAAGGAATTTGTCAAGCGCGTCCAGCAATACTCCGCCCTTGGGATAGCGGTTATTCATTACGTAACGTCCTATATATGCCTTTCGAAACGTCTTCTTGCCCGGAGCTCCCTTTTTATAGCTCGCGTCAATATTCTGGCGGCACATCTTTGCTTTATAATAAAGATTCATCATACTTCTGTCGGCACGTTCTAATTCTGCCAGGAACTCCGCGTTGCTGCTTAAGATCTGCTTCTTCTCATAAAGCAGAAGGGGTTTTACATCTACCGGAACCAGTTTACCTCCAATTAATTGAGTTGCTGAAATCACCTGCTTTTTCTCAAGCTCTACAAGACTCTGAAAATCAACATTCTCTACCCAGGGTACAACTTCTATGGAAATAACCTTTCCTGTACTTATGTCCTGCATTGAGAGGAACGCGTCCTTAATAGCCGCTTTGAAAGTCTCAATATCATAAGAAATAAGGCTTGCCTTCTCATTTTTTCCAAGGCCAAAAGCCGCGACAGTAATTGTCAGGTTTCTTTTTTCAGAAGATTTTGAAAATGAATCTGTCTTCATTCCTTGACTTATTTTTTGGCCCGAAGTCACATCCCATTCTTTAGTAGAACCGGCTTTTTCCGGATCATCCTGGTAGTCATACCAGTTTCTTGCGTCCGTTACAACACGCTTTCGAAAACTCTTGAGCTGGGTTTCCAGATGGTACGCGAACGTTTTGTCTTCAGCTTCACTAACACTCTCAAATTCGTACATAGCATAATAAACCGACTGCCGGCCTATTGATCGTACATAATAAGAACCGCAGCTATGAAAAAAACCGGGGATGTCGTTACCGGAAAGAAGTTTTCTCGCTGGTTCGGTTATCTTCGTGGAACTTTCATCAACTGACGCGTAATATGAATGGAGCTTGATCTCAGCCATGAGCCGCTGCGTTGTTACTGTTTTTTGTTTAGAGGTTTCTTCAGCGCCGCTTTTCGTTGTCTCGAGTACCTCTTTTTGAACTACCTCTTTTTTAAGCAAATAGTTTTTAAATTCATTTGAAGCAACCTTCGTAAGTGCGTCGGTCTCAGTACTGCTTGATTCCAGAACCTCACTCATATCCTTGAATGTATACACCATGTCATAGGAAGGATCTGTCATAACTATATCCTTCAGACAGGTAGACTGAAAGGTATTGGTTGAGATAGTGTACCCCCGGCCAAGAACGGGAGTTGTTGCCAGGTTGGTAATCCGGTTATCCTGTATAACAGTTGGCCCGGCCACTAAGAGTGCCCCCACAACAGTTATAAGAGAAACAATTACCGCTAGTGCTAGGTTTTTTGTTTTCATGTCTAGATACTCCTTTTGATTTTAAATAACGCTAAAGCGCTTTTTTCAGAGAATAATCCGAATCACCGTGTTACTCTCACATTTTTATTTTTTGCTTAATATATCTTCTCAGGATCTTAATCCCGATACCACTATAATTTACTTCAACGTCGGCATACAATAATCATCAACCAGTTCACTTTGCAGCGCACCCATCTGCGACATGAGATCCCGACAGGGTTTATGGTTGCGATAACTTTCTCTGAAAATGCCTTTACTCAGGATCTCATTTATACAGGCAGCAGCTCCTTTCCCCGGAACAGGCTCCCCTGTTATTTTATCTACTTCCAGCTCCTCGGTCTTTCCACTTTCATTGCCGTACATGAATTTTCTTTCATTTTTCAGTAACTGTTCAATATAGTCCTCAGTCAATTTTTTAGACAGGTCTTTCAACGACAACAACGCGCCGGTCCGGTGATTCACCAGGTTCCGGGTGGAATATTTCGAATCGAGCTTGCCGTTCTTCGACCAGTTCAGATCAATATGTTTTCTGCAAAGATTTCCTTTATAAAATATATTCAACAGGTTACGGTCGACCCGCTCAATCTCCATAAAAAATTCGGCATTAAGATTCAGGATATACTTCTTCTCATACAGAGGAATCTTACGCTTAAGCCTTTTCTTTAACTTTCCCTGATCGTCCATCTCAAACCCCCCTGCCGGATTTTTAATGTTTTCATACTCATCAGGAGAGTAGTGAAGCTTGGCCAGGGCCTGAAATTCGGTATTCTCTACCCAGGGAACAACTTCTATACTGAATACTTTTCCGGTTCGGGGATTCTGCATGGATATAAAGGCATCCTGTATTCCCTTTTTAAATGTTTCAAGATCAAAGGCTACAAGAGAAGCTTTTTCATTCTTACCCAGGCCAAAGGCCCATGATGTAATAGTCAGGCGCATATTCGATGCTTTTGAGTTAAATTTTTGTTCTTGATCAACCTGGTTCTGGTAATCATATGAGCTTGTTGATGAACTCCTGCGACCCCAGCCCTTACTTGTTCGTGTTGTAAAACCATGAAGCCTGGTTTTCAACTGGCTGTCAAAAGAGGTATCCCTTGTGGTGCTCATGGTTCTGTAAGAGAATCTGGATATAAACCTGGCCTTTCTACCGATTGACCTGACATAATAGGGACCGCAGCTGCTAAAAAAACCGGGAAGATCTTCATTGGTAAGAAGCGCTACAGCAGTTTTGCTCATTTCTGATTTTGCTTCATCTACGGACGCGTAATACGAATAAATGTCAATTGTTGCGAAAAGATCATGATTAAAGTATTTAACGCCATCCACAGTAACCGATCTAACCGACCGGGAGATGGAACTGGTAGTTTTGGCACTTACTGAGCCGCCAAAACCCATAAAGCTCCAGCTCTTGGAAGCTTCATAACTGACTGTGGCTGAATTTCTCCTGCTGTAGGAACTGGAAGTTTTTGATTCTCCCTCAGACTTAACAGCCTCAAAATAATACGACATATCATATGATGGTTCCGTGAGTATCACCTTTGTTAAACAGGTAGACTGAAACGTATTGGTTCCAATAGAATATCCCCGGCCAAGTACCGGTGTTGTTCCCAGGTCCGTAACCCGGTTGTCCCGAATTATAGTGGGCCCACCTGTCAGTGTTGTAATTACAACCCCCAGGAAGATGATCAGCACCGAGGAAATAACAAGTAGTTTGCGTCTTTTCATAGAAAGTACCTTTATATTCGTATTTTTTGTTATTTTCATCTAAAATAACACGGTTTTTTCACTACTATAAAGTATTACTAAATCATTCGTTTTTTTAAAAATCAAGAACTTTTTATGTAACCCCCATAAAAAGTGTGCCCAATGGTCATTTCAGGTCCAGTTGATGCGGTCTTAAGATCCCCTTCTCCTTTAAGTACTCACTCCAGGGTTCAAGACTTAAACTTACCGGTACAGCTTTCTTATCATTTTGATATAAGTTGATTAGTTTTTCCCGGTTATTAAAAAATTCTTTTACTGTTTTGGGTTCAAACAGGGGATTCTCAACTTTTGAGGATGATCCGAATAAGCCAAAAAGACAGCCGCCTCCCTGGTCCATTCCCGGCACCCCCTGCCCCCCTTGGGCTCCCGGAATTCCCAGCTCAATATACTTTGAAACCCCATAAGGCTTTAATTCTATATATTCATCATCGTCATCACCCGTAGTGTTTACTATAAAGTAATAAACAAACCCTCTTCGATGCTTCACCTGGCTTACATAATGAGTCCCGTATTTTTTATAAAACTCTTTTAAGTCCAATTCGGCAAGCTTCAACGCCTTGTCTGTTAAAGTAAAATTCGGCAGCATCCTTTTTGTATAGCCTACAACCTCATAGGAACCTCGATAGATCACCTGTTTCGGCAAATCTTTCCAGAAAAACAGCGCTCTCAAAAACCAGTTCGCCTTTTTAAAGGAATGGGGATAAAAATTCGTGGCTACGACCTGGTCTCTCTTTGGATACGCTTCGCAATATTTTATTGATTTCTTTTTAAAACACTCTCCGGAATAGAGTTTTCCGGTATAATCTATGGTTTGTCCCGGTTTTATTTCCGGGGGAAGCTCTTCCACCTGGCGCTTATCATCAAATCGATATTCTCCGTCATCCGTAAATAAGGACTCAGCCCCTTTTTGCGGTATAACCGTCAGCTCCAGGGGGGTATAGATCTTCCTGTTTAACGGGTCCTGCCCGGGTAATTCCCGGTAATGTATCCTGGTACAGTTTCGATCCACATTTATGTTGGCTATTGCCTCTATCATGGGTCTGCATTCCGGTACAATTGACAGATTCACCTCATACTTTTTCAGTGCCGATTTTGAACAGGAATAAAACTGCTCCCAATTGATACGTCTTGCCTCCTGTTTCAACAGCTTTCTACAGCGCGCCACCCTTTTTTTATTATTCCAATTTTTTATTTTTCCCGAAAACAGCAGCGTATTTCTAAAATCCCGTACGGAATCCTCCAGCTGCCGGAGTGATTTAAATACCGGTTCTTCCGGAGACGCCATCGGTGACACTGTAAACCCTTCTGTTGCCAGTTTCCTGGCCTCATTGAGCTTCCTCCAGGGACGCAGGGTATAATCTTTAATAACTCCCCGGTTTGATGACAGTACGGAATATACGATCCTGGATAAAAAGGTGTCTATGCTCCTTCCATGAAATTTCGAAAAGGTAAATTCTGCCGGCTCAAAAACCGAATCCGTTTCCAGGTGCAGTGAAAAATACGTATCAAAATCGATATCTATATCCTCAAATATATT
>JAAENB010000737.1 GCA_024224995.1 bacterium | reverse complement strand
GCGGCCTCCAAAAAAACAATGCCGAATCCTTCCATGTCACCAGGTATCGGACGGTTGGGCATAATAAAAAATTCACATCCCTGAAAGAGGGAGCGTTTTGTTATGTCATCCACCTCACCCAGAAATTTAACACGTTCATGTAAGTCCAATTTAACTGCCAATGACCGGAGATCAGATAATTCCGGTCCGTCACCTGCTATAGCAAGAAAAAGTTCAGGAAAATCATCGGCGATATCTGCAAAGGCACGGATTGCCAAATCAACACCTTTGCGTCTCACCAGACGGCACAGCGTTAATATGTATCGTCGTCCTGAAAGATCAAGTTTTGACAGTACATTATCAAGAACTTCTGATGATAACTCTTTGAGTTTTTCAGGCCGGATCCTTGGATGAAACAGCAACATTCTATTTTTATCCAAGCTAAAACTTAGAAGTATGTCTTTAGTAGCAGTGCTATTTGGAATTAACAAATTCGCATCGTATAAATCCTGCCTGCGCATCATATTCCACTTAGATGATTTTTTCTCCACCAGTTCCATGCCATGTGCTATCAAAATATAAGGAATACCGATTTTACAGCAGGCGCGACACCAGAAATGTGATCTTTCCTCCCAACGCGGCATAAGGATAACATTCGGCGCATATTCATTACGGATTTTTATGAGAAGTTTATTTGCTTCAGAAGGTTTCTTCAAATGCCACAGCAACGTATTGAACTTTCGAAACAGTGGAACTCCATCACCGGGACGATCTCCCAAACGTCGCGTTTCCGGTATCCTATGGATCGGATACGCCAAGCTTGCATCGAATTCAG
>JAAENB010000736.1 GCA_024224995.1 bacterium | reverse complement strand
GCGGGTTATGCCCGGACTGATTTACTGTCAGCGCGTCGGAAATATTATGGGAGGGACGGTATTTCTTTCTCTTGCCAGCGCTATAGATAAAGGAATATTCGATTCTCCGAAACGGATCGGCTGTTTTTCTTACGGGTCCGGCTGCTGTTCCGAGTTTTACAGCGGAGTTGTAACGCCGGACGGGCAGAAATTACAGCGCCGTTTTGGCATTGAAGAACAGCTGAATGAACGTTACCGGTTATCTATGGATGAATATGAAGCTCTGCTGATGGGAAGCGGCGCGGTAAAATTCGGTACCAGAAATGTAAAATCGGATTTTGATCTGATTCCCGGGATAAACCTTTCCGGGCAGAGAGGAAAACGATTGTTTTTGGAAGAAATCAGGGAATTTCATCGCAAATACAGGTGGATTTAATGAATTATAAAACAGTTGAAGTCCGCTTTGACGAGTCGGTTTGCTTTTTGCAATTTAATCGTCCCGAAGCGGATAATACTATCAATGAGCTTATGATCGAAGAGTGCGGACAGGTATTGGAAGCATGTGAGGAATCGATTACCGTCATTGTTCTGGAAGGTTTGCCTGAAGTTTTTTGTCTCGGAGCCGATTTTTCGGAAATACACCGTGAACTGAAAAGAAAAGAGCAGACAGAGCCGAACCCCGAACCTTTGTATGAATTATGGTTAAAATTAACGACCGGACCGTACATAACAATTTCTCATGTAAGGGGAAAGGCCAATGCCGGAGGGATTGGATTTGTTGCTGCCAGCGATATTGCGCTTGCAGATGATAAAGCTGTTTTCAGTCTTTCTGAATTATTATTCGGACTTTTTCCCGCTTGTGTTCTCCCGTTTCTGATCAGGCGCATCGGATTTCAAAAAGCCCATTATTTAACGCTTACCACCTCGCCTATCCCAGCCCGGCGAGCCTA
Source organism: bacterium (assembly GCA_024224995.1). Next base: position 2,560 of record JAAENB010000736.1, on the reverse strand, counting down.
TGAACTGGGGTTAATAGACGTTTATGAATCCGAAAGCGACTCTCTGGTCCGCAAACATTTACTTCGTCTCAGGCGTTTATCCAAAACCGGGATACTGAGATATAAACGTTATATGAGCAGGTTATATGATTTGCCACTTCAATCAAAATCTGAGGCTGTAAAGGCTAATAAAGAGATATTTTCCGATCCTCAGAATATTGAGGGGATATTCCGATATATGGAAGAGGGCAAATTCCCATGGGAAGCTTAAAATTGATAAGTTGTGTAAATTAAAAGATGAGACATACTCGTAAATAATCGCTGTCAGACTTGGAGGTCTGCAATGTTAATAGAGATTGGACTGATGTTCGGCGCTTATTTCGGCGCAAAGGTTTATGAAAAGTATAAAAAAGAGAAAGCGTATGAACCGGTAAAAGAACAAAAAACCGATGTGGAAGACCCCGATTCCGAATTCACGGATCTTCCGGCAGCCCCCGGGCCTGGTGAAGAGGCCGATGATCCGGTAAAATTCAACGAACAGTATGCGAAGGTGAGTCTGGCGAGCATGGGCTTATTCGGGCTGGGAAAATTGTTTCCGCCGCTAATACCTCTCGGTCTGGCTTCCTATATCTATGGCGCCATTCCGTACATCAAAGATGTGGAAGATAAACTGGTCAGGGACCGGCAAGTCAATGTGGACGTCCTTTTTTTCATCGCCGATGTACTGACCCTCGCAGTCAGCCGGTATGTGGCCGCGGGATTCGGACTCTTTCTGAGGTATTCCGGCAAAACAGGCGTGGAAAGGGCCAAGGACCATTCCAGGAAAATGATCACGGATGTATTCAGCCAGCTTCCGCAAAAGGTGTGGGTTTTAACGGACAATGTTGAAGTCGAGATCCCCCTGGATGATGTCAAAGCAAATGACACTGTACTAGTTGATCCGGGCAGCGTTATCCCGGTTGACGGCTTAGTTACAGAAGGCATGGCGAGCGTTGATCAGCAAGCCCTGACAGGAGAAGCCCAGCCCGCGGAAAAGGAACCGGGCGACCATGTATATGCCAATACCATTGTCCTCACCGGTCGAATCCATATCCGGGTTGAAAAATCGGGAGAGGAGACCACGGCTTCAAAAATCAGCCGGATTCTGGCTCATGCCACTGATTTCAAATCAAAGGTCCAGTTGAAAGGTGAAGAGTGGGCAGATAAGAGCACCCTGCCCATGACGGTGGCGTCAGCTCTTGTCCTGCCCGTCATCGGGCCGGTGAACACGGCCGTTTTCATCAACAGCCACATGGGAAACCGGATCAGACTGGTGTCGCCGCTGGAAACCCTCGGACACGTCACCATGGCCGCGCACAAGGGTGTTCTGGTCAAAGACGGCCGGGCTCTCGAAGGTCTGCATGAAGTGGATACAATCCTGTTTGACAAGACCGGCACCCTGACGACGGGGGAGCCGGAAGTGACAAAAATCATCAGCCGCAGTCATTACACCGGGGATCAGATCCTGTGTTTTGCCGCTTCCGCCGAGGATAAACAAACCCATCCCGTTGCAAGGGCGATCCTTAAAAAGGCCGGGGAAGCGAATCTGACCATACAGACTGTCCATGATTCCAAATATCAGATCGGTTACGGCATCACGGTGCTGACGGAGGACAAGGTCATTAAAGTCGGCAGCATCCGGTTTATTACCAGCGAGGGGATCCCCATCCCCGAAACAATGGAGGAGGTAATCGAGGCGTCTCATGAAAAGGGGAACACCCTTATTATGGTGGCCGTGGACAACCAGGTGGAAGGAGTGATCGAGTTGCAGCCGCGGGTGCGCCCGGAGGCAAAGGAGATCATAGGACAACTGAGGCGATTCGGAATCGGACATATTGCCATTGTATCCGGCGATCATCGTCATCCCACGCAGAAGCTGGCGGAGGATCTGGGAGCGGACGGATATTATCATAATGTCCTTCCCGAGGCTAAAGCCGAAATCGTCGGGCAGTTGCAGAAAGAGAAAAAAAATGTCTGTTTTGTGGGAGATGGAATCAATGACGCTATTGCCATGAAACAGGCGGATGTTTCCATTTCCCTGGCCGGTGCAACCACGATTGCCACGGATGTGGCGGAAATCATATTCATGGACGGCGGTCTGGCTTGCCTGTGTGATGTTTTCAATATTTCAAAGGAACTGGACGGCAATCTCAAAAAAGACCTTAAACTCACAATTGCGCCGGGAATCATCAATCTTGGCAACGCGTTCATATTTCATTTCGGGATTATGAGTTCACTTCTCATCAATGCCTCGTTCAGCATGGCAGGGATGAAAAATGTGTTGAAATCACCGAAAGCACCCAAAAGAATTGAATTGCGTGAGCAAGCCGTGGCGGAGAAAAAGGGCTCCTGATTTTAGACAGTCTTCCGCTTAAGTTTCGCCCTTGGGATATCCGCACGGAGTGCTACAACCTGCATTCCAACGCGGAGCATGGGAACGAGGACAAGGATAACTGCCAACTGCTGACTACTGAATGATATTCAATAAACTGAAGATTATTCATTAATTTAACCGGTATAAAATCTTTTCTTGACATTTATT
>JAAENB010000735.1 GCA_024224995.1 bacterium | reverse complement strand
GGGGCGGGGTCCGCTGCTCTCAAGAAACTAAATTATTGGCAGAGCCTTTTCCGGGGGATGTTGCCCCCAGGGCGGTTTTAGGAGACGTTGCATGCAGCGCCTCTACGGGCCTGTTCCCGAAGATTTTACCCGGGGCCTTCTTCTTCATAACGAGGGGCTGGAAGCCCCACGCTATGAGAAATACCCATAGCCCTGGTGAAATAATTTACAAACAGAGCTTGTTCCCTGAAGATGTTATCCGGGGTTCCGCTCTGCTGCCCTATGGGTTAAAACCCGGGCTAAAATTGGGCCATTTTCAATAACTCTTTCGCCCCTTTGGGGGCCGACAGAAACAGGCTCCGGTATAACCAGAGTTTCTTCTGTATTTTTTCCCCGCTACACGGGGTCGGTCGTGTCTTAATATACCGAAAAACGTAATTCGGAATGTAACCTATGCCCGGAGCGATGCCTCGGCAGATTGTGAGGCTGTTTGAGCGGAGCGAGTTCCGAACATTCTGCCGAGGTATTGCTCCGGGCATAGGTTACATTCCGGGTTGATATACCGTATACCAGGACGCGACCACGGGGTCCGTACCCTAAAGCCGGTTCTTTACAAAACTCTCAATATCCGAAGCTTCCTGGGGCCCAATAAGGACCTTCCACCCGGGAAGCTGCTCTTCAAGCTCGCCGCTGATCTGGGAAACAAACCCGGGAATAATAATATTACGGCTTTCGAGCTTTTCTTCCAGTCCCTGTTCTTTAACGAATTTCGCAATAGACGCGGCATTGAACTTGCCTGCCGCCCAGGCAGTAAGCACGCTCATGCCTTCGCACTCGGGAACAATAAGCCAGGCACTGGTGCCGCTGTTTTCGATCTCACCGGAAACAACAAAATAGGTGAGGGAAAAGTTGGTGGTAACAAACACCGGGGACGCCGGAGTGGGCTCTCCCACGGGGTAGAGCTTTGGTTCAACCTGGATAGGATTCTGAGGATCGGTAAAAATATTCAGCCGGAGCGTCATAAGCGAAGCCAGCTGCGCTTCGTCAAAATCCGGCAGCACGCAAATGCCGCCGTATTTATTTATTTCGGTTACGGCTTCAACCGTATCTTCCGTTAGCGACCCGGTGTCGATAAAGCGGAGAAAGGGATATCCAAAAGGCTTGAAATTTTCTTTTATGGCAGCACGGCGCGCGATGGTATTTACCTGGAACTGTTCGGCAAGAGAAAGCGTGTCGAATCGCAGGAGCAGGTTGTTAAACCCTTCATCTTTGATTTTTGCCGAAAGCTCAACCAGGGAGTCAATCGCGGGCGATGTAATGGCAAGAGAAAGGCCATGCTCTTTTGCCGCCGGTAAAACTTCCGCAGCCGCCTCCGGAGAGGCCGCGCACAACACACTACCGGGACCGGCCAGGGCAGCTGCCTCAATAAGACTCGCTGTAGAATCGCTCTTTATAACCAGGGGCTTTTGCGTGGCTTCGCGGACTTGAGAAATAAGCCTCATGAAATAATCACCGGTCTCTTTCTTTTGGGTAACAGCAGCCATATCAATGATAATTTCTTCTCCCACCCGCTCAAAGAGATATTCTTTAATGCCCGAGATCTTCGCGGCAACAGTCTCCGGAGAATCCGTATCGCTGATATTCACGGCAAGAGCCGTTTGATTCACAAAGGTCTTTTCGTGCCGGTACAATACAGTCTCTTCTCCCAGCACCAGCTTCTTGTCCGCTCCCAGGGCAATCGATTTTACCGGCGGCTCGCTCGCTTCACCAAGCACCTGCTTTGCTTCGTCCGAAGCGTAAGGACAGAGCGAAAGCTCCGCCTTTTTCGCTGCCAGCTTCATGGCAAAAGCCATACAGGTATTTGAACCGCATTCTTTACAGTTAGTCTTTGGTAACAGTTTTTGTATTTGCAAACCGGTTAAGGCCATTTGTTTTCTCCAGGGTTTTTAGTTTGGTTATGAGTTTGTTTCTTAATAATATCCTGTTCCGTTGAGGTAAGGTAACCGGTTATCAGTAATCAGTAATCGGTTTTTTCTTAACTGATCACCTGATTACCCGGCCCAAAGGGCCACCGATTACCTGCTCACCTTACTTTATCAATTCAAAAATCGTCTCCTTTACCGCAACCGCAGCCTCGGGATTATACATAATCAACACATCCGCACCTGCGTAGAGGAAGCTGGTTGCCGTAGAGAGCTCCCAGAGCAGGGCCCGTTTTTCCAGGTCGCCCCAGGCAGGGAACTCCGACTGGGGCGCGCGCAGCTCTTTGATCTTGGCGCATTCCTGTCCCGGAGAGAGTATCATGGGACTTGCCAGCATGGCGTCTCCTCCAAGGCCCGTAAGACGGATCCGTTCCATAACCGAATAGGTATATTCAATGCCGTATCCCATAGCTCCGGTCATGGGATCGATAACAACGTGATCGGTCTTAAAGTCCATGTTTCCAAGCAGGATGTTCAGCTGCTTGCTGATATTTACGTCAATGGGACTTTGAGCAACAATGGAATGACCGTAAGCAAGAGCTGCTCCGGTGATGGTGCGGTAGTTGTCCTGCTCAACCCAGTTAAGGAGCAGGTTTTCTCCGGCACAGCCCCGGGCTACTTCTTTCATGACCTCGTTTATTTTCTCATAATGATTGTGACCCGTAATAATACAGGGAACATCAACAGCCGAAAGAACCGATTTTACCAGCTTCAGAGAATCTTCCGGTGAAATGTCCCCTTTTTCAGGGTGGGTTCCTTCAAGGCGAATGCTAATAAGGTCGGCTCCGTATTTTTCAACACAGGTTTTGGCCATAGCCGCGGGATCGTTTAACAGGTCTCCCCATTGTTTTCGCAATACCTGGGGATATTTTTCTCCCACTTTGTCGAACACTTCCATGGCAACAAGAGGCCGGTTCGGCATCTCGCCTTCCCAGGTATGGAAGGGCATGGTTGTGGCGCCGCCTATTTCATAGGTAAGCCCCCTGGTGCCGCCGTCTTTTGCAGCGGCACCCAGCGTTACCCGGTGAACCGGTACATCCCAGGATTCTTTTTTAATTGAATATGATTTGATCGCTGCCAGGCGCTCCCCTGCCGCAGGAATTTTCTGTTTTTCTGTTGCAGAACCCGTGTCAGTTTTGTCTGCGGTACCTGTTCCTGCGGAAGAAGGTTTTTCTCCCAGGAATTTTTCTCCCAGCACGCCAATGATCTCACCAACAATCTCTTTGGTTAGAGTGCTTTTCAGCTCGGATTGCATTTCCGCTTTTAAGTCCGCCATAAGCTCCGACTTTAGCGCCGCAATGTCCGCAGTTTTTATTTCTGTTGCTGCTTCCGGTACGGCCGGAGCTGCCGCTTCTTCTGTGTTAGTTGGCGCTTCAACCGCTGCCGGAGCGCTTTCCGATTCGGAAAACACAGTCATGTCTTCCATGGAAAGGGCAGGGTGCTTTTCTTTTTCCATAAAGGACCGGATCTCTCCGGGGTCAATGGCAATGGTTTCATCCGCGATTTTGTCAAGGAATCCGGGCATCTCTTCACGCTCAAAAACCTGTTTTAAATCTTCGGCAAGAGTCTCTTTCAGTTCTTTGGGCATCCATACAAGGCGCTTATGCCCGCCTTCGGCATAGAGGAATTTTCGTGATGTTAAAAAGACCTTTCCAATTCCCATAAACCCGGGAGTCTGCATTCCGCCGCCGACATCTCCCGCAAGGGAAGAAAAGGTCATGCCTATTGGCGTATCGCCGGTATATTCACGGTTTACCACCATGATGCCGTTGCATTCGGGGACATAAGCGCAAATGGCTTCGAAACAGCCGCAGCTCGTAAGAGGCCGGTCCATGATTGAATACATGCAGAAATTTTCTACGGTTTTATGTGAATTGGAATAAACATAGTCGTTTACCCCTTCCCAGATTCCTTTTACCGGGTCAAGAAGCGTTCCTTTTTTCACGGGCTGGTTTGGCCCGGTCTCGTCAATTTCAAACGCGGCTTTTCCGTCCAGCCAGTTATAAGCTCCGCAAAGGCCAAGCCGCTCGGGCGTAATTACACACACATGATCGGGCGCGAACGACTGGCACAGGAGACAGGAATAAAAAGTCTCTACTGCTTCATCGGTCATTGATTCGAGGCGCTTGTTTCGTTCTATATAAACCGTGCGGGCATGGGCCAGTCTTTTTTCTACTTCAGCCTTGTCGGTAATAAGGGTTACCTTTACCTTGTCTACAATTGCCGGGTAATTGGAAAGCAGTTTCGCGTGGAGAATGTCGCCGTAATGACGCAGGCGAAGCCCTTTGGCAAAGCCGTCTTTTGAAAACCTTGTCCACACAATATCCCGCTGGCCCATATGCCAGATCCCTTCGGCCCCATTAATTAAATGATGTATCTGCCGTTCCAGGATCGATTCAAAATCGGGCTGCATCTTCCGGCCGGCTACTTCCACCCAGATTGCCAGGGGAAGGGCGCTGCCCGGTTCGAGCGCGTCAATATCGCTGCCGATTATTTCTATTTCACCATCTTCAATTTCGTCCATTTCCACGGAGGTGACAAATTCAAAAGCGCTGGTTATGTTCCCGCCGAATTCCACATGGGTTTCCTGCTTTCTAATCCGTTCTCCTTCAAAAGCCGGGCCGTAAGCCGCGGGGATGGGTACTTTGCTGATCTTTACTTTACAGCCGCGCACTTCCAGAGCTTTATCGACAATATTGTCATAGGGAATATTGGAAACAACATGCTCATAGGTACAGACGCCCGAGGGAAGGATTTCCGGTATGTCGGTGTCGGCTATTACGGGAAAGCCGTAATTAAGCGCTCCTGCCGCTACGGAATATTTTTCCGCGTCCACTTCTCCCAGGGCCATAACAAAGGCAAAGATCCGCTCTTTGTTGTATTTCAGGTTGCTGTGAAAATCGCCCGGCTTTACGCCGCCGAATGAGAGCGCTGCCCTGTTGGCGAATCCCAGGGCGTAAATAAGAGCCGAAACATCCTCCCCAAAAGGGACCAGCCTCGATTCCCAGCCCAGCTGCACGCCTTCTTCCGACAGCTGTTCCGCGAACTGTTTTCCGTTTGTGGAACCGGCCATAAAAATATATATATTTTTTTCCTGTAATTCCCGGGCTATTTTTACGGCAATCTCGTTCGTGGGCGCCGCGCCGGTAATTGCCGCGAAGCCCGGTGCGGTTCCGTCCACGAATTCAATTCCCCGCTCCCGCATAACAATGTCGTTTGCCGCGCCTTCCCAGATCCCCTGTATGGGATTTGGACCAATTACGTATTTACAGACTTCAATTATTTCGCAGCTGAACAGGGCCGCCACCCCGGCATCGAGCGTGTTTCCCAGGTAGGGAAGCCATACCTCATCCGACGGCCGCAGCGGCAGCAGTTCCTTTGCCTTTCGTAAAATGGTCCGGAGACCGGCAAGGGTTTCCATCTTCTCGCCGGTAAAAGAATATATTACCGGTAAATAATATGCGGTGTCGGGAAATCCTATTTCGTACGATTCCCCTTTTGCTTTAATCGCTTCATCAAGTTTTGCTTCGGCACGGGCTACCCATGCTGTGGCGCCGTCTATGGCGCTGGCGCAGATCAGTTTAGACATGGTGTGCTCTCCTATCTTTCATATCCATTAGTTTTCGTTCGGCTTTTCGGTTTATTCCAAGCCGGTCACGTCGTTCGTTTATTAGTTCCAGTATCGCTCTGGCTGCTTCTTCCGGTTCTTCCCGCAGATGAAAAGAAGCGCCGAATGTTTCTTTTATATCTTCATGTAAATACCCGCTTACTTTGTCCGATCCCGATACGTAAAAGGGATTCCCCAGTACTACATCCACTCCTGAGGCTACAAAATAACAGCCGATTGCTATTGCTTTTTCACTCATCCATTCCGGGGCCGCTCCCACTACAGGGATATCGGACAAATCCTCTCCCAGGCCGCCTTCAAGTACTATCTCCGTTGCGGCTTCAAGAAGCCGTGAATTGTCCACGCAGCTTCCCATATGCAGCACCGGCGGCATTCCTACGGTTTCACACACCGACCGGAGTCCCGGCCCCGCTGCTTCCAGCGCCTTTTCCGGGGTGAGCATTCCCTGCTTTGCCGACGCGATTGCCGCGCACCCGGTCTTAAGTACCAGTATATCGTTTTCCAGCAGTATTTTGGTTAGCTTGTTTGTGTAATCATCTATTTGACTCTTGGGATTGTTGCAGCCTACGATCCCGGCTACTCCCTTGATCCGCCCTTCAATTATGGCATCGTTCAGAGGCCTGAATGACGCGCGGTATGTTCCGCCCAACATGTATTTTATGGCGTCCACGCTAAATCCCGCCACTAAGGGACTGGAGTGGGTAGGGATCGCTACCTTTTCCGGTACCCGGTTTTTATAATTATCGATTGCCCGTTTTAGCAGATCCTTCGCGTTGTTATATGCCTGGTCCGTACTGAAGTTGACCTGGTCCGCTCCGATGGTTCTGGCTATTTCACTGGTCGATACAATATCGGTGTGATATGCTCCGGCTACATCGGGCAGTCCCGGCATGCAGCATTGCACATCTATAACCATCATCTCTACTGCTCCCGTTACGATTGCCAGTTCCTGCTGCAAAAAGCTTCCGGCGATGGGTATTCCGTGGCGCATGAGTATTTCATTGGCGGTGCAGCATATCCCCGCAAGGGTGACGCCGTTGGCTCCCACGGTTTTTGTGTATTCTTTTATTTCCGGGTCCATTGATGCCGCGTGCAGCATTTCCGAAAGCGCGGGCTCGTGTCCGTGTACCAGAACGTTTACGGTCTTTTCTTCAAGAACCCCGAGGTTGGCCGCGCTCTTTACGGGGCTTGGTGTGCCGAACAATATATCCGACACCATGCTGGCTACCCGTGATCCGCCCCAGCCGTCGGAAAGAGCGGTTCTGAAGGCGTGCATGAGTATACTCCGGTAATCGTGGTCCACTCCCATGGTGGTCCGGTGCATTGACTCCACTACCATTCGGTCGATCCCTTCGGGTGCGGCCTCGCTCCGCTCCCATAGTCCCTGGCGTTTCAAGGGCGCCAGCTTCAGGGTTTCCAGGGTCTCTTCCTGGGAGGTAAACTCCTTTAAAAATATATCGGCAAGATCAAGTGCGATATCATTATCGCTGCGGTCCGTTGTTTCAATGTTATATTTTTGCGCCGATTGCAGCAGCGCTTTCCTGTCCTTGAGTACATATCCGCCGCCTTCGCCGCGGGCTATTTTTTTGAGCAGGAGTACCAGATGTCGGCCGTGATCGGAATGAGCTGCCGTTCCCGCTGCCACTTCACGCAGAAAATTTCTCGCTGCTATTGTATGCTCGTCCGCGCCGCATACTCCCAGGGGTGATTTTTTTGTTATTCGGCATGGACCCATGTGGCAGATCTTGCAGCAGACGCCGCTTGTGCCGAAACCGCACTGCCGGGACTGGGCATCCATTCGTGAGAAACTTAATTCTACCTGGTCCTGCTCGGCTTTTTTCAGCGCTTCTATCGAGGCCGGGTCCGAAGCCCGGTCCTCGGGCCTTTTTATATCTTGTGACATTGTGTGCTCCTTGTTGTCGTTAGTAAGTCTTTCAGCTTTCTTTTTTTTCCCCCCTGATCCCCCGGAGGGGGCACGTGATAGGGTTTTTTTTGTAAAAAGAGAGCTTTTTATATATAAAACAAAATTATTTTAGTGTTAGCCACTTGTTACTATATAAAAACCTTCACTCGTGCCCCCTCTGGGGGATCAGGGGGCTGAACGAGAAGACTCATAGATTCAACCTATCCCAATCTTCTCATCCCCTATAAACTCATCTATCTTCCGCACTACCTCATTCTTCCCCGAAAGGGTCCTGAGACTTTCTCCTCTCTCTCCCCATTCCCCGATTGTTCCGTCTTCCGGAATGGCAAGTAAAAAATCGGCCTTTATTTCTTCCGCGAAAGTGCTTATCTCTTCGGGAATAGTGTCGTGATAGAGCCGGTTGATAATTATCGCTATTTTTTTGTATTCAACTTTCATTTCTCCGGCAAGGTCGTAGAGCCGCTGTATTGCCCGTACCCCGTTTTTCGACGGGTCTCCCACTAAAACAAGCAGGTCTATCTTTGATACGATTCTCCGGGATAGATTTTCCAGGCCTGCTTCATTGTCAATGACAATATAGGGATAACTCTGGGCAAGCTCGCCTATAACATCCCGCAGTACATTGTTGGCATAACAATAACAGCCCGGTCCTTCGGGCCGTCCCATTGCCACCAGGTCGAAATCTTCCGCTTCCACCAGGCTTTCCGCTATCTTCAGCTCCAGGAGCTCTTTTTTTGTTATCCCTGTTACCAATCCTTTTGAAGCACTGTCCAGCGCCTCTTCCCGTACTGTTCCAATGGATTTTTCCACTTCCACTCCCAGCACTACATCCAAACAGGAGTTTGGATCGGCATCCACTGCCAAAACCGGGGCATGCCCGTTTTTCGTGAGACTCCATATGAGCAAACCGGCTATGGTTGTTTTTCCACAGCCGCCTTTGCCGGTTATCGCTATTGTATAGCTCATGATTTTTAATGGGTACTCCCTTTTGTTACTTATAGATTACTTATCGCTTACTTATAGGTATCTTTTAAGTGCGCTGAAAGATCATGGAGGGTCGTAAATACCGCCTCCGCAAGCTCAACTCCCAGAGACCCGGTTCCGCACGATGGGGTGATAATTGAATTCGCGAGGATCTTCTGTTTATCCATTCCGGTTTTTTCCGCCAGGTGATCCGTGAGAGTATCGAACTGGGCCGATAAGGTTTCTACTGTCTGGTCCTTCACTGCCGCTGATGTGGGCACTATTCCCCAGGCCAGTATTCCGCCCTTTTCAATATGTCCCTTTACCGCTTCCGGGTAAAGCGCGATTGTCTCGCCGAACTCGAACGCGTCAAAATTGATTATATCAACTCCCCCGTCGATTAAAAGACTCCAATCCGTATTGCCGCAGCAGTGAACCCCTGCAAGTCCATTATCAGCATGAATTGCCTCTACTACCTCATTTATTGCCGCTACCACATCTTCTCTTTTTACCGATATATAGGTCGACGAGCCAAACGCCGACAATATAGGCTCATCTATGAAACAGATCACTTTTTCCGCGTACTGGCTGAATTTTTGGATCTGCCACCGGCACTTCATTGCCAGGGCTTTGATTATTATATCACGGAATTCTTCATTATAATAGATCGCCCGCTTGTTCTCATCCACTACAGTGAGGGCGAATGAGCAGGGGCCTGTTGTATGCACTTTAAGCAAAGGGTATTTTTTGCCCTCTGCCTTTAAACGCTCTTCAAAAGCGTATATCCCCTCTGAAAACTCCTGGCTTATTGCCATTGCACTGCAGTCGCCGTCTCCGTCGTCGGGGTCCATTGCCGTCATATATGTTTCGTAAAATTCCCCGAATTCTTCGGAATAATCGCCCGTTGTATCGAAATACATCCGTTTTTTATCATTATCTATGACTACTCTCGGTATTCCTTCGGAATACTGGATTTCCATCTGCTCATTTAAGGCCCGTGTTGGCAATTGCGGCCAGATTGGCGCCTCAGGGATCGATTTGAATATGAGATCCAGGGCTTCTTTCGCGTTTGGGTGCGGAAAACTGCCTATTGCTGTGGCTTTTAACTTGATCGATTCACTCATTTTTTTGCTCCAAATTATAGAGTTGTGTAGAAATACAGGTTTAATTTTAAAAAAAGAGGGGTGGGGTTGTCAACTTATTAATGTTTTATTAATTCGGCCGCTTCGGCTCCGGCTCAGTGACCGGCTGGTGTTGGAAAAGTGACTTTTGCACTAAAAGTTGATCGTTGTAGAAAATTTTCTTGCAAATATCACCACTTTTTGTTTAGTGTACGTTTGAGTAGTTTTAAAAAGAGATCTTTGTTGTAAAGTCCGGCACTTCGGCTCCGCTCAGTGTCCGGCTTGTGTTGGGAGGGGTTGTGTTGGGAGGGGTTGTGTTGGGAAGGGGGCTTTGCTGTAAAGTCCGGCACTTCGGCTCCGCTCAGTGTCCGGCTGGTTTTGTGTGGAGCCGAAACCAGCGTATTTTTGAAAATTTTACTTGCAAATGCACCGCCTTTTTGTTGAGTGTATGTTTGAGTAGTTGTTCTGAGTCACTTCGGAGCCGAAACGACCCTGTGTAGAAAAGCCGGACGTTGAGCGGAGCCGAAACGGGAGGATTGTGAAGATAGGATTTATGTATATACTGAGATGTGCT
>JAAENB010000734.1 GCA_024224995.1 bacterium | reverse complement strand
ATCGTTTTGCGAGCTGCATCTGGCCTTGAAGTAGTATGGGCTCTTTGGGTTGTGAGGACTGGTTGAGCAACGCGAGTTCCGCAGCAATCCAAAGAGCCCATACTACTTCAAGGCCCGCGCACAAGCATAATCTTAGTTTCTTGAGAGTGCGGACCTGGCCTGGCCGGGAAAAAATACGGAAGAAAGTTTAAAACAGGTTTAATCTCTTTCCGGGTAATTAACCCTCGGATAAAAAACCTCGAACTTCGAACCTTAAACTTTCTTAAGAGGGTCACTGAGCGGAGCCGAAGCGTCATCCCTCAAGACGCGGAAACAGCGCAAGAGAATTATTCCGTTCAACCGCCAGCAGCGTCTTCTTATCAAAGCAATCCAATTCTTTGATCAACTTGCTCTGGAGCACAGTGGCAGGAGTGGTGCAAAAAGGCCAGTCACTGCCGAAAAGTATTTGCGAAGAGGGAACCAGTTCCGTGAGGGAATTCATGGCGTACGGAGAAGTGGACAGGGCAGTATCGTAATACAATTTTTTTAAATAGGCAAGAACACCCTTTGGCATATGGACCCGGTATTTCGGGAAAACATCCATTAAAGAAAGACGCCACGCAAGGTATGGAATGGCTCCACCGGCATGGGAGAGTATCCAGCGAATTTTTGAATAGCGTTCAAGGGTGCCGCTTGTAAGCAGGTTTAAAACGGCTCTTGTGGTATCAACAGGCGCTTCAAGAAAAAAATCTTCAACTTCAATTCCCATACCCTGGCTGCTAGCGGGAAGGGGAGAAGGGTGCTCAAAAACAATGGTTTTGCGCCTGTTCAGTTCCGCCATTAATTCATTGTAACTGTCATCGCCAAGAAAGGTGCCGCAATAATTACCCAGAAGAACCACGCCATGGGCCTTTAGAACATCAAGGGCGTACTCCGCTTCAATGAGTGACGCATCCACAATCGGCATGGGGAGCACAGCGAAAAAGCCGAAACGGCCCGGGTAATCGTCTGCCATTTTTGCCGAATATTCATTGCACTGCCGCGCCAGCTTCACCGCGAAATCGATCCTGGCCTGCTCGCTTGAAAAAACAGCATCAGGGAAATAGACCCCGGGAGCGGAAATGGATGTAATGGCAGTCCCGATATTCACCATATCCATGAGCTGAATTGCCCCCGTAGGAGACCACTCGGGAAAATCCTTGCCCAGGGCCTGGTCAATTCCAATACTCTTTAACGCGTCAACATAACCCGAAGGCACAATATGATGATGAACATCAACGCGGTAATTCTCACCTGTAATATCGGCACATCCTTCATCAAATGCCGAGATCAAAGATAAGGCAGAAACGGAAAGCAAGGTCTTACCGCCTAATTTAATAAATTCTCTTCTATTTTTCATAATATCCTCCATATTGTTTTACATCTTTTGCACTAATGTAGTGAATTGAGTGTAATTTTTCAACAAAAAATTCAAAAAAATAGTCATTTCCATCAAAAAAATACACTTTTTTGTATGGAATACGCAGTCATGATAAAAAATTCGGCGTCATTTATGCAGGATTGGGGAGGAATGATTGGACTGAGAGTGTTTAGTTGCGGCCAATCATTATCAACAATAGTAGCTATAGTCACTTCCATCATTGGCAGAAACATCTGATGTGGAATAATCTACGCTTATTGGTTGGGCGCTCTCTGATCTTTTTTCTCCGAAAAAGCTCCTATAAAGAGCTCTGAGAAGTTTTCCCCCGGATTTTGCCCCTTTTTTGAAAAAAAATCAATTTTTTGCAAAAAAAGCCAAAAAAAATTTCATCAAAAGGCCTTCCCATTCGTCCTATTAATGAGGGGTAAAAAAGTTTGCCCCAAAAACCTGTTTTGGGAGGAAAATATGGCACATCCGAAAAGAACGTGTGAAGCGGGGTTAACCTATCACACCTGGTCCCGCTGCCGTCAGTGGAAAAAGTTAATGAAAGATAACAAGGTAAAGCATCTGCTTGTGCGGAT
>JAAENB010000733.1 GCA_024224995.1 bacterium | reverse complement strand
TCTTCAACGCCCGGATTATTCCAGGTAAAGGTTTCTGTCGTTGAAGAGAGCGTTGATCCCGGAACCGGGCTCTGCATCACTCCTTTCTTGCTATCGGCATTACAGGCAGTATAGGTGTAATCATTAAAGAGCCATTGTCCATCCACCATGGAGTGCAAGCGCACGTATACTGTTGTCCCGTCACTGGGAAGATTGGAAATTTCTCGTGACGTGTTTGTTTCCTGCCCGTCACTGTATATCTCATGACCACCCTGTGTTGTTCCAACCCACAGCCAGAACTTTTCAACGCCCGGATTACTCCAGGTAAAGGTTTCAGTCATTGAAGAGAGAGTTGATCCCGGAACCGGGCTCTGTATCACTCCTTTCATGCTATCGGTATTACAGGCAGTATAGGTGTAATCATTAAAGAGCCATTCTCCGTTCACCATGGAGTGCAAGCGCACGTATACTGTTGTCCCGTCACCGGGAAGATTGGAAACTTCACGTGACGTGTTTGTTTCCTGCCCGTCACTGTATATCTCATGACCACCCTGTGTTGTTCCAACCCACAGCCAGTACTCTTCAGCACTCGTACTGTTCCAGGTAAAGGTTTCTTTTATTGAAGAAAGCGTTGATCCCGGAACCGGGCTCTGTATCTCTGCTTTCATGCTATCGGCATTAAAGGCAGTATAGGTGTAATCATTGAAGAGCCATTCTCCATCCACTACTGAATACAGGCGCACGTATATGGTTTCCCCGTTTTGAGGAAGCCCGGATACACTCCGTGATGTGTTTGTTCCCTGGCTGTCGCTGTAAATCTCATGTCCACCTTCTGTTGTTCCAACCCACAGCCAGTATTGAGAAGCACCCGAATCATTCCAGGCAAAAGTTTCAGTCG
>JAAENB010000732.1 GCA_024224995.1 bacterium | reverse complement strand
CTGAAAACCTATGGCGCACAGCATTTCTCTCACTTCTTTATTCGAAACGGCATAGCCCTTATTTTTGCGGGAATTCTCTATAATTATTTCATCTTAAAACTCCCTTTAAGAAAAGGATATTATGTACTAATCATATCAATCATTCTATTATTAGCCTCCTCATTACTCTTGATGAACAAAAAACTACAATGGCTTCCTTTTTATATCTACATGGGAAACTATTTGTTCACCTTTTTTCTCGATATACACTTTTTTAATTTCTCTTTCCAGTTTCTCTCTCTTCGAAATTCGAAAAGGATCCTGCCCTTACTTATGAGCGGCGGCAAACTGGGGGGAATTGTAGCAGGCTTGTTGATATTCACATTTTTTTCGGATTCAATCGCGCGGCTTGGAATATTTTTATGGCTCACATTGGGTTCATTGCTTATACTGCCGGTTCTTATTTTGTCGGGCTCCCGGTCGAATAAAGATGCCAGGGCTCCGAAAAAGTATAAAGATCTTTTACCCGACACCCTGTTCTTTGAACGATTTCTCAGGAAAATCAAGTTATCCTATTCATCCCCTATATTCACCTACTCCGCACTGGCAATATTTGTAATGGCTATCGCGAACCAGTTAGCGGAATATTATTTTGCTGACGCCTTTAACAAGCACTTTACAACAGAAAATGAACTGGCGGCATTTCTCAGTATTTACACTTTTGTTGGAGATCTTGCCACGCTGCTGCTGCAAATCTTCTTTGTTTCAAAGATCATTAAAAACTTTGGAGTCCAAAAAACAAATTATATATACCCAATCTCCTTCATTGGCTTCATTGCCCTGTTATTTGTTGCCCCGGGGCTTGTTGTGGGAATTTTTCTCAGGTTTTACCGGAAAAATTTAAGCCTTATTACCCGGACCCCTATTTTCAATATTCTGATGGCAGCCTCGCCCAGGGACAGAATGATTGAGGTAAAATCCTTTATTAGCGCCATCATAAGTCCCCTGGGGATGATTACGGGTGGAGGAGCAATTCTCCTTATAACAACCAAATTATCGGCAAACCAGGGAATTATTTTTTCATTGTCCATTGGAGCCCTGTATGTTTTTCTCACTTTTTATCAAAACCGGGCCTATCTCTACTCATTAAAAAGCAGGCTCTCTTTTGACTCTTCGGGACGATACGATAAAAAAATCGAATTTACCGATTTTGAGGAATTCCTGTCTGAAGAAACAAATATTCAGTATAATAAAGAATTGATAGAAGATATATTTAATGACAACCCCTCTGTTGAGGCTCTTAAAGTATTATACAAATACTTTAATGATCTGTCCCTGCAAACAAAGGAAAATATTCTCAGCATGCTCAAAACAACCTCATTTATATTCAGCAGGAATATCTTAAGCCAGGCATTAACGGATGACTGGCCTATTGTCCGCTCCACGGCGCTTTCCCTTATTAAAGATCTGCGTTATACCGAAAGAAAGCAACTCTTTGAGAGCTATACCTATGACAAACAACTTAGCGGAGAGCGATACGCTATTTCTCTCCTTACCCATCGAGGGGGGGAGTTATCCGATTTTTCAGTTTTTGAGCACCTGGTAAAAACAAAAAATGAAATTATTACGGGATCGGCTCTCCCTGCCGAATTTCTCATGATAGCAAATACCCTGCCTCCGTTTATATATCTTGATCATCTTATTCAGCTGGTACTTGAAACAAAAAATAAGGTTTTTCTTAAGGAACTCATCCCCCTGGGGAGCCGGGTGTCGAGACGCCTGGCACGTAAAATCATGTACACCTATAAAGATGCCGATATCAATCTTTTAACCGGTTTTATTGTAATGGCCAAAAATCTTACGGATATTGATAAGGCAATTATCCTTGATTACCGGAAATATATTCCCGAAGAGAATATGGAACGAATATTCAGATATAATTATAATGAAAAAGCCAAAAACATGGTAGTGGCACGTCTTCTTAAAGAGAAAAATTACTACCAGAAATCAAATTATCTCAATTATATAATGGCAATTAATGTTAAACCAACAAAAGAGATGAGAGCATTTATTATTTATGAGCTTGAAGCGGTATCGGACATTATTGATATTGTGGACCAGCTTCCGTTGTTAAAGATCAAAGGCGGAAATATTGGGGGGCTCCTGTCTAAATTCCTTGGTTTTGCCCTCAAGGATATGATTGATCTTCATAAACATCTCATTCTAAAGGCTATTGCGCTCTTAACCGGTACCAAGATCGATGAAGTATATGAATCAAACCTCCTGCTGGAGGATAAAGACCTCAATAGTCTCATTCTTGAATATATTGAATCAACAGGAAAATATGACAGAAAACTGATATCTCTGTTTGAAAACACTTTAGAGGCAGAAAACAAGGAAAAATTATCTTTTGAACGGTCGTATATGATATTATTACAGGCCATAAAACATTTAAAACGATTTATTCCCGATGTTCCCATTCCGGGAAAGCTTTATTATAAAATGAATGTAAAAGGGATAAGCGGTTCAAAATCACCGGGGAAAAAGCAAATAATTCTAAAAATGCCGAAAGAGGATAAAGATATGCTAAACCTGCTGGAAAAGATCATATTTCTAAAGGAAAACAACCTGTTTTGCGACTTAAACGCAAATGAATTAATACACATTGCAAAAATAACAAATGAAATTGAAGTTCCCGCGGAAAAATTTATTATTCATAAAGACGAATCCGGGGATGAGCTTTTTATAATCGTAAAAGGAGAAGTTGAAATCTTCACTGAAGATAAATTTTTATCCAAACAGGGTGAAGGGAGCTGTATTGGAGAACTTTCAATTATTGACGCGGAACCAAGAAGTACAAACGTAAAAACCACACAAAAAACCCACCTTTTATCCATCAAAAGAAGAGATTTTCTGTTGACTTTACGCGAGCATCCGTCTATATCTATTAATGTAATGAAAATCGTTACCGGAAGACTCAGAAATCTTATTTAATAGCAGCTGACCCTGCGAAGCCGGGTCTTCGGCTCCGCTCAGACACCGGCCGTGCCGGGAAAATATACGTTAGAAACTGGTTAGAAATGGGTCGGTTTCTATCGGCCCCCCAACCCCCAAAGGGGGCGCAAGAGTTTTTGGAAAGGCACGTGTACCCTTTGGGGTTTTAGAACCTTTTTCCAACATCTTCTTCCCCCTCGGGGGGATAGGGGGGGATGGTGCCCCTTCAGGGGGCAAGCAGCAACAGGCCCTATTTAAAATTTTAGTTTCTTAAGAGAGCGAGGGGACCGTACCCGTGAAGAAATATTTCCTTTTTTTGACAATTATTTTTACACTATGCATATCACCCTCTATTTTCTTTTCAGGAACCCTGTTTGCTCAAGAACAGGAAAAAAACCAGGATGATAAAAAAGAAGAAGAAAAAAAAGAGAAGAAAGAGAAACATACCGGGGATGTTATCATTGAAAAGGTACTCGTGGACCCCCTGGAAAAAATACTTCCCGAAAAAGAGTATTATAAACGAAAAAAGGTCGATAAAAAAGAAAAAAGAGGGATGTCTGAGACCGAAAATGATACTGATATTTCCTCAATACGAAAAAGCGCCAGTAAAGAGCTAAAGAATTTCCTGGTACTAATTACCGAATTTCACCAGCAAAAAGATCCGCCAATTGTTGCCCCCATCTTCCTGTCCGATTACGATAATATCTTTGGTACCCGAACGGATTTTTCTCTCAAGTGGCTGGGTTTTAAACTCAAGTGCAAGTTTTCACAGAGAAAATTTCCTTTTAAAAATACCACTCTTGAAGAAACACTTATCGGTTCATTTCTCTTCGCAAGCGGAACAAACCTTGGTTTCATTGGCAACCGTTTACAGGAAGAGACCAGGTTTTTTACCAATTATACCTCCCAGATATTGATTCTCAAATGGAATATATCAAAATACCTCACTATGGGAGGGGGAGTTGGCACGCGGCAGTACTTTTTTATGAAACGGGATATTCCGCCCGGTTTTACCATGCCCAGGAATCACATTAATATTTTTCCCCGGGGATTAATTGATATTGGGTATTATACGGAAAAAGGGATGGACCAGTTAACCGAAGGGGTAAAGCTCTCTTCATGGGCCGGCTATGGTATCCGGAGCAACTGGGACCAGTGGGGTGTAGCGGGTAATATGCAGTCGGGTAAAAAACAGGCAAAATTTCTCATCTATTCCACAACTCTTATTACCGGTATCCTTTTTAACGATAATCACAATATTGTGCTGCGATCACGCTTTAAAGGCGGCCTGAATAACGATTTTCTCTCAAAACCGAGATTTGGCGGCACCATTGACAATGCCTATCTTGATGTTGTTCACGGCTTTGCCTTTGAAAAATTCAGGGTATTCCGCTTCGGTATTACTAACCTGAGATACGGAGTAAACCTGTTTTCCCGGCTCAGGTTAAATCTATATTGCGATTATGCTCATATATTTTCCGATTATCGCGCTCATTTACTTGGATTCGGTTACGGGTTCCGGATACGCGGCCCATACAACCTGCCCCTCTGGTTTACCCACGGGATTGGCCTCTATTATGACTCGGATGAACAAAGAAGAGAGCAGTCCTTCCTGGTTATGACTGCTGCGGGATGGTAAAAAAGGCTTGACTTGATCGCATACCTTCGTTCACTACACTATGTATATCATTTTATATTATTGAAAACAGGAAAAACATCATGAAAATACTTGAAGGTAAACTGGACGCATCGGGCATAAAAGTCGCCATAATTGTATCCAGGTTTAACGAGTTTATTACAAGCAAACTCTTTGGCGGAGCTGTTGACTGCCTAAAAAGAAATAACGCATCTGACGATAATATTACTGTAGCCTGGACTCCGGGAGCATTTGAATTACCGGCCCTGGCCAAAAAGCTGGCAGATACGAAACAATATGACGCGATTATTTGTCTTGGCGCTGTAATCCGGGGATCTACTCCTCATTTCGACTATGTTGCTGCTGAAGCCGCAAAAGGGATAGCCAGTGTAAGCCTTAATGCCGATATTCCGGTTATTTTTGGAGTACTCACAACTGATACGATTGAACAGGCTATAGAACGGGCCGGAACAAAATCGGGGAATAAAGGATTCGATGCGGCTTTCACGGCTATTGAACTGGTAAATCTTTATAAGCAGATATAATGGGTCATAGAAGAAAATCACGAGAATACGCCCTGCAAGGACTGTATATCTATGAAATAGGTAATTCCTCCTTGCAGGAAATACTGGATCTGTACTGGATTGAAAAAGAGATTCCCGAAGATATCAGGGATTTTTCAATTAAATTAATAAAGGGTTCTATTGAGAATATAGAAACCATAGACGCTCTTATTAAAAAGCATTCTAAAAACTGGAAATTCGAAAGAATCGGAGTTGTGGACAAGTCTATTTTACGGCTTTCCATTTTTGCCATACTGAACCTTATGGATATTCCTGTTGTGGTTACCATAAACGAAGGTATTGAACTTGGCAAAATTTACGGAGGAGAGACCTCCAGCCAGTTCATAAACGGGATACTTGACGCTGTTAAAAAATCAGAGCGGCCCGGTAAATAATTTGTTTGGAGCCGAATGAGATCTCCGTAAGAGATGCCATTCGGCTCTTGCTGATATTCATATAATACTAAGGAGAGTTGACTGAGCCGGTGAAAATTGTACGAAAAAACAAACCTCCTCTCGACGTTCACGGTGAAGATGAAGAACTTCTGCAGCGGAACAGGATCAGTGCGATTAAAGCAGAAGAAAGAGACTTTCCGACCCGTAAAAAACAAATCCTCATCATTTCTCTTGTAGCCCTGACTGCCGTACTGGGAGTACTTCTTGTTGTTATCATCAAAAATGAAGGAACTACTTTCTTTAATAAGACAGCCAAACCCGGTGAAAAAGGGGGGCCCATTGAACGTATTAACAACAATATTACAATAGGAAGTAATAATGTTAACCTGGTGAGGGGCAAAGAGAGTTATTCAAAGGGATATTTAAATGACGCGGTGTCGGAATTTCAGTCAGTTGTGGAGTCCGGTGCTGAAGACAGGGATAAGAACATTGCCTTAACCTTCCTGGGAATGATCAGTCACGACCGGGGAAAATACCAGGAAGCTCTTGAATTTTACGAACGGGCTCTTAAATACTACGACAAAAATCCCGACACCTATAGAAACCGGGGACTCTCATTCCGGGCTCTGGAAAAATTCGACAAAGCCGCTAAAAACCTGCACAAAGCCCTTGAACTTAACTCCGGAGATGTCAATTCCAGGATTATATTGGGGAACATCTATTTTAACCGGGCTCAATACGACAACGCCATTAAAGAATATACCATTGCCCTGGAATTATCCCCCGGCAATCCGTCGGTACTGTATAATAAGGGTTCAAGCTTATTAAAAAAGGGAGACGAACTTTCCGGTATTGATTACCTGAGAAAAGCTGCTGAGGCTTCAAAAATAGGAGATATTGCCCATAGTGCCTATTCAAGACTGGGGCTTCTTTTCATGGAAAAAAAGAACTATGACCTGGCAGAGCAATACCTGAGAAAAGCTATTCTCATTGATCCCCGGAATGCTGTTTACCGCTACAACCTGGGAATTACCTATCTGCGCCAGGAAAAAACCGCGAAAGCGCTCAAAGAATTTGAAGAAGCCGAAAAGATCGGTGATATGGACACCAGGATACTTGAGAACATCGGGCAGGCATACTATTCCATGAACAGTTACGACCGGAGCCTGGGAGTCTACAATCAAATCCTCGAAACCAACAAGCGGAACGTGAGGATTCTGTCAAAGGTTGGTGACATTTATTATGAAAAAGGGGAGCTGGACAAAGCGCATGAGACCTTTTCCAAAATAACAGAGCTGGAACCGCTTACGGAAAATGCCCGGATTGCCTATATTAATATAGGCAACATCATGGATGACGCCGGTAAATTCGATGATGCCATTAAAGCGTATGAAAAATCAATTACCATCAGTCCGAAAGACGACGCTGTCCATTATAATATTGGTCTCGCGTATAAACATGCCGGGAAGCCGGAACTTGCCCTTAAAGCCTGGGAAAAGGCTTCCAAACTGAATACCAGCGACCCGAAACCGCTTGTTGCACGGGCAAATTACTATTATGAAGAAGGCCTGTATGAGCCTGCCATGAAGGAATTCCGGGATGTTCAGGACAGGTGGCCCAATACTCAGGAAGCCCAGGAGGCCCTGTATAAAATAGGGCTCATCCATAATAAAAAAGGAAAACTCCAATATGCCTTAAACGCTTTTAATAAAGTGCTGCAAATAAACGCGAAAAACGACCTTGCTGTGGAAGCGTATATCAATATAGCCGTACTCTCCGCTAACCTTGACATCAGTGAAAAGGGACTGCAGCAGGCTCAGGAAAATATTGCAAAATCATTGCTTCTGAAACCGGGTCATGCTCAGGCTCTGCTCTCCCTTGGTCTTATCTATTCCAAAAAAGAAATGTACGACAAAGCCATTGATACCCTGAAGCAGGCTCTTGAGAATTCCCGTGATAATGAAATGCTCTCGAAGATCTATAATAATCTCGGGACCTGTTTTTATAATAAAAAAGATTACAAAAACGCGCTGCGGTTTTTCGACCGGGGAGTCGCGGAAGAACCCACAAACGAAGAGATCAGGATTAACAGGAAAGCCGCAATGGAAGCCTATGAAAAAGAGCTTTCCTTAGATTGAAATAGGAGCCGGTTATTTTCGGGCTAAAACTACTATGGTTACTGTAAACAGAACGTATCTGGAAAAAATAGAAGAGAAGATCCTGGCTCCCTATGCTGCTCATTCGCAAGCTTCACGGGGGAGAAAACACAAGGAAGATCCTCATCCCTACCGCACAACCTTTCAGCGGGACCGGGAACGGATTATTCACTCACGTGCTTTTCGGCGGCTGGAATACAAAACCCAGGTTTTTGTAAACCATGAAGGAGATCATTACCGTACGCGTCTTACGCACAGCATTGAGGTTTCACAGATTGCCCGGGCCATTGCCCGTGCTCTGCGGCTGAACGAAGACCTGGCCGAGTCCATTGCCCTGGCTCATGATCTTGGCCATACGCCGTTTGGCCATGCCGGAGAAAAAGAGTTAAATGACCTGCTGCGGGAACACGGCGGTTTTGAACATAACAGGCAAAGCCTCAGAGTTGTGGAAGTTCTGGAAAAGCGCTATAATAATTTCGACGGACTTAACCTGTCATGGGAAACCCGGGAAGGTATTATCAAACATTCAAGCCCCTTTGACCATCCCGAGCTGTCGACTTACGCGCCCGATGAACAGCCTGCCCTGGAAGCCCAGATCATTGACCTGGCCGATGAAATTGCCTACAATAATCATGATCTCGATGACGGTCTTTCATCGGGAATTCTCCTGTTCGAAGAGGTAGAGCCCCTTATGATCTGGAAAATGTTTCGTGAACATTTTTCCGGCGGTATTCCTTCCAGCAATAAAATGATCGCCCGGGAAATGATCCGGTCAATTATCAATCTCCTGGTTTCGGATCTTATTAATAATACCCAAAAAAAGATGGAAGCGGCGGGAATTCGCGATCATACGGATGTGCGGCAGGCAAAAGAAAAATTAACCGGTTTTAGCGCGGATGTATACTCCGCAAACAAGGAACTTAAAAAATTCTTACGCAAAAAGCTCTACGACCACTACCGGGTTACCAGGATGACGATAAAAGCTCAAAAGGTTATCAAGGAGCTCTTTACGATATATACGGAACACCCCGATACCCTGCCGGATAATCACCAGGAGCGAATTGCTTCCGACGGCATCATGCTCACCGCTACAGACTTCATCGCTGGTATGACCGATCGATATGCTCTGGAAGAACACAAAAAACTTACCGATCCCATGATAAGTGTATAAGAGGTTTCAAACAAAGAATGCAGGAAAAGCAAGAAAACAATATAGAAATACCGGAATACATTGAAGACTTACTCAAAGCCGGTGAACAGATCGACGAGATCAGGCTCGACAAAGAGGGAAACTGGTTTCACAACGGTGTTGGCTTTGAAAATAAAAAAATTATTGATTTTTTTAATAAATCAATTGCAAAAACAAAAGAGGGAGAATATGTTCTCCATTATGACAGGTATGTATATCCCATCATTGTGGAAGATACTCCTATCTTTATAACAGGGGTCAGGTTTGAAGGTTTTGCCGATTTTGAAAAAGTTTTTCTCAATCTTTCCACCGGCAATACGGTGGAACTCGATCCCGCGACTCTATATTACAATTCAAATAATAATGCCCTCTACTGCACTGTTAGCACGGAAGGCATTGATGAGGGCTTTCCCGCGAAATTTAAACGCTCGCCGTCGTTCCATATCCTGGATCGTCTGGATGAAACTAACGGCAGCTATTTTTTAAATATTTGCGGAAAGCGGATCTCATTAAAACAAATAAATGATTAAAAGCTAAATAAAATTTAACAAGGAAGGATTTATGAAAAAATACATATACGCTATTATGTTTCTTTCGTTTACCGGGGCTATTATCTCCCTGGCGCTTACTTACCAGCACTTTAATCCCAATGCCAATCTTTCATTTTTATCATGCGGCAGCGGGCCGGGCAACCCCTGTACCCTGGTTAGTCAATCGGACTATGGTTCCATTTTTGGAGTTCCCATTGCCGCACTGGGGCTGTTTTTTTACCTGACAATTCTTTTTTTCATACTCGTTGCCGACTATGCCGGGGATAAATATTATAGTGCCTCTGCCGTTGTCCTCTACCCCCTTGCCATTCTGGGAGTAGCTGCTGACATTGCTCTTGCCGCTATTTTAATATTTGTAGTAAAAACATTCTGCCATCTCTGTGTTATTACCTATATTATTAATATCTTAATGGTAGTGGCCTTCTTTTTCTGGCTTCGAAATATTAAAAAAAGCCAGGATATGGGCTTTTTTGCCATTTTAAAAGACTTTTTCACGGGTACGGGCCTTAAAAAGAAAGAAGAGCAAGAAGAATTATTATCCAACAAACGAGCGGCACTTGCCTGTTTTATGCTCTTTTCGATGATGCTGATCTTTACCATCATTTTAGTTTCCATGAACATGTCAAGAAACGCAGGTATGGGCAGGGCTCATATGAAACAAGCTCAAGAACCAACGGGTGACCAGATTCAAAATTTCTTAAAACTTTTTTACGAAAAAGAAACAGAAGAGATAGACCTGCACAACAGTTCCCTGGTTCTGGGGAACCCGGAGGCCAAAGTTACCATAACGGCCTTTACCGATTTCCTGTGCAGTGCCTGTTACCAGTTTTATAAAGTTGAAAAAGTTATTCTAGAAGAATTTGGAGACCAGGTCAATATTGCCTATTACAGCTACCCTCTTGATCCCAATTGCAACAAGGATATTGAAAAAGTACGGTATAAGAATTCCTGTATTGCCTCCCAGGCAATGCTGGCAGCGTCAAAGGGCGGTTTTTTTGAAGAATACCTGGAAACCCACTTCTCCGTATATGAACAGATCAAAAAGGACTATTCCCTCTTTGCAGCCGGCAATAATTTCAATTCAGTAAAATTTCCTGACGGTGTTACGCCCATTACCAGTGTCCGGTTTGGTCAATTAATGATTTCCGGGGATACGAAAGCGCTTCTTGCCAATGATATCAGTGCTGCCATTGAACTGGGCATTAGTGCCACACCAACCATTTTTATCGCGGGAAGACGAATGGAAGGGTTTCCTCCACAGGAGGCGCTTATTGCTCTTTTAAAAAATGAGCTTAAAAAGGCAAACCAGAAAAAGTAATTTACTGAGTAATAATAACGATAAATTTTTATCCGCGGAGTGCGCATACTCGATATGCGCACCCCCGGAAATAAATTATCGTTAAAAATTTACTACACCAAAATATTCCGCTTCATCATAATCAGCACCACTCGCTGCGGGTGATGTCTGTACTGCAATAATAAACTGTGCTCCCAGGGTTTCGGAGTTGTTCACAAGATATGAACCACCGCTGAGAGGAATACTCAATTCAATATAGGTAACACCTGTTGGAGTATAGCAGCTGGTACTGGAGTTGCCATCTCCATCATACTCCTGGTACCACCCTGAGTCATAATAGATACCAAAAATAAGATTCTCACTACTTAAACCGGAAGAAGAGGAATAATTCTTGAGACAGACATTATACGTTGCGGTTTGAACAGCATTGGCCGTTAGTTTTATTAAAGCATACAGCATAGTTCCGTCATCCTTTTTAGCAATCTTCACCTCTTCAATATCGGAGCCGCTGATTACACCGCTTTCTCCGGTGGAATCGGTAAAAGATGAGGTTACGGAAGACCATTCAGAGGAGTCACCATCCGCGGTAACACTGCTCAGGGTTGAAAGATCCATGGTTGGAATTGTGGTACTGCTTGATGTTTTCGTCATCACAATAGTAACCGAATCAGTTCCCACGATTGCTGTTCCCGAATACCGGGTATCGCTTTCCTTATTAAGCGTATAGAGTAATGTGTCCCCGCTTGAAAAGACCTGGGTAACGGCAATGGAACTTTCCGAGACCTCTCCGGTGATGGTCATTGTTGTTCCAAATGATACGGTCATCTGGTTTCCGCTCTGTGTAATGAGCCAGGTTCCCGAACTTACGCTTGAAGAATAGCTCCATATTCCGCTGATATCGGGCACATCCCCTTCCTCTTCTTCATCATCTCCGCATATTGCTCCTGTTAGTCCCAGGGAGAGAAACAGTATAAAAATAAGCATTAAATATTTTTTCACGAGATACCTCCAAAGTTTTCTTTGTATATCTTTATTTATATTGATATACGCTTTTGAAAATCTCCTTTTGGTAAACCTTTGTATAGCGCGAATACAGCTTTCCAGTATTTGTCTACTGGGAAACAGTATCTATTTATGAGTATATTAAAATTTAGAGCAAAGTCAAATTAATTTATTAAAAAACCTACAGCATATCAACAGGGTCCATATCTATTTCCAGGTAGAGCCCCTGTTTTGACGCAACCGCCTCTTTTGATGCGACAATGATCTTGCGCAGTTCTTCTGTTTCTTTCGACTTTAAGATAATATGATGGCGGTAATTGTTGGAAATTTTGGAGATAGGCGCTTCTGAGGGTCCAAGGAGCAGGACAGGGCTCCCTGTTTTTTTGATATTCAATTCAAGGGCAGTCTTTAGCTTGTTAACAGCATCAACAACTTTTGCTTCCTCTTGTCCCCGTACCAGGAGCCGGGCAAGACGAATAAAAGGCGGGTACCCCATGGTCTTTCTCATTGAGAGTTCATACCGGTAAAAACCATAATAGTCATGATTTTTGATGAACTTAAAGATCTCGTGCTCATCATCAATACTTTGTAAAATAACCTTGCCCCGGTCCTCTCCCCTGCCGGAGCGGCCGGCTACCTGGACCAGGAGGGAAAAAATTCTTTCGGAGGCTCTAAAATCGGGTAAATTCAGGCCAATATCGGCCAGGAGAACTCCCACTATTACAACACCGGGAAAATCAAAGCCCTTTGCGACCATCTGAGTCCCCAGAAGAATGTCTATCTCACCGCTTTTCATCTGTTCGATAAGATCAAAAGTCGCGTTCTTTTTTCGGGAACTATCCTGGTCGAGCCTGAAAATCCTGAAATCCTTAAACTCATCATTCACGACCTCTTCTACCCGCTGGGTACCGGCTCCAAGCTTTATTATATCTTCCGAGCCGCACTCTTCACATTTTTCGGGAGTATTCCGCTTATACCCGCAATAATGGCACAGCAGGCTGCCGTCTTTATGATAATTCATGCTGATATTACAATGGGGACACTGGATTGCCTCGCCGCAGTCATTACATATAACAAAGGGAGAAAACCCTCTCCTGTTAAGCAGGTATATAGCCTGTTTTCCATTGTCAATGGCTCTTTTAGTATGCATTTTCAGAAGTGATGAAACAATCCCCGATGATTTTCCGGGGTTCACTTTAACAATCTCTATTTCCGGCAGCAGGGCATTTCCATATCGCTCGGTGAGGTGATAGAGCTCCATTATTCCCCGTTCCGAAGCATATAACGATTCAATTGAAGGAGTAGCCGATCCCATTAGCAGCAGGGCATTTTCAGTTTTGCACCGGTAAAAAGCGACCCGCCTCGCGTTATACCGCGGAGAACTGTGTTCTTTATACGAGCCGTCATGTTCCTCATCAATAATAATCATACCCAGCTTAGGCGACTGTAAAAAAACGGCAGACCTGGTTCCAACCGCGATCGTTGCCTCTCCCCGGTAGAATTTTAGCCAGTGGCTCAAGCGCTGGTTTGGGGTTAGATGGCTGTGATACACTACCAGGTCGTCTCCAAAAATATTGTATAAACGCTCAAAGATCTGGGAAGAGAGCGATATTTCCGGAACAAGGTATATAACCGAACGGCCCTGCGCTATCAAATATTTTGCCACTTCAGTATAAATAGCGGTTTTCCCGCTTCCGGTAATCCCAAAAATAAGATGATAGAATTTGTCATTCGAGAAAGAGTTGATTATTTTGGAATAAACCAATTTCTGAGAATCGGACAGGGTCGTTTGCTCCTGAGGCTTTTTCTCAAAGGGGTTTTTAAATCGATCCGAAGGCCGTACTCCCGAGGGCAGCGCCAGGGACAGAACTTCTCCCGGCGCTGAAATATAATTTATTGCCACATAACGGCACAGTTCAATGAGCCGCTCATCAAATACAGGTTCCGGATCAATGACTTCACGTATATCCTTTACCTTAAAATCCTTTGGTTTGGAATCATGGACCCGGTGAACAAAAGCAATAATCTTCCTGCCGCGGAAATCGACCCGCACTCTCATTCCGGGGGAAACATCCATACCGGCAGGAACTCCATAGGTAAACCCGGAATCAACAGGGTATCCAACATATACATCGGCAAACATTATTCTGTTAACTTTTCCATAACAAGCTTGAGCGTATTCCAGGCCGGCCGTTTCAGTTCGGGATTTTTAAGCAGGGTAATGGGGTGTTCAATATTGAACCACGAAAGAGAGGTGCTTTCATTTATCATTTTTTGCATGGGTAGTATATCCCCCATAACCAGTATAAGTTTTGGCTGTATGCATTCAATCTCTTTCTTTAAGATTGCTCCGCAATTCTTAATCATCTGGCCCGGAGTAACAAGGACATCCGTTGATTCACACTTAATGAGACTTGTAATATAACATTCATTAAATGAAAGCTTGACGGCTGAAACCATCTTTTTGAGAAGAACCACGGACTCTTTTCTAAACAAATCTTTCTCTATTTTATTTATAAGACGCGGGGCATTTAGAATAATCATAACCCTGTTTGACCCGTTTCCAAAGGGTTTTTTCCTTTCCGCGATATCCGAACATTTGCTGCAGTTTGCAAGCATTTCTTCTAAGGAGCTCTCTTGCGTTGGATTTTGCGCCGGACTTTCCTGCTCTCCCCGGGGGGGCTCGTACTGCAGCCACGCGGCAAGATATTCAAACTCTTCATCCCCTCGATACGCGATTAAGCGGTTTGCGGCAATTTCCTTTCTAATTAAAGCGGCCAGGGTTTTTTGTATTGTTCCGGTATTCATCTTGTTTATATACTATGCTTTGTCTACATCAATATTATACTGCTTGATCTTCCGGTGAAGATTCGTCCGTTCTATTCCCAGGTTTTTCGAGGTCACCGTTATATTTTTATCATTTTTCTTAAGAGCCTTAATTATAAAATCTTTTTCAAATTCTTCACGAGCTCTCTTTAATGTTGATATTTCCCGTGAGTAGACATCGTCATAATCATAGGATTCCAGGTGTTTTTTAATATCTCCATCATCGATCGTTTCCGTAGGCACCATAATGGAAAGCCGCTCCACAATGTTCTTAAGCTCTCGTACGTTTCCCGGCCAGGTATGATTCACCAAAAAATTCATGCCCTTTTCCGTTACCTCTTTTATACCGATTCCATGTTCTTCCGAAAACCGTTTCAGGAAATAGTCTATAAGCTCGGGAATATCGTCCTGGCGTTCCTCAAGGGAAGGGGCAACAATTGGTATTACATTAAGCCGGTAATAGAGGTCTTCCCTGAATTTCCCTTCTTCAATCGCTTTTTTCACATTGATATTTGTTGCCGCGATAATCCTCACATCTATATCAATTGTTTCATTTCCCCCAACCCGTTCAAACTGCTGCTCCTGGAGTACCCGCAGCACCTTTGCCTGGGCAGCCAGGCTCATATCGCAAACTTCATCAAGAAATATTGTCCCGTTATTGGCAAACTCAAATTTTCCCATTCTGCGGCCCAGGGCTCCGGTAAAAGCCCCTTTTTCGTGTCCAAAAAGTTCACTTTCGATCAATTCATCGGGAATAGCCGCGCAATTAACTTTAACAAAGGGCTTGTCGAACCTTTTCGACCTGAGATAGATTGCCCTGGCAATAAGCTCCTTACCGGTACCGCTTTCCCCGGTAATAAAAACCCTGGCATTTGTTGCTGCCGAGGTTTCAATTATTTGACGGATCTCAACAATCCTGGCAGAGCTCCCTACCATCTCGTCTTCGGTATGGGATTCTTCTCGTAATTTTATATTCTCTCTTTTTAAGCGCACCTGCTCAAGGGCATTATTTGCCGCAGTAATAACCCGTTCCATTGATGGCGGCTTCTGTATAAAATCGAATGCCCCCATTCTTGTCGATTTTACCGCAATGTCAATGGAGCCGTGCCCTGATATCATTATTACCGCGACATCGGGATATATCTTTTTTATTTGTTCCAGAACCTCTATTCCATTCATATCGGGCAGCCACACGTCAAGAACCACCAGGTCCAGATCATTCTTTCGCAGTAAATTAAGCGCGTCTTCACCGATTTCACTGGTAAGAACAATATGCCCTTCATCCTGAAATATAGAACTTAAGGTTTTAAGAATATTTGGTTCATCATCAACGACCAGAATTTTAGCCATGATTGTAGATCTCATCCTTATTTATTGGCAGCCCGATAATAAATTCAGTACCGGAGCCTTTTTCTGATTGGCAATGTATCACCCCACGATGTTCCAGAATTATCTTTTCCACTATTGCCAATCCCAGTCCCGTTCCGGATTTCTTTTTTGAAAAGCCGGGTTCAAAAATATTATTCAGATCTTCTTCACTAATACCAATACCGTTGTCGCTTATTCGTATACGGTAAAAAAGCTGCTCTTCATCATCTATCAACTCAGATGCTATAGAGATAACTCCATCATGCCCGGAAGCATCAATGGCGTCAATTGCATTTTGTATAAGATTGACAAGAGCCTGGCGCATAAGGATCTTATCGAGATAAACCGGGGGTATTCGTTCATCTTTTTCAACATCAAACCGGATATTTTCACGGCCAACAAGGAAATAGGCACAGTTTTCCAGGAGAGGGTTTATGTCCGTTTTTTCGGGCTTCATTTCCGGGAGCCTGGCAAATACGGTAAATTCACTTAAAATATCCATTAAGACATCCACTTCTTCAATGATTGTCTCTGTTCCATAGAGAATAATCTTTTCAATATAAGGGTTATTTTCCATAAACCGCTGCCGCATTCTTTCCGCTGAAAGCCGTATTGGAGTAAGAGGATTTTTAATTTCATGCACAAGTCTCCGGGCCATTTCTCTCCATGCTTCAAGGCGCTGTTTCTGGTACATAAGTTTTCTATTACTTTCGAGTTCTCTTACCATCTGGTTGAACGAAGAAAACAAAAAACCCAGCTCATCTTCCGATTCCCGTTTTAGATCGATCGAAAGATTACCGGAGGCGATATTCCCGGCCGCGTTGGCAAGCTCCAAAACCGGTTTTGTGATATTCTTTGAAAGATACAGACTAATAAGAACCGAAATGAGAATAACGCCAATTGAAAGAACCAGCAAAAAAACCCCGACCTCACTGATAAAATAGGTTTTTGAGTATTCGAACTTTTCATAATCTTCCAATGAGCTGTTAAAAAGATCAACCCGTCTTTTGGACAATCCCGACATATATTGGTAGAGTACTATTAAAAATTCATTCTGCTGCAGGCAGCCCGCGACGATGTCTCTCCCTTTAAGATTTATACGGTCTACCCGGTACCGTTTTGTTAGCCCTACGGATCCGTAAAACATTTCAAATTCATTCGAATCACGATCGAACAGATCAAGAATTTTAAGCCGGGTATCCGGGAGCCGGTCCTTTTGTACCCGGTATATAATCAGGGAGTATCCTTTTAACCGGTACATTTCACGAATATTGTCCCGGTCTTTTTTCAATACAGGACTTAGTATTTCACGATCGAACTGGAACTTCAGAGATTTTATCTCTCTTGAAATATCGTATTCAACGCCATAGGCTACCTCATTAGACATGCTTATTGCCTCTTGAAGAGCTTTCGAGGTTTTACTTGGTATTAACTTTGAAAAAGTCCGGTAGATGAAATTATTTGAAGCCAGTACAATGAGCAAAGTCGGCAGGATCGCTACGAAAACAAATGCCAGGGCCATCTTTTTCCTGATACTGTTGTCGAACTGAGAAGAGCCGGTATAAATATTTTGCCGGAATGTAATTATTATGAAATATAAAGCGGCAATCACCGGTACAGCCATAATAGCATAGACAAAGAAGTCTTTGCCAATTACTATTTCCGTTCCCGTGCTGGGGAACAGACCAATGATAAGAACTGCCGAAAAGACAAAAATACCCACCAGGAAAAGAGCATCCTGGTACCCTTCTTCCGAAATTAATTTTTTTCTTTTTTGAAACAGTTTCTTGAATATTTCCGTAAATCGTTTTTTCAGTTGATTATTTCTCACCTGGATTAAAATTACTCTCAATCATTGAAACAAGGGAGTTCACCGCTTCTTCATCTTGCTCGCCGTCTGCCCGAACAATGAGCCTGGTTCCCGAAACGATAGCCAGGCCAAGTACGGACATTATCGATTTACAATCAGCTTCCATATCGTCATTAATTAACGAGATCTGGCACGGATATTTAGTTGCTTCTTTAACCAGCATCATTGCCGGTCTTGCGTGGACTCCGGCATCACTTGTTACAATAACCTCTTTTTCCGCCATTAATCGTCTTTCTCCATTTTTACCCAGTCCTGAATTTTCTTATCCAGCTCTTTCGCAGAAAAAACGCCAAGTTTTTTTAAGCGCTGGTTTAAGGCTGCTGTCTCCAGGATTATTGGAATATTCCGCCCGGGCCGTACCGGTATAATAATATAGGGGACATTTATATCAAGCAAGTTATATTTTTTGTCTTCCAGCCCCAACCGGTCATATTCCTTTGTGCTGTCCCACTCTTCCAGCAAGGCCACCAGTTCAATCCTTTTTCTATTTCGTACCGACCTGATGCCAAAAATATCTCTTACATTAATAATTCCCAGTCCCCGGATCTCCATATGATGTTTCAACACCGGGGAACCGCTCCCCATGAGCAATGATTCATCAATTTTTTTTATTACAACCATGTCATCGGCAACCAGGCGGTGTCCCCGTTCAATCAGCTCCAGGGCGCATTCACTCTTACCAACACCGCTCTTGCCAAGGAGAAGAACACCAACACCAAAGATATCGGCCAGTACTCCATGAATAGTGACACTGGGAGCAAAGACCTCATCCACAATATGGACAATTAAACTGATAAACCTGGTTGTGTCCCTTTTCGTAATAAAAACGGGAACATTATTTCTATCCGCGAGCTGAACAAAATAATCATCGGGTTGTTCATCATGAGTAAAAACACAACACAGCACAGGATATGAAAAAAACTTATCATAGGCTTCTTTCTTATTTTCTTCGGAGAGCTGCCGCATATAGGCAGTCTCTCCGAGACCAAAAATCTGTATCCTGTCATAGGCGAAAAAGTCATAAAAACCGGCAAGCGTTAGGCCGGGCCTGTTTATGTCACCGATTTTTATTTCTTTATTCTGCCCGCCTTTTCCGGCAATCATTTCAACTTGCAGATCAATTCTGCCGGTATCGCCCAGGAAATCCTTAACTCGAATAGTTGTTTTCATATACTAGTATTCAGCGCCTCTTTAAAAAGCAGGGACCATGACCTCATATTCCTTACCGGATTTATAAATAACATTAAAATACTGCGCTTCCACATTGAAAAACGGCAAAAAACGATCTCCTGTTTTCTCTATTTTCTCTAGAGCGTCAACGAGAGTCATTTTTTCAACACTGGTTACCCCATTACGCTTGAACTCAATATTCGGCTTAACAATGGAATCATCAATTACATTAAGTTCGTATTCAACAATTGTATCATGTTCAAACTTCTGCTCTTTTATTTTCTCAAATGGGATCTCTATCATCTTCAAGCAGTTCTGTTCACCTTTATAAATAACAGCGTAACTTTTATTTGAATAATCAATATTGCTGTCGACTTTTATCACTCCTTTTTTAAATAATATAAAATCATCCTGATCATTTTTCATTTGTAAAAATGCTTCTATTTTGTCAATTGGTTTGTTGCTTACCTGGTTTAACCTGATATCTCTTCCTTCATCACTGGTAAAACGGAACGGTATTGGTTCTCCCAGGGATACGGCTTTATGTGACGAATGTTTCTCCTTATATTTTACAATTTGTCTTTCCATTTTTTCAAAAAGCAGGTCAATTGAAGAGTACAGATCGGCAGTCTTTTCCCTTCCGTGAAACTGAACTCCATCTCCATTGATAATTACCTCTGCCCCCTGCTCGACCTTTTCCATGTACAATATTACATGAGCATCGAGAAGCTGGTGAAAATATTTTTCTAACTTATTTATCTTTTTCTCAGCGTATTCCTTGAGGCTTTCTGAAACGTTTAGATGTCTCCCTGTAATTGTTATGTTCATAGGCGTTCCTCCGATTTGATCATATTTAATTTTTTTCGTTTATTTGAAGAAGGTATATTTAATATACCCCGATATTTTGCGACAGTTCTTCGGGCAACCGGAATTTGAGACTTCGATAAAATCACGACTATCTCATTATCACTTAATGGATTTTCCGGGTCCTCTTTTTCTACCAATTCCTGGATGAGTCCTTTTATTTCATCCGATGATTTTTCATTAGCCACATAGCTTGTATTTGACTTTATTCTGGATACGAAAAAATATTTCAGTTCAAAGACTCCCCATCCCGTTTGTACGAATTTATTACTGGTTACCCGGCTTACGGTTGATTCGTGTACTCCGGTGAGGTCCGCTATATCCAGGTGTGTCAGGGAAGTCAGGTGTCCCGGGCCTTTTCGTAAAAAATCTTTTTGATGATCCATTATGGCGGTTACAACCTTAATAATTGTATCCCTTCTGCTCGATATATTTTTAATAAACAGCTTTGCCGACTGCAGCTTATCCTGAATATATTCTTTCTGTTTTTTTTCAATATTTTTTTTCTTTAGCAAGTCAATATAATATGAATTTATTCGTATTTCCGGTATCCATTCATCTTTAATATTTATGATTATTTCATCTTCAAAAAGTTCCACTTCTATATCGGGTACTATATACTTTATCTGCTTTGTGGAATACTGTCTCCCGGGAAACGGGTCCAGGTTATGAATAAATTTACTCGTTTTTATTACATCATTCACTGAAATGTTCAGCTCTTTCGATATTTTATCGTACTCCAGTTTTTCAAGTTCCAGGAAATAACGGGTTAATATTTTATCCAGGAGCTCATTGTCCGGATAAAAATGACGGGCCTGCACTACCAGTGTCTCTTTTACCCCGGTAGTTCCGCATCCTACGGGATCGAATAGTTTTATGCTCTCCAGGATCGCCAGCACCTGGTCTTCACTCCAATCATTCTCAACTGCAAAATCTGCGGGAGTTACCGCGAAAACCCCCGTATCGTCTAATGATGTTATGATTGCTTCATAAATTCCGTACTCTGATTCATCTGCCGCTGTTAACCGGGCCTGCCATAACAGGTGTTCAATAAGGGTTTCATGGTGGGCCATGACGTTTTCAATGTATTTTATTTTATTATCATAATCGCCTATAACCTGGGAATAGCCGCTGTCACTGGTGTCATCATAGCTGTTCCGCTGTTCTTCTCTGCGATTTTCTACGGAATCATCTCCGCTCAGGTTCCGGTTTATTCCGGAGATTATTGAGTTGGTTTCGGCATACGTAGGAAGGGAACTCAAACTTTCCTGCTCCAGAACCGGGTTCTGTAGGAACTCTTCAGCGATTCGTTCTGAAATCTCCACTGTAGAAAGCTGAAGCATTTCGATTGCTTGCCGCAGTGTTTGAGTCATTACCAGTTTCTGCGTCTGTTTTACGCCTAATTGAAGTGAAACTGCCATTTATCTCCTTAAGAGAGCACAATTCTCACTCTCTCTTATTTATATAATACAGAAGACCCTTATAAAAATCAACTTTCTTTTTTGAGAACTTTTAAGAAAGTTCAAAAAAAAGGCGGGGTCATATGACCTCGCCCATCCTTAAAATTCAAGTCTTATCCCGCTTATTTCTTGAATAATCGAGTAGTATTATTAAAATTAATATATCAATATCCCTCTTCAATACTCTGATTACTTCCGATTGTAAGCCGGACCCCAAGATTCAGATTAAAATTATGCATATCTGCCCCCGAGAGTTGATTCAAAAAGGATGTGTACGCATAACCTAATTCAAAAAATGGTGTAATATGCTGGGTTAAGTCATACTGTATTCCTGTATTCAAGCCCGCGTGAATTCCCATATCATTTACGTTCTGATCCGTAAGGTTTTCAAAACTCACATCTGAAGTAGCCATCCCAAGAGTGATCCCCGTTTTCCACCCAAGCCGGTATGCCTTTATGGGGAAAACATACTCAACCTGCAGTCCGTACAGTATATTTGTATAGGTACGTTTTGTTGTCAGCAGGGGTTCCATTGGACGTAATGTGTAATTAAATACATATAATATGTTTATATCGTCGGTAATTGCAATACCCACGTTGCCGCCGCCTCCGAACTTCATTACCCCTTCTCCCATGTCACGGAGAATTCCATAGGCATCTATATAAATATTCGGCATTGAATAGAGGCTTTTTACCGCAGGAATAGTCAAAAAAAGTACAATCAGGGGGATTAGTATTTTATTTTTAGTCATTTTATTATCTCCTGCACCGTTTTTACAAAATTTATGTAAACACCTATTACTAATTATATAAAAAATTGAGCATTAGTCAAGAAAAAGTCACAAGAGATAGTATTTTTATTTACATCAGATAAAGCTCTATATATTTTGACAAAAATCCATATTTTTTTGAAACAAAATCGCAGTTACTATTTCCAATAGTTATGGCCTGACCTGTTCAGCCCCGGAAATTTGCTGTTTTTAATAATTATTGAGGTATTATTTATGAAATCCTTTTCAAAAGTGTTTTTACTTATTCCTATCCTTGTTTTTGCTGCCGGATGCAGCGGTTCGGACTATGGTGATTCCAGTAATCAAACAATGAACGACCCCGGTTTCGCCAGTAATTACCGGATGCCAGGCACTACATTCGGCTTTACTACGCCGACTGTTTCAGCATGCACCGGTACAGCATGTACGGCCAGGGTCGGTCTACTGAACATTGACAGCGCATACTATCTTTTTATTACAGCCAACAGCGAAGGCCTTACTAACGATCTAAACGACCTGCAAATATATTTCCAGCATGATAGCTCCACTATTACTGACGGTACAATTGTAAAAGCTGTAGGGGAATATACGATAAAATATAATGGTACAACACTGACCCCAAACCCAGGCTCTGATCTGGATATTACAATTGCTACAGAAAGTGTTACGGATACAGGATTAAATAAAGATGGCGGAACATTCTATGAAAATACTTATACAAAATATACCGTTACATTTGGCTCTGCCTACCCCTACAACATTAACACATCAGGGCAGAACTTTGTCATCACCGCAGATTTAGTTGCCGGTTATTAAACCGGAAAAGATTTTTGCAAACCGGAGGACTCCGGTTTGCACGTTATCGACCTGCAGCACCTCTTTTTATAGAAGAAAAAAATATTTTACTGCGCTCTCACAACAACAATATCTTCAGGGATTTTGATTAACTCTCCATAACCATTGCAATGATTGCATTTTGCTTCATTTGCTTCGGGAATTCCATTAAGATTCGCCCGGGAATCGCCAACAATCCCCTTCCCCTGACACTGTTCACACATAAATAATTTAACTTTCATAGACCCCTCTCTTATATACTTTTTACACAAAATGTATATAGTTAATTACTCTCTCTATATTAAAAAAACCTTCCAGACGGTATTTATTCATATAACCAAAATATCATCACAGTGGTATTTTTGTCCAGTAAAAAAAGAAAACAGGTGAAAGGGGAAAAACTCTTTAGTGGAGCTGGCATTCTCTTCCGGGGTGGTCTCAGGAGACGTTGCGTGTTTATTTGGGTTTACCCCTCTGAGACGTTTTTGTACCGGAGTCTGTTTCCATCGGCCCCCAACCCCCGGAGGGGGCGCAAGAGTTTTTGAAAATGGGCCCATTCCTGCGAAGCCCACACGGGGTGCGACCCCTGGCAATATTGCCTCGGGGGCTGCACTCCAGCCTTCGGCGGAGTAAAGACGAGGTCCGTTTTAAGATTTAGTTTCTTGAGAGTGCGGACCCCGTCGAACGGGGAAAAATACGGAAGAAACTGTGTTGATACCGGGGTCTATTTTACGAAGATGCTCCGGGCAAAGGTTTGGTTCTGAGAGACGTTGCAGTGCAACGCCTTTACTGGCTGGTTTCAGGTCAGGGCTATGGAGATTCTGAGGAGGG
>JAAENB010000731.1 GCA_024224995.1 bacterium | reverse complement strand
GTGCAACGCCTTTACTGGCTGGTTTCAGGCCAGGGTTATGGAGATTCCGGGAAGGTGTAGCTACCCCTGCGAGGGGGGCGATACCTGTAGGGGCTCGGCGTGCCGTGCCTTTATTTGGGTTTACCCCTCAGTGACGTTTTTGCGTAGGGGCGAGGCATGCCTCTCCCCCCTACACAAAAACGTCACGAAAACCGCTCCGTGGCAAAATCCCCGGAAACCGGCCCTATTTAAAAAGAGTTTCTTAAGAGTGCGGACCCGGCCCCGGTGGAAAAAAAAGGCTTGCATTTATTAGCATTTTTATCATAATTATTATATGAGAAATAAAATATTATTGTTAATAACACTGTTTACCGGTATGCTGCTTTTTATCTCATGCTCCGGCGTAAAGATCTCACTGAAAACCGCGGATAAAGATTATTCCGTTGTTTGCTCTCATTATGCTGTCATGATTAAAGAGATAGAAATTGAAAAAGCTCAAAAGGAAAAGCCCGGGCTGGAGTTATTACCGTTTGATGCCGCACAAGGCGATCTTCTTTCTGTTAAACTAAACCCGATTTCAAGCGGTAAACGAATCTCTTTTCCCTATATTTATAATGGTTCCGAAGGCTCTCCCTTTACCTTCCGGGTAAAAGAATCTATGCCTTATATTAACGGGAAACCTGTTTATTGCAACCTCATTGATACTGGAGCTCTCGAATGGCTTGAGAAACAGCCTGCCGCGGTTATTAAAAATTTACACTCTGTCCGCTTAAGCGGCAATATTGAGACCGATAAAAAGGCATTATCGGCATTAGCTAAATCGAACGTTATTATTGTCATTACAAAAGGATATTCCCTTGAGGACCAGGAAGAAATAATCCGGGCTCTCATTGCAGTTGAACCCGTGGGAATAATGATTAAATCCCATGACACAAAAGGATATCTTTCTGTCCTTAAGCGGTTTAAAAATATTAAACATCTTTTTATTCCGGGAGGACAAATTTCTCATATTCAAGAGTTATCTCAATTAGAAACATTAATTTTCGACTCTAACGGTTACAAACCGGAAACACTCGATGAATTAAAAATTTTTCCCCGGCTCCGCGGCCTCATGCTGGATAATTGTAAGCACATTACGGATTTTTCCGCTTTAGCAAGTCTTCCAAACCTGCGGCGCCTGTCATTAGATGACGCGAAAAAAATAAAAGATCTCTCCACTTTAAGCGGCCTCACTAAGCTGGAAGCCCTGGTCCTTATGGACACTGATTCACTTGAAGATATCTCTCATATTTCGAAGCTGCGAAATCTTAAGAGTTTATTGATCGATATTCGTTCCGTTAAAGATCTCACCCCGCTGATGAAATTAAAAAAATTGAAACTCCTGCTTATTGATAAAAAAGATCTTAAAAAACGCAGGGAAAAATTTGATATGATCCAAAAGGCTCTCCCCAATTGCAAAATAATTGGTTTCTGCATGGGCTCTGCATGGATTATTCTTATTTTTATTTGCGCCCTGGTCATTGGACTGGCCTTTCGAAAAAAATGGAGGGCTGTTTATTAATCCTTTCGTTTTTGCCGCCGGCATGATCCTGTTCGCTCTTTGCGCTCACCAGGAAGATCTTTTTTTGCCGCGAGTCTGCGGGGCCTGTTTATCCACCATTGCCTTAACCTATGGCATCGCGAAAAACAAAAACCTTCCGCGCCTCTTTGGTTTTACTGGTTTTCCCAAATATCGTTTGTGGTATATTATTTTAAGTCTGCTCCTGGGCGCGGCGCTTGCGGTCTATTTTCGCTCGGCGCAGGAGATTGCTCTTGTTCCGCAAGGGTTCCGGGCTTTTTGCATTCTTGCGGCAGTTATTGGTATTTGTGAGGAGCTTGTTTACCGGGGATTTTTGCAGGGCTCGTTAAAAAAATACGGGCCCTGGACTGCGGTTTTTCTTGCCTCCCTGTTTCATTCCCTGTATAAAACAGGGCTCTTTATATTTCCCGATGTGCCGGAAAGAGCCCATCTCATCGCCCTTGGATTGTTTACCTTTTTCGTTGGCGCTCTCCTCGGTTTAATGCGGGAACACTTTGGCAGCATTATCTTTCCGCTTATTTCCCATGCCGTTTTTGATGTGATCGCCTATGGCGATATGGGAAGTGTTCCCTGGTGGGTGCTATAGGAAATGCACTGTTATTCATTTACAAATACCTTCTCTTATTAACCCATTATGGGAATTGCAGTTTCCATATATACAAGCCCGTTTAAAATCAGAACACCCCTTTTCCACATTTTTTAACTCTTTCAGATATATTCTTCCCCGGTTTAAGTAAGCCTGAACAGACTCCGGGTTTGCTTCAATGGCCTTGTTATAATCCTGTAAGGCTCGATGAAATTGCCCTTTATTTTGATAAACAAACCCCCGGTTGATGTAAACGGCAGCATTCTTCGGATTAGTCTTAATGGCCCTGGTATAATCCTGTAAGCCCCGATCATGTTCCCCTTTTTGATAATAGGAATACCCCCGGCTGTAATAAGCGTCACTATACTGTGGATTTATCTTAATGGCTTTGCTGAAGTCCTGAATGCCTCGATCATAGTCCCCTATATGACCATAGGTATTTCCCCTGTGGTAGTAAGCCTCAGCAGACTCCGGATTTGTTTCAATGGCCTTATTGAAGTCCCGGAAGGCTCGATCATATTCCCTCTTTATCTTATAACTATTTCCCCGTCGGATGTAAGCTTCTGTATACTTTGGATTTGTTTCAATGGCCTTGTTGAAGTCCCGGATGGCTCGATCATGGTCCCCATTATTACCATAGACATTTCCACGGTTGTAGTAAGCTTCGGCATTCTTTGAATCAGGCTTAATGGCCTTGTTATAATCCTGTAAGGCTCGACCATAGTCCCCTTTATTATAATAAGCATTTCCACGGCTGAAGTAAGCTTCTGCATACTCCGGATTTATTTTGATGGCCTTGTTGAAATCCTGTAAGCCCCGATCATATTCCCCTTTATGATAATAGGCTATTCCCCGGTCATTATAAGCTTCAGTATACTCCGGATTTATTTTGATGGCCTTGTTATAATCCTGGATGGCCCGATCATATTCCCCTTTATTAAAATAAATCCTTCCACGGCTGAAGTAAGCTTCTGCATACTCCGGATTTATCTTGATGGCCTTGTTGAAGTCCTGGAAGGCTTGATCATATTCCCCTTTAAGATAATAGGCTATTCCCCGGTCATTATAAGCTTCAGTAGACTCCGGATTTATTTTGATGGCTGTGCTATAATCCCGGATGGTTCGATTATAGTCCTCTTTATTATGATAAATATTTCCCTGGCTGCTGAGAGCCTCAGACTTTTTACATGAAATACCAGCCAATATTGGTAACATCACAAATACCAGCATACTCAATCTTGTTAAATTTTCCACAATAACCTCCCTCAAAAGTCATAATTTATTCCCCGAGCAAATCTTCCATTGAGTTTAAAAAAAGAATTATTCCTGGTAGTACCTCCATTCCCTGGTGGGTGCTTTAGGAAATGCACCGTTATTTATTTACAAAGACCTCTCTCGTTTGCATCATTATACCCCGCGCAGTTTCCTAATTCACAAGCATGATTAAAATCGGAACACCCTTTTTCAATATTTTTTAACTGTTCTAAATATATTATTCCCCGGTTGTGGTAAGCATTAGTATTCCATGGATTTAATTTAATCGCCCTGGTATAATCCTGCATAGCATGATTATATTTCCCTTTATTATCATAGGCAACCCCCCGGTTGGTGTATGCTTCAAAATGCATTGGGTTTATTTCAATGACCTTGCTATAGTCCCGGATGGCTTCATCGTATTTCCCTTTTTTAAGATGGAGAAGCCCCAGGTTAAAGTAAACCTTACTATACTCCGGGTTTATTTTAATGGTCTTGTTATAATCCTGTATGGCATGGTCATATTCCCCTTTATGATAATAGACAAGCCCCCGGTTGTTGTATGCGTCGGTATCCTTTGGATCTATCTTAATTGCCTTGTTGAAGTCCCGGATGGCTTGATCATATTCTCCCTTACTAAAATAAGCATTTCCCCTATTTAAAAAAACCCCAGGAAACTCCGGACTTAACGAAATGACCTTGTTGAAATCCCGAAGGGCTTGATCAGATTTCACTATTTTAAGATAGGCAAGTCCTCGGTTGTAGTAAGCATCAGTAAACTCCGGACTTTTATTGATGGCCTTGCTAAAGAACCGGATAGCTTGATCATATTCCCCTTTATCATAATAAGTATTTCCCTGGTTGTAGTAGTAAGCATCAGACTTTTTACATGAAATACCAGCCAATATTAGTAACATCACAAATACCAGCATACTCAATCTTGTTAAATTCTTCATAACAACCTCTCCCAAAAGTCGTAATTACATCTTGAAAAATCTTGGAATATCAAACCGTGTTCCAAGAAAAAAAGAAACGTTCATAAGATCCGTGTTTATGGCAACACCCCCTTCATTTTCAAATACAAAGGTAACAATATTTTTATCAATAGTAAAAGCGGCCCCGAAAAATATATTGTCGTGATTCATTCCTCCGGCAAATCTTCCGTTGAGTTTAAAAAAAGGATGGTTCCTGGTAGAACCTCCATTTGTCTTTTCATAGTTCAGGTTTGTCGCGCCAATTCCGGCAAACGCGGACGCAGTAAGATAGAAAATT
Organism: bacterium; assembly: GCA_024224995.1. Next base: position 31,711 of record JAAENB010000731.1, on the reverse strand, counting down.
TTTCCTAAAACCAGGGTATAGGCGTATCCTCCGGATAGTGCCAGTGTGATATACCCGGCTTTGGAAAAATCGCTTCCAGTGCCATAATTAGTTTGTTCATTAGCAGGGATCAGTGTTGAACTGCTTGAAAGCTCAAGAATGGTGAACGATATTGATAGCAGCGCTGTACCGCTAGACTTTTTCTGCCGCTCGGCCTGGTTAAAGGCCGCGCTATAGGAAAAATTATTTGAGAAAAAATAAAAAAAATTGCCCCCAATAAGGGAGGTTTTAAGATCCTGCCGTATTGTACCGGCGTCTCCGGCAGTGAGTCCAAAATCTCCCGGGTCATCAAGATAGAAGCCCTCATATAATTGGTAATACAAATCCGCGGCCATTTTCCTGCCGTAATAATGCAGCTGGTAATCCGAATATTCAGTTGAGCCATATGCATTTTCGTCTTCCCCTGAATTGATAAGGATCCTGTGGTATGAAAGACTAAAATCCATGTAGGCTATTTCAATCCCCTGGTTGCTCATTGTATTGGGCTGGTAACAAATATCTTTCGCGCTGCTGCTGCCGTCGCCTCTATATTCCAATAATATAGACTGCCAGGGTCTTTGTACGGAAAGACGAATTGTAAGGGCATCATTGTACTCATCTATCCAGCCTTCATCCTCGACCGGAGCTGCCTCTTCGGTTGGGTCCGCGTATATGGCATGGTTATAGAAAAACGCTGCCAGCAACAACATGCTTATTATAAAATATCTCATCCTCCACCCCCTCATCATATCATAGTTAGACCAGGAAGATATTCTGTCAAGGAGATATTCCTATTGGGGTTTTTCGAAATTATTGATTGACATGTAAGTCTAAGATTAAAAACCTGTACAGTAAAGTTTGTGAAACGAATAATCCATAACAAAAGGAGTGTATAGATGAGCAATATTTATGATGTTATCATTACTGGTGCCGGTCCGGCAGGATGCAGCGCCGCGATTTTCCTGGGAAAAAAGGGTTACAATGTATTGCTGGTAGACAGAGCCGAATTTCCACGGAATAAGGTCTGCGGTGACGGCCTAAGCCCTTCATCCATGTCTTTCCTGAAAAAAATCAATCTCTATGATGAGGTAATGGCATTAAATCCCCAAAAAACACATGGAGCAATTATAACGTCACCAACCGGTAAAGTCGTAAAAGGGGTGTTTACTCAAAAGGAGAATGAGCCGGAAGTGCATGGAATAGTAATTCCACGGAAAAAATTTGATCATATTTTATTTAAGCACACAAAAACATATTCCAATATCGATGTACGGGAGAATTTCAAGGTTACGGATCTTTTATTTGAAAATGGAAAGCCCGCCGGGATTATTGGAAAAAGTAATAATGATACTATAACACTCAAAGGAAAATATATCATTGCCGCGGACGGGGTTCATTCTATTATTGCCCAAAAACTCTCCCTTAAAAACAATATTCCCAAACATAAAGCTATATGCATTCGAGCATATTTTGAAAATGTCCGGGACCTTGAAGACCTGATTGAGATCCATTATGAAAAATCTGTAATGCCGGGATACGGATGGGTTTTTCCCACAGGAGAAAATACCGCGAACGTGGGAGCCGGGATTACCCTGGGGTATAAAGAATCAAAAGACATGAAAAATATTTTCGATATCATAATTGAAAACAACAAATTTATGAAGGAAAAACTTAAGGACGCTACAATGATTAAAGATTCCATCCAGGGGTTCCCCCTGTCATTAGGTTCTTTCCCGGCAAAAAGAAGCTCGCACAATGTACTTCTTACCGGTGACGCAGGCAGTTTTATTGATTCTCTTTCCGGTGAAGGGATTAATACGGCACTCAGAACCGGCGAATTTGCTGCCATGGCTATTGACAAAGGATTCACCAATGGTGAAGATCCCGATGAAGTTGCCCGGTACTATGAAAAGCTCTGGAAGAAAGAATTTAAATGGAAAGATTTTGTTCCGGGATATATATTTCAAAAAATATTCCGCAATCAAACAATAATGAATTATTCACTAAACCGGGCCAGTAAAAATCCGAGACGGGCGGAAACCTTTGTTAATATTATTACCCATAGAATTCCAAAATCAAGTCTGGGTAAGATTATACGCGGATTACGGTAAAGAATCAAACAAATCTTTTAAATGGGGAATTTTTTTAAGCAATTGCTCGGTCCGGAGCCGGTGAATTTCCTTACATTGAGGCAGCAGCTTGCTGGATAATATTTCGTCTGCCAGCCGGATCATGGACTGGTTTGGGACGGCTTTAGGACGAATGCGAAGCAGCTCTTCTTTTGCCTTTTGTTCCGACTCTTCTTTCAGGTACAAAAGAATCATCGCTGCCGCGGTGGAGCGGGAAATCCCGGCGTGGCAGTGCACAAGTACGCGCCCTTTTTTGCCGGCTAATGCCCCGGCAAAATCGATGACGGCCTGTACGTCTTCGCGGCTCGGGCCTTTATACGAATCGTAGTTGGGATCGTCAAAGTCCACATCGTCGAATTCCAGACGCAGCACAGTGCGGTTGTTTGCGTATATATTGCGAGGTGGTTCCGTTCCCAGGGCTCCAATGGAAATTGCGTGGGTTATGGTTTGGGCTTCGGGGGTGCCCAGTAAAACCTCCGCTTCCAGGTGGCTCAAAACCGTTATATCGTAATTGTATTCCATTGGATTATGTATACCATCATTTTTGTTAATCGTCAATAATTTTCTAAAGATTAAAAAACATTTTTTTCTTCGCAACAACATGACAAATTACCCCGGCCATAGTTGCCGCGTTTTTTTCTTTTTTAGCAGCCCTGTTTATACTGAGATTTACAATTGCGTTCTTGCTTAAAAATGACTGCAAAATATACCCGGGGATAAAGTCTTTCCACCTGAAATCCTTCCGCCACAGGTTTTCATATAAATCTCCAATGGAATTAAATTTATTTTTGTTGCTTAACCCGGTCATTATTGCTATTGTTGAGAGTTCACCGCTTTTTAAGGCATAATATATGCCCTCTCCCGTGAGGGGATCAATAAAACTTCCGGCATCACCAATAAGTAAAACGTTGGCGGCATTTCTTTTCGATGGAAAAGAGCCGCACGTAAGAGGAAACCCTTTGAAGCTTTTCTCTACCATGACGGCATTCTTAAGTTTTGCTTGAGCGAATTTATTTTTTTCTATAAAGATCTCAAACAATTCTTTTACTCTCTTTGAATCTTTGTGTTTATTAAAAATTCCAACTCCAACGTTTGCGGAGCTTTCACCCGTGGGGAAAATCCAGCCATAACCGGGCACAACAGCTTCATCATAGTGAATACCAAATGAGTCATCAAGCCCTTCAACATTTTCAAAGTATGCCCGTACCGCGATTGCCCGGTGTTTCGGAGCCCCGTTGTAGAGAGAGAGTTTTCTCGCGACAATTGAGTTGGCGCCATCTGCGCCAATAATACATTTCGCGGTTAGTTCTTCCGTAGAATTGTTATAAAGTCCCCTCACACCGCAAGCATGCTCGCCATCATACAGTAAATCAGTAACGCTAAAATTTTCCAGGACTGTTGTTTCTGTGCTTGATCGTATATAGTCAAATAATAAAAAATCAAACTTCATTCGTGGGATTATATAGCCAAAATCACGCAGGCCATTAACCGATGGGATTTTCCCTTTCATTATTTGTGAGTTCGGCGCGGAAACACTAACAAAGCTTGTTTTATGGGGCTTTATACTTTCAATTTTTTCCAGGGCTCCGATTTTTTCCAAAAGGGATAATGAATGAGAACCAATTCCATCACCGCAAATCTTATCTCGCGGGAAGCTTGCTTTATCTAACAGAAGTACGGAATAGCCTTGCGTTGATAAAAAATAGGCGGCGCTGCATCCTGCCGGTCCCGCGCCCACTATTATTACATCAAAATCCTTTTTTTTCAGTTCATCAATCATATTACTGTATCCTTTAAGATTTTTTTATTTATCATTCCTTTAACCATTCCAATATTTGCGGGTTTTTTTTCAATAACTTTTCTGTAACGCTTTGTTTATTTTATACTTGCTAAAAAAACAAAAACCTGAAAAATAATCCGGATATATTTAATCACTCAAAACGGAGCACAAAACCATGAAAATATCCCGCTGGTATGTAATACTCATAACGTCACTGCTGCTGGTCTCAGCAACATCATATTTAGCGCAAATACATATATTCAACAAAGCTCATGACACCTTTTTTTACATGCTTCAGGACTTTGCCTTTGTCCCTATCCAGGTTCTCATGGTGACGCTGATCCTGGACCGCTTGTTTAAAAAACGGGAAAAGCAGGCCCTGCTGCAAAAGCTGAATATGATAATCGGGATTTTCTTTCATGATATTGGTTCGGATCTTATAATTCATTTTGGAAACTTTATAAAAGAATTTGAAGCAATCAGTTCACAGCTCAAAATAACACCGGCATGGAGTGAGAAGGATTTTGTAATCAAATCGAAAGATTTTGACATCGAAGCGGATCACATAGATATAGATGAAGAAAAATTGGCAGATCTAAAAAAGTATCTCCTGGAAAAACGAGAGAGTCTGCTGAACCTTATGGGGAGCCCCAGCCTTCTGGAACATGAACGGTTTACTAACCTGCTCTGGGCGGTTTTTCATTTAACAGATGAGCTGTTTCACCGGGAAAGCTTAACCGGAATAACGTCTAATGATACAGGGCATTTGAAGGGTGATATGATTAGAGTATATAACCTTCTTATCGTGGAATGGCTTGCTTATATGCGCCACTTGCGGAGGGATTATCCCTATCTCTATTCCATAGCCATACGGACGAATCCTTTTGATCCCGAGGCGGATGTTACAATAAAGAAATAATCTTAATTTTCTTTATTTCCTCTATTCCATTCTTTTAAAAAATCAATGGGAGACTTAACAATGCCCAGTATGGGTAATTCCCAGTATTTTCTTTTAATGGGAAACCTGGCGTCAAAAGTTTTTGCATAAACCCACCTGTTATTTTTATACAAATACCAGTGAATCGGATATTGTTGATAAAATGGTCCGTCAATTATCATGTTATCGTCACCATCATTAAATTCTCTGCATAATAACTCTTCTTTTATCACCCCAATGTCCATATGTTTATCATTATTCATATCAGCTATAATAAATTGGTGATTAATCGCGGAAAAACATCCGTCCGAGCGATACCTGGCTTTTGTAATTCCAAGGTTTAAATTTCCATTATATATTTTTTTTGAAACAGTATTATAGATGAGAAACACATCTTTTCCGGCAGCGCTTTGAGCAGAACCATCTTCCTGTATGTTGTACGAAGACAGTTGCAAACCAATTAAGTTTTCCCCTATTTCAAAAGAAGTAATTTTTTCACTGAATGCTGTTGGTGAAACAAAAATATTCTCATAAATCGGGTCTTTTTTATTTTCCCATAAAAGCCATTTTTGCGGAATATTCAATATTTTGCTTTTTGAATTTGTCAGTATGGACAATGAATATTTTTTATTATTGAGTATGAGTTTAAATTCATTGTTTTTAAGAATTTTTGAAAACCCGGCATTAAAAAACAACATTGTGAGAAGGAAACCAGTTACTATGATTAATATTATTTTATTCATTTTTTCTTTTTTTTATTAATTAGTTCTTAGTTAAATATTTTCATTTTTTTAACCATCTTATAACTTTGAACTACTTTTACCGAATTTGCATATTTTCCTTTTTTAATCCAATCCGACAATTTTCTCTTGCCTTTATAGTTTCTTAAACTTCTTTTTCCCCCGTATATTCCAGCGTTATAATATACATATGTCCAATATACAAGTTCATTCTCCTTTACTGTATGTTTTTTGTCATTACAGTTTTATGGGTTCAGACCACTTACTCGACGGGTTATATTCCCCCTTACCAAACACAATATCATTGCCAAGCGTAAAAGCCCTGGCATTCACATCATTAGCAAGTTTATCCGCGTGAGTCCCTCTATGAATACGCACCTTGCTAAAATCTGCTTTATAAAACCGGGGTTCAAAAAAATTACGAGCCGATTGACTAAGAGGTTCTCCTTTGCCCTTAATTGAATTAATACCCGATTCAACGTTTGAAGATACTACGGGCTCATTACCCGGGAATTCCCTGGCTTGAATTATACCTGTAGTTTTTCGAAAAATTTGATTTATTGCGTCATGATGATGCATTAAATCAAATTCACTTCCAGGTTCATTATAGAACTTCTGAGGCATTTTGGATGATCTTTGTAATTTTTCTTCTTCTTTTTTATGTATTCTAACCCTTTTATATCCCATTATTCACCCTTATAACTTACACTGAAAAAGATTGAGATAAATCCAGGAAATAACACAACTCTTACGCACAGTCAAGCATTAATTACAGTATCATAATCAATAAAAATTTCTTGCTTTTTCCCGGATTATACTTAAAATAGAAGTATGGAAACAGGGAAAATAGACATAAACGTACAAGACAAACAATCCATACTGCTGGATTACTTCCAGGCAGTATATGAGATTATAACCGGAGTTGTAGACAGGTCTAAAATAAAAAAAATATTACGGAAGATTTTAGAAGAAGCAAACACTGTAATGGAAGCCGGTTATTCCGCGATTTTTATTCTTGATCAAAAAGGAGAATATGAGCAGTTTATCTACTCAAAAATAGATAGTGAAAAAGCGGACAGGATGATAGCAAATCGCGGCTCTCCCCGGGGGAAAGGGATTTTGGGGCATATCCTGAAAGAAAACAGTCCGCTTCGAATTGATGATATATCAAAACACCCGGTCTCAGCAGGATTTCCAGCGGGGCATCCGCCCATGAAGACACTTATCGCAACACCGCTGCGGCAGAATAACAAAGCGGTGGGTGGACTTTATTTCACGGAAAAAACAAACGGAAAAAGTTTCACTCCCGGTGATGAAGAACTTATAGAATTTATCGCTCAAACCATATTACTGATACTGAATAACGAACAATTGAATTCGTATATTAAGGTGTTTGCCTCCTTTCATGACGATAAAAGCCTTACCTATTTGAACCCCCGGCTCACTTCGGCATTTTTCGATAATGCCATAGAAGGAATAATCCTAACCGACTCAAAAAGAAAAATTATACATGTAAATAAGGCTTTCCTTAAAATTACCGGCTATCCGGAAGATGAAGTGTTGGGAAAAAACCCCCATCTCATCAGTACAGACTGGCAGGATGATGAATTTCACGAAAAGATGTGGGAGGAAATCCGGGAGAACGGCATCTGGAAGGGTGAAATCTGGGACCGGAAAAAAAATGGAGAGGTTTACGCGGTCTGGGAAACCATAAGCCCCGTAATAAATGAAGACAGAAAAATAACCAATTACATTGGCATATTATACGATATTACCGATAAAAAAATCGCGGAGGAGTATATACAAAAGCTTGGCTATTACGACCCCCTGACCGAACTGCCCAACCGCACGCTTCTTATTGACCGGCTAAAACATGCCATGCAGGAATCACAGCGTACAGGAGAATCGCTGGCTATTTTATTCGTTGACCTTGATAATTTCAAAAAAATAAATGATACAGTGGGTCATCATATTGGCGATCTTATTTTAAAAACAATCGCGGAACGGGTACAGGAAACCTTGCGCGAATATGACACCGTAGCCCGCGTGGGAGGAGACGAATTTGTTGTTATTCTGAATGATGTATCATCAGCCCGGAACACGGCAGTGATTGCCACAAAAATAATAAATATATTCAAGGAGCCCTTTACCCTTGAAGGGCAGGAAATATTTCTTTCCACAAGCATTGGGATTTCCCAGTATCCCGGTGACGGAGATACCATAAAAACCCTGCTGCAAAATGCCGACACTGCCATGTTCCATGCCAAGGAAAAAGGAAAAAATAACTTTCAGTTTTACCGGAAAGAAATGAATGAAATGGCCTATGAAAAACTGGTTCTGGAAACCAATTTACATCATGCCCTGGAGAATAACCAGTTTCGCCTCTTTTACCAGGCCCAGGTTGAAACCCTCTCTGAAAAAATAATTGGCGTTGAAGCGCTTATCCGCTGGGATGATCCCAGGAAAGGTATTGTTTCTCCCGGAGACTTCATTCACATAGCGGAAACCACCGGTCTCATTATACCCATTGGAGAATGGAGTCTGCGCCAGGCCTGCGTCCAGCATATAAAATGGAAGGATGAAGGATTTCCCGGTATCCGGGTTGCGGTTAACCTTTCACTTATTCAAATGAAAGACGAAGGGCTTTTAGATATGATAGCTCGTATATTACATGACACCGGCATGGACCCGCGCCATCTTGAGCTGGAAATCACGGAAAGCTTTTTTATGGATGATATGCAGGCCAGCATTAAGACAATTAAAAAGCTCACCTCCATGGGAATTGAGATTGCCATTGATGATTTCGGCACCGGGTATTCCTCTCTCAGTTACCTGGCCCGTCTGCCCGTAGACAAACTTAAGATCGATAAAAGTTTTATTTCAGAATCAACTACAAACCCCGAATTTTCATCTATCACCACTGCCATTATTTCCCTGGGAAAAACACTGAACTTAAAGGTTATAGCCGAAGGAGTGGAAACCGAAGAACAGTTAAATTTTCTTCTTATACAGGGATGTGATGAAATCCAGGGATACTACTTCAGCAAACCATTACCCCCGGAAGGATTTCTGAAATTACTGCGGGATTCTTAATATCTACGAAAATTTCTTGCTTTTCCCTTGCTCCCTGCCCTATTTTCATATTAAAATTGTAACTATTACAAATATATAAAAATTACATTTTTTTGCAACAAAAAATTGACTTTTATGTAAAAATTAATTATAATTATATATCAGGGTAAGCTCATTGTTATGCCATAAGAGCAAGAGAGGTAAAAAATGTTACAATCAGCATTAAAAACAGTATATATAACTCTTGTATCGATAATTGTCATTGGTACAATGGGAGCATTCCATTCCTGTTCGAGCAGGGATGATAATAAAAGTGAGGTTATTATGAATAATCCGAAATCATTTAATAAACCAGATCTAAAAAAGAGACTAACTCCGCTGCAGTATACGGTAACCCAGGAAAACGGAACGGAACGGGCTTTTCAAAATGAGCACTGGAACAATAAACGGGCGGGAATTTATGTTGATATTGTATCGGGTGAAGTGCTTTTCAGTTCCCAGGATAAGTTCGAATCCGGCACCGGGTGGCCCAGTTTTACCAGGCCCCTGGAAAAGAAAAATATCGCGGAAAAGACCGACCGGAGCTTTTTCATGGAACGGGTGGAAGTAAAAAGCGCCGGAGCCGGCTCACATTTAGGCCATGTATTTAAAGACGGGCCAAAACCGACAGGGCTCAGGTACTGCATCAATTCAGCCTCCCTCCGGTTTATTCCGGTTGAAGACCTGGAAAAAGAGGGATATGGGAAGCACAAAGATCTTTTTGAGAAACAGGAAAAGGCCAAAGCCCGAGACAAACAACTGGCAACAGCGACCTTCGCGGCCGGCTGTTTCTGGGGAGTGGAAGCGATTTTTAAAGAATTAAACGGTGTGGTGGATACAACAGTAGGATATACCGGTGGAGATCTTAGTGATCCCACATACAACAGTATATCGAGAGGCGACACCGGACACGCGGAAGCAATAGAGATCAGCTACGATCCGTCGGTAATCTCATACCTGGAACTGGTGAACTATTTCTGGAGGCTTCATAATCCAACAACCCTGAACAGGCAGGGCCCGGATGTTGGCAGCCAGTACCGATCGGCAATCTTCTATCACACTGAAGAGCAAAAAAAAGAAGCCCGCATATCAAAAGATGCTTTTGACCGTTCAGGAGTCTTCAAAGAAAAAGCCGTTACGCAAATTGTCCCGGCATCGACGTTCTACCCGGCAGAAGAGTATCACCAGGATTATTACGCCCGGAAAGGAAAAGGAGCCAGGGTCTGCCATACATTACGGAGTAAGTAACTGAAAGTAACAAAGTTATTGACAGTAGAAAAGGAGTGGGGTAAGATTTATATCGTATTATGGATAAATTTTATGATATAAAGGGTAAATAGTCTGCAATGAAACCGTTACATGAGCTGGATGGAGTTGTTACGCTGCTGCCGAGAGGCGGGTATCTTGTTGATAGTCCTATTGGATATATACAGGTGGGTTCTCCTCCGGAGACGATAAAAGATACCATGCTCCTGCCTAAAGGAGTGCCCCAGATTTTTGTGCTGCCGAATAAACTCTTTAACTGGCACAGGGGAATCAGTGTGGCAGATATAGAGTTCCCTATTTACTTTAATTTCTTTATAAAAAAACGAAAAACCTATATTATTTGCACGAAAAGCCAGTATAAACGGATCAAAAAGGTTTTGCAGGAATCGGTATTTGGGCCAAAGGATCTGGATATTGCCATTGATTATGAAATACGAAGCGAAAACAGCCATTTTTCCGAAATCAAGCACGAAATGAACTTTTTTAGAAACAACCTGAAGTTATCCGATCTCTTTGCCGCAGGCCTCTTTAATGAAGAAAACAGCTTTACTTTTAAGGGAATTACCATCACCTTCGACGGAGATGAATATTTTAAGATCAGTAAGGGTGATAAAAAGATAGCCCAGATCCCCGCTCTAATAGAATATAAAGCGGCCTATAATATCGGCGAACGGCTTCACGACCCCTACATTCCGCCCCTTTTCAGTATAACCTGTCTTGGCCCAAGTCACGGGTTTGACCCTGAAGATAATACATCAGGGTATATAATATGGCTCAATCACCGGGGCATAATGGTCGATCCGCCGGTAGATTCAACGGAATGGCTTAAGGATTCCAATGTGAATTCCAAGCTCATAGACAGTATAATCCTAACACACTGCCACGCGGACCATGACGCGGGAACCTTTCAGAAAATACTGGAAGAAGAACGGGTTACGGTTTACAGTACCAAAACCATTATTATGAGTTTTTTGAGAAAGTATTCCTCTCTTGCAAATGTGCCAATCTCCTATCTCATGAAACTATTCGATTTCCACCCGGTAAAAATAAACGAGCCCGTCTATATTCATAATGGAAAATTCGATATGTTTTACACCCTCCATTCAATACCAACGATCGGTTTTAATATGGAATTCCAGAACCAGAGTTTTGCCTATTCATCGGATCACAATAACGACCCCGAGATCCACAAGGAATTATACGACAAAGGGATAATCAGCGCGGAACGATATGAAGAATTAAGTTCTTTCCCCTGGGAATCAAAAGTAATATATCACGAGTCGGGAATACCGCCGCTCCATACACCGCTCACCTATTTAAACTCACTGACAAAAGAGATACAGGAAAAAACAGTTATTTACCATATATCAAAAAAAGATTTCATTGAAGGTACTTCACTAAAACTCGCGACCTTTGGAATAGAAAATACCCTTAATTTCGACACCCAATCCCCTCCATTTGAACAGGCCCAGGAGATACTTGGCCTGCTCAAACACCTCGACTTTTTTAATGATATCTCAGTAGAAAAGGCCAGGGAATTTCTCGATATTGTAGAAGAGAAAAAATACAGTAAAGGAGATCTTATTATAAAAAAAGGAACACGGGGCGATAAGTTTTATATTATCAATTCCGGAAATGTCTCTGTTCACAGCGGCGGACTTGCGCAGAACAAGATCTACGGGACCTATGAATACTTCGGGGAAGTAGCCCTGGTAACCGAAGGCACACGGGCAGCAGATGTTTTTGCCGAAACAGATGTTATACTATATACTATTGTGAGAGATAAATTCCTCAACTTCATCGTGGGCACGGAGTTTGAAGCAACGCTCAAGCGGCTGGCAAAGATCCGTACCAGTGAAACCTGGAACCTGCTCTCCACCAGTAAATACTTTCAGCATTGTACCTCCTCCCAGAAAACCTGGCTCGAATCGATATTTATTCCCATTAAGAGAAAAGGCCCGGGTTATTTAATTGAGGAAGGAAATAAATTGGAATTCGTATATATTCTAAGAGACGGAGAAGTGGAAGTTCATAAATCGGGGGCGACTTTAGCCACTCTCAGAAAAGGCGATTTCATTGGGGCCATGCACAAAGTCTACAACAAAGAACCGGCAGATTATACTTTTTATCATAAAGACCCGGTCTCGTTATATGCCATGAAAAGCGAAGACATCCATAACTTCGTAGAGAACAACCCCGGACTTCTCATGAAACTGGCTTACGACTTTTAACAACATCCATCAGCATCCCTGGTGGATTCCATTAGATTTTATCCAATACAAATTTGTAATCATTATAAATATAGAAAAAATACAAAAGTTCCTGTATTAATATTGACTTTCCCGGTAACAAATTTATATTTATAGTAACAGATATATTTTTATAACTGTTCACGCGGCGCTAACGCGCCGCGATGGGTAGGGGGTTGAGGGGGCGCGCCCCCTCAACCCCCCAGCTGCGCCTGCATCCGGCAACAGTCTTTTCAGGAGATATTATGACTGCGAGTGAAAACAAAAGACTCACCATATCGATCATCATCCCTGTTCTTAATGAAATGAACGCGATAAACTCGATCATTGACGCGCTTACGGAACTCAAAGAAGACCAGGATATTGAGATCATTGTTGCCGATGGATGTCCGGAAGGGAGCACTGCCCAGGTCATTCAACACAGAGAAGTAAAAAAAATCCTTTCCCCAAAAGGACGAGCCCGGCAAATGAATACCGGGGCCCATGCCGCCGCCGGTGACATACTCCTTTTCCTCCATGCCGATACGCAGCTGCCGCAAGGCGCCTTTTCCGATATTGAAGAAGTTATGCGTCCGGGAAATTATGTCGCGGGTTCCTTTGACCTGGGACTCGACAACAACAGGCTTGTTTACCGGCTCACCGGGTTCCTGGGTTCAATCAAGCACCGGCTTACCAGGGTTCCTTTTGGCGACCAGGCTATCTTTATTAATAAAAATTACTTTCATGAAATTGGCGGGTACAGCCCTATTCCTCTCATGGAAGATATAGATCTTATGAAAAAAATCAAACAGAGAAAAGACCGTATATATATTATTCCCAAACAGGTAAGAACCTCTTCCAGGAAATGGGAAAAAGAAGGGACCTGGCATACTATTTTCAAAAACTGGACAATTGAGGCGCTCTATCTTTTTGGCGCTTCCCCGGAACGTCTGGTGAAACATTATTATAAGGGGTGGAAAAATGAATAACTTCTGGGACCGGGAAGCATTTCAAAAGACAACGATTGAAATAGTTCAAATAAACCTGGGAAACCTGTGCAACCTGGCGTGCAAGCATTGCCATGTCGATGCTTCTCCCGCGGGAATTAAAAATATGAACGCAGAAACCGCTCAAAAAATTGTCGAAACCCTGCTGGCTTCGGGGATCAAAACCGTAGAATTTACCGGTGGTGAGCCCATTCTCAATCCTGTGTTTCCATACTTCATTGAATCCCTCTCCGGAAACATGGAGCTCATTCTTCGAACGAACCTGGTTGCCTTTGATCTTCCGGAATACCGGGATATGATGGAGTTTTTAAAGCTCCATTCCGTTGAAATTATCGGCTCTCTTCCTTCTCCCTTTGAAAAAACTACCAATACGCAGAGAGGGAACGGTGTTTTTGAACGAAGCCTCAATATCCTTAAAAAGCTGCGTGAACGCGGCTTGTTTGTTGATCTTGTGTATAATCCCACGGGCGATTATCTCCCTGATGATCTTTCACAACTCGAAAAAAACTACCGGAAAGTACTTAAAGAAAAGTTTGATATTGAATTTAATAAATTTATCAGCATTGTAAATGTTCCCATTAAGCGTTTTAGAAAACAGCTCGAAAAAGAAGGGACCCTGGACAGCTACCAGCAGCACTTAAAAAAAAATTTTAACCCGGCCACACTGGAACGGGTTATGTGCCGTTCCCTTATCTCCATTGATTACGAGGGCTATATTTATGATTGTGATTTCAACCTGGCGACCAACACCCGCATCAGGGGATATGAAGATAAAAAATTCTGGGAAATTAATTTTGATAATTTCAAGCCCGGGATCGTTTTTGATGACTACTGCTATGCCTGTACGGTAAACCAGGGAAGCAGCTGCCGGGGCGCGCTCCTGAACGCCGAAAATAGAACCGGCGCGGGTTCGGCCCGCTTTTCTTTTGATGAACTCTCTACTACTATTAGCGATGTTAAATCCAGCGTTCAAAACTATTACGGAGAGACCCTGCAATCCTCAAGGGACCTGCAAACCAATGCCTGCTGTACTACAGACGCCCTTCCCGATTACGTAAAAAACAGTATTAAATATATTTCCGATGAGATCGTAATAAAATATTACGGCTGCGGTTCTCCCATTCCCCTTGCGCTGAACGGGCTCACTACTCTTGATGTGGGCTGCGGCACGGGCAGGGATGTGTACATCCTTTCGCAGCTTGTTGGTGAAAAGGGTTTTGCCCACGGTATTGACATGACCAAAAACCAGGTCTCTGTCGCTCAAAAATACCAGGACGAACAAATGGAGATATTCGGTTATTCGCAAAAAAACGTGAGTTTTATCCATGATTATATGGAATCAATAAACCGCCATTTCAGCAATGAATCCTTTGACCTGGCAATATCGAACTGCGTAATAAACCTGGCGGAGAACAAAGGAACTGTCCTGGAGCAGATCTATAGCTCGCTTAAATTCGGCGGCGAATTCTATTTTTCCGATGTCTATGCCGACAGGCGTATTCCCGAGTCCATTGCCAAAAACGAGATCCTCTATGGCGAATGCCTGGGCGGAGCTCTCTATTATAAGGATTTTGAACGGCTTGCCCGTAAAACCGGTTTTACCGATCCCCGGATAATGAGCAGGGAAATAATAACGATCAGCAATCCCGAAATTGAAGCCCTGGTAGAGAATATCACATTTTATTCAATTACGTACCGGCTCTGGAAGCTTGAGGGGCTTGAAGACGCGTGCGAAGATTACGGGCACGTGGTTATTTACCGGGGCGGAATTCCTTATTCTCCTTTTAAATTTGAACTTGATAATGAGCATACTTTTTATAAAAATAAGCCGGAACGG
Organism: bacterium; assembly: GCA_024224995.1. The sequence goes on along the minus strand of JAAENB010000731.1, from coordinate 16,658 downwards.
GTTTGCGGCAACACGGAAAAAATGATCCGGGAGACGAGATTTGGCCGGTATTTTGAAATTATTGGAGATTATTCCGAACATTTTGGGCTGTTTGAAGATTGCGGCATCTCTTCAGCTAAAGACGGCGCGGAAACAAGCAAGGGGAGTTGTTGCAAATGAAAACAAATCGTGCGTTAATACTTTTTTTTAAGCATCCACAAAAGGGGATGGTAAAGACACGGCTTGCGAAAGATCTGGGAAATGAGTCTACGTATGAATTATATAAAAACTTTCTCCGGGATCTTTTTGAGACTGCTCAAAAAACAGACGCCGAAAAAATTATATTCTATTCCGTAAGCGAAGAAAAAAACGGGAACGCCTTTGCCCCGGCAGAGTATACGTACCGGTCAGAGCCGCAATGGGGCTCGGACCTGGGCGCACGGATGTATAATGCTTTTGATTCTGTTTTTTCCATGGGGTACGAAAACGCCGTACTCATTGGCAGTGACTGCCCCGACATACCCGCCGAAACAATAAACTCGGCATTTACCAATTTATCGACACATGATCTTGTGCTGGGGCCAAGTAGAGACGGCGGGTATTACCTTGTTGCCCTTACAAAAGACTCCCTTTCCCGCTCTCTGTTCACGGGGATTACCTGGAGCACCGAAACCGTTCTTGAAGAAACACTGCTAAAAACAGCATCAGCGGGAAAAAAACACCGGCTCCTTGAAACCAGGAATGACATCGACGAATTGGACGACTTAAAAAATTTTTATCAACATAACAAAAACACAGCTTCTCATACAGCACAATTTCTTAATAATCTCACTGCTGAGTGGAAGAATAAATTTACAAACATTGAACATAGAACTAAAATTAAAAAATGAAACAAATTGCAATGAAAAATATAATAGAAAGTTCAAACTCTTCCCTGGAATTTAACTCCGGGCAAAAAACTTCGAACCTCGAACTTTCTTTTCTCAGGAGGGATACAATGGCTAAATATGATTATGATATAATTATAATTGGCGGCGGCGGTGCCGGTATTACGGCAGCGACTCTTTCCGCGGGTCTTGGGAAAAAGACCGCTATGATAGACAAAAAAAAATTCGGCGGTGAATGCACCTGGTCAGGATGTGTTCCCAGCAAAGCCCTGCTGCAATCGGCAAAGGCTTCTCATGTTTTTTCGAATATGAAAAAATACGGTCTTGCGTTCTCAGGCAAGGCTGCACTTAAGACCGACAACGTTATGAAGAGTGTCCGTGATGTGGTCAACCATGTCTACAGCGGTGAAAAACCGGACCACTTTGAGAACAGCGGTATTACCGCTATTGAAGACGGGGATATCCGTTTCCGCGACGCTCATTCTATTGACCTTACCATAAAGGGAGAGACTAAAATCGTTACTTCGGACAAATTCCTTATCGCTACGGGTTCGGCTCCCATGGTCCCTCCCATTGAGGGGATAGACTCGGTCCCGTTTTATACCAATGAAAATATTTTCTCTCTTAAAAAGATCCCCAAATCGCTCATTGTTATGGGCGGCGGTCCCATTGGGATTGAACTTGCTTCGGCATTTAACCGGCTTGGCGCGAAAGTTACGGTAATTGAAATGGCACCCGTGATCCTGTTCAGGGAAGAAGAGGAGCTGTCCGGAATTCTCACTGAAAAACTTCCGGACGAAGGACTTACTATTCTTACGGGCGCAAAAGTCGTGAAGGTAGAAGGCAGTTCTACTTCGCTCACCACAAGCAAGAAAACCGTCACGGTTCATTACCTGAAAGATGATGTTCCCGGTAAAATCAGCGGAGAGGCTCTTATTATTGCTGCCGGGCGAAAACCAAACCTGGAAGATCTCGACCTGGAAAAAGCCGGGATTGAATTTACCGGAAGAGGCATTACGGTTAATGATCATCTTCAGACATCGGCAAAAAATATTTACGCTGCCGGGGATGTTGTTGGCCCATACCAGTTCAGTCACATAGCCAATTACCAGGCCATTATTGCCGCGTCGAACGCCCTGCTGCCCATTAATAAAAAAGCTCAGTACGACCATGTTCCCTGGGTCACCTTTACGGACCCCGAACTGGCTCGCAGCGGTCTGCTGGAAAAAGAGGCCCTTGAAAAATACGGCCGTTCCATTAAAGTTTTCAGGGCTTCTTACGCGGCTATTGACCGGGCTAAAACCGACAGGAACGAGACCGGTATTGCGAAAGTTGTGTGCCATAAAAACGGTAAAATTCTGGGGATACATATTCTTGGTGAACGGGCAGGAGAACTGATGCAGGAACTGCATCTTGCCAAAACACTGGGCATTCCCCTGCATAAACTAAACGATGTGATACACGCCTACCCCGGGTATTCCGACGTGGTAAAGCAGCTGGCGCGCTTGGCGTATATCGACAAAATTCAAAATCATCCCGTTGTAAAGATTATTAAGGCTGTGCGGAGGGATTAAAAAAGTTTGAGGTTCGAAGTTGAGGTTTAAAAATGGATACGAAGACAAAGGAATATATTAAAAAAGGTATTTTGCTGTTGATAATAATCGGAGTTATTGTGGCGGTAAAGGTTTTTGATCTGGATGATTATCTTACTTTTGAGAATCTGAAAAAGTATAAAGAGCAATTGTCTGTTTTTATAGAGAGCAATTACCTGCTTGCGGTTGTTGCTTTTATTGGAGTGTATGTTGTTGTTACGGCGTTCTCTATTCCCGGTGCTGCGGTATTAAGCCTGGCGTGCGGTTTTCTCTTTGGGATGTGGGGTGTGTTATACGTGAATGCCGGTGCCACAACCGGGGCGATCCTGGCTTTCCTTGCTGCCCGGTATCTTTTAGGTGACTCTATTCAGGAGAAGTATAGCGAAAAACTAGCGAAATTTAATGGGGATCTGAAGAAAAACGGGCCGAATTATTTTCTTACCCTGCGGTTTATTCCCATATTCCCGTTCTTTCTTATTAACCTGCTTGGCGGATTGACGAATATTCCTCTGCGGACATTTGCCTGGACCACTGCGGTGGGGATTATTCCCGGCTCCTTTGTGTATGTCTATGCCGGTACCCAGCTTGGTACAATCAACAGCATGGGTGATATTATGACCTGGCAGATGATACTGGTGTTTGTGTTCTTCGGGATACTGGCGATTGTGCCCGTGGTGTGGAAGAAGATTCAGGCGAAGAAGCCCCCCCCAGAAGGGGCGTAAGAATATTTGGGGAATGAGAAGAGGATTTCATTTCTTACCTTTCTTAAAATAAAACCCAGGGTTTCACTTTTTCAAAAAAAACTCAACGATTAGCTTATACATGGGATCAACCATCGACACCTTACCTTCTCTTTTAAATTCATTCACTGCAGTTTCAATTGCATTAATAGTTAATTTTGAAACCTCAGTGTCCTTACCAATAGATTGATTTATAATCTTTTCAACCAGTTTATAAGAAATACTTTCAATATCGGTTAAAGACATGTAGCCAATAATAAAGTTCCCAACTTTAGTTTTAAGAATATCTTTTTTGTACCTTTTTTGAATTATACGAACCCAATATTTTATTAAAATTGTTATTTCAGCATCCTTAACTTTTCCTAAAAAAGAAACATTAATCAGAATACAACTTTCTATAATAAATTCAAGTTTTTTTAATTCGAAACCAGGAAGTTCTTTTTCTTTTAGAAGAACATCAATGGCATCTGTCGTAGTCAGAAATTTATCAAGCAGAACAAGACGGGAAATTGATTCAATTTTGTTTGATATTGTTGCTTTCTCGTCCATTAAACGATTTAATTCATCGGAAGCCAAAAAAATGAGATCTGAATTTTTTTTTATAAAAGCAACTATAGATAAATTTTGATAGCTAGAACCAATTTCAGGCACAAATCTTATATATTCAGAATAAAAATTATATGATTTCTCATGCTCTCCACTGAGCACGCAATAAATAATTATACCGACCAGGATCTGATAAAAATCAGGTTTTAACTCAATAATTTTTTTATAGTTTTTATCATTCATATATTTTAATAAATTATCACCTGCTTCAATTACTTTTTCCAACTCTTTTGCTTCGTCAAAAACAATAATGTCATTAACTAATTTTTTAATTTCCCCAGAGATTACTTCATCGGACACTTCCAGAAGAGAATAAATATTTTTCATGTAATCCGCATCACTAACAAGCTTCAACGCCACTTCATACAGCTGCGCGGCATCAAGCTTTTTATCTTTATAAATATCAAGTCTTCTCTTAATCTCTTTCTGCCCAAGGATCATCACCACCATCTCAGCCATACAATGAACATCACTCTCATCAATCCCGCCCATCCGCACCTTATACCACACCCTGAAAAAATAATCTTTCAAAGTAAAAAAGACCTCTTTCTTCTTAACATCTTCAGCGTCAATGGATATTTCTTTCACCCACCCCTCATTCGTAAGACGCTTTAACTGCTCAGTAACCGATCTGGCATCCTCGTTTATTTCTTCGCCAATTTCGGTAGCGGTTTGAGCCGGCGCGCCGGTTGCAAGAGCATGAAGGATTAATTTTCTCTGTTGTGACTCATTTTTAAGTTTATCCAAAAAATAGGGGGTTAATTCCGTTATCTTATGAAGAATAATTTCAGTGTTTAGCTTTTCATAATCTTCAAGCAGCTCATATAAAAAAAGCATGAGCCTGGGATTTCCCCCCGTAAGAAGCCCGTAAGTATAAATATAATGCCTGTTGCTATGTATCCTGGCGGATATTGTATCGTTATTATTATAATCAGCAAGCTGCTGAAGAAAATCAACAGTAGCATCATTGCTGAGACTTTCAAGGCTTCTTAATTTAAAAAAATGGAAAAAGGGTTTACTGTAGTTTTGCAGGTCCGAGAACACAGTCAGGGCAGTACCGATAATAATAAAAACATCGGGGTGTTCGTGCATAAAAGCTCTGAGGTCTTTAAGATCATCCTCATCTAAAAAATCCCCCATAATATCCTGGAGATTTTCCAGGAGCAAAATAATTTTCTTGCCGGTGAGATCCCTGGCTTGTATTAAAAGGTCAAAAAGATCCTTGCTAATGGTATGCTTCAAAGCCTTTTTTTCTTTAAGGCTTCCCTTAAGCCGAATCTTTTTTATTTCATTGTATTCAGCTTTAATGCCGGATAAGTCAGTAGTGCAATACGGTTCCTCAAAGAGATTCTCAAATATACTCAAGAGCAGCCGGTAAAGAGAATCAACACAAAAAATATCTTCGGGAAATATAAGGGGAAGCCAGTGTTTTGAAAGAGACGCAGTGCTGTTCATTTCCCTATATAAAAGGGTTATAAGATGGGACTTGCCCGCGCCCCTGGCACCGGTAATAATCCATGACTGGTCAGTAAGCTTTTTTTTAGCGGGTTTCAGGTCTTTTAATACTTCAGCTAGAATATTATTGCCGCTAATCAGGGTTCCGGATAATTCTTCATGCGATTTTTTTTTGGGATCATATTTATGCATTTACTCACTCCTCTCAAAGCCGTATGCTTTTTTCCACCAGTCGGCCAGCATGGGAGAAACAAACTTAAACTTGCCGCTTTCATGTAAAATATAACATTCGTCTGTTAGTCTTTTAAGTATTTTATTCGCTTCAGCTTTAGATAAAAGCTGTTCCACATAAGGATATAGATCATCAAAATTATTTACTTCATGGACAATATTCGAAAGAAGAATTTTAGCCGCTTTATTGTCGTTCCCTGCTTTAAAATGACCGTCGAGCCTGCTATGTAAATGCTCAAACGCTATATGCTGCTTGTCGGTGATTTTTTCATAAATATTTTTTATTTTCCGGTCGATGTGGGAATATTGTATTAATCCTTCAGCAAAGAGTCTAATATAAAAAGGAACTCCATCGGATAATTTTTCATAAACAAAATCATAAGCACTGGAAGGAATTTTTATTTTTTCATCTTGTATAAGAGAATTAAGGAACTCAAAAACCTCATCTCTTGTCAAAGGAGCTATTTCAAGCGGAGCAGGATCATTTATTAAATCAAGGACTTTAAGCTCCTCAGCTGTGGAAATTAGATTAATAGAACCGGTAATAATGAGACGGATCTTTCCGGCTTGCCGCAGTTTTCTTAGCCATTCAAGAAAGAGTCTGTAATCTTCATTGTGGTCTCTCAGGTTTATAATAAAATCTGAAAATTCATCAAAAATAAAAATGAAATTATCTTTTGACAGGTGTTCAAATATCTCCTCCAGGCTGTTCATTACCTTTTTTACATTCGGCTCAATTGAGCCCGGTTTTACTTTCACTGATTTTAGATTTATTTCACTTATTAGCTCGGAAAAATTGTTTATTAGACCTTTTGTTTTGTCTCCTATCCTGGTTTTAAGATCCACTTTAGTGTTTGTTTCTTTTATAATGTCATTGTATAATTCCAAAATAGAGTACCTGCTTTGAAGATTAAAATATACAAACATGTATTCATTACTGTAACGCCGAATAAATTCCATAGTAAGACTTGTCTTACCGATCCTTCTTGGTCCGGGAATGAGAATACTTGCATCCCGGTTTGCTAAAATTTCATTCATTCGCGCTAATTCATTTTCCCTGCCAAAAAAATCATCACCTGTAACCGGTGGACCGATAATATTTTTCATTTTATTCACCTTTTATGCTTTCAAAACAAATTGACACAACGATTTTATTGTGTCAACAAGAATTTAACACAACAAAATTGTTTACACAACAAAATTGTTGAGTAAACAATTTTGTTGTGTAAATCCAATACAAGTATCATAAAACTGTACAAATACCCAAATATGGTCAAAAAAACAAGCAACTGCTTTCTCTTTTTCAATTTCTCTGTTGACATTTTCTAAAAATCAAATATCATTTTTTATAATCTCACAGGGTGGAGCTAAAAAATGAAAAAGAATACTTTCCGTATTTTAACAACTATGTCTTTACTTTCGTTGTTCTTTTCTATCCCCGCAATTATTGCTGCCGCTCCCCCTCTGGTTGTTGAACAAGGGACAAGATATTACCCCCTGGGACTTCATCTTGATTACCTGGAAGATAAGGATAATACAGTAACTATCGCGGATGTTATTGGGGACTCTTTTTCCGGCCGGTTTATCCCCGTTAAAAAAGAGAAGCCCAATTTTGGTTTTACTAATTCCGCGTACTGGATAAGAATAAATCTTATCTATTCCCCGGAGGTAAGGAATAAGGACTGGCTCTTTGAATTAAATTATCCACTGCTCGATTATATCAAAATACATATTCAAAATCCGGATGGGAATATAATAGAAAGAGAAACCGGCGACAGGTTTCATTTCGAGAATCGTGATATTAAAAATTGTAATTTCATTTTTCGACTAAAGCCGTCTGGAGTGGAAAAGCAAACAATATATTTTCATATAAAAAGCGAAAGTTCCATGCTTATCTCAGCGGGACTCAGAGATTCGGAATCCTTAATAAGTTATCTCCAGGATAACTTTATCGCGTATGGTATTTTTTACGGTATTTTGTTAATAATGGTATTCTATAACCTGTTTCTATTTTTAACAGTACGGGACACAAATTATTTTCTCTACGTAATATATGTTTCATGTTTTATTCTAGGGAGAGCCTCACTTGATGGTCTTGGTTTTCAGTATCTATGGCCCGGTTTTCCCTGGTGGGCGAATAAAAGCGCCCTTATCTTTATGGGGCTCACCGGCACGTTCATGGCTGTTTTCTGTAAGAGTTTTTTAAAAACAAAAGAGAATGCCCCTCGCCTGGATAAACTGTTGATCGTATTTATCACCGTTTGTTTTATTACAACAGCTGTTTCTCCCTGGGTCAAGTATAGTATCGCCATACAGTTCGAGGCTTTACTCGCCGCGCTGGTTTCATGCCTTCTTTTAGTTGCCGGCTATATCTGCTTATTCAGGGGTTATCGTCCCGCGCGTTATTACGTTATTGCCTGGACAGTTTTATTGGTAGGATTATTGACCGAGAGTTTACTCCGTTTTGGCCTGGTACCCAGTATTTTCATCACGGATCATGCCACCATGATTGGTTCGCTTTTTGAAGTTGTGCTGTTATCCTTTGCCATGGGAGATCGTATTAATATACTCAAAGAAGAGAATGAAAAAATACAGCAGATAGCTCTTGACCAGCAGAAACAAATGACCCTGGGGTTTGCCCGTTTTGTCCCTGAGGAATTCTTTTCTTTTTTGAACAGGAAAAGTATAGTAGACGTAAAACTGGGAGACCAGGTTCTTAAAGAAATGACTATCCTTTTTTCGGATATTCGCGACTTCACTACTCTTTCGGAAAAGTTATCACCCCAGGAAAATTTTAATTTTCTTAATTCATTTTTGGAACGGGTTGTTCCAATAATAAAAAACAATAACGGGTTTATCGATAAATTTATTGGCGATGCCATAATGGCCCTGTTCCCAAAATCTCCTTCTGACGCGATTAACGCGGCAATTGAAATGCAGGAGGAAATCATTTTATATAATTCCCACCGAAAAAGTCAGAATTACGATCCAATTTCTATTGGCGTGGGAATTCATACCGGAAATCTAATGCTCGGAACCATTGGCGCGGAAAAAAGAATGGAAACGACTGTTATTTCCGACGCGGTGAATCTTACGGCGAGACTGGAAGGGTTAACCAAAGTTTTTAGCAGCGGCATTCTCATCAGCGGCGGCTGCCTTAAGGCGTTAAAAAATACTGAGGATTATGATTCCCGGTACCTGGGCGTGGTGAAAGTGAAAGGAAAAGATGAGCCTGTTTCCGTAATTGAGATACTAAACGGCTTGCCCCGGGAAAAATTTGATCTTGCTGTTGACGCGAAAGAACAATTTAAAAGAGGTGTGGAACTGTATCACGAGAAAAAAATTTCTAAGGCCCATGATGTTTTTAAGGAACTCAAGGAAAGCAATAGTGACGATAAAGCTATTGAAATATATTTGCGAAGATGTGAGAAATTTTTAAGAGATGGGACTCCTGAGAATTGGGATTGCGTGGAGCAGATGCATGAGAAATGAATTAATCGTTATCACTCAAAATCTTCATGTTATTCATACGCCATCAGGGAATTAGTGCCAAGACCGTTTGATTTACAACTAAATGACTCGGGACCACGGATGCCAACGCCCCTCCCCTCGCAGAAAAAACTATACTCAAAATAAATATCTGTAGATTTTTTTAAATGACTATGCTCAAATGCCATTTAATTAACTTCTATAATAATAGGGAGACGGGTTATGAATATCGGAATAATAACAGGTTCGGGATTTTATGACTTCCCCGAGCTCAGTGAAGCTTCATCAAAAGAGATTTCCACAAAATTCGGTTCCGTAAACATAACGGAATCCGCCAGGAACGGGAACAATCTTTTTTTTATTGCCCGCCACGCCTCAGGTCACAAAAATCTGCCCAATATGATAAACTACCGGGCAAATATCCTGGCCATGAAAGAAAACAACGTAGATCTCATTATCGCAACCAGTATAATGGGTATATTGGACGCATCAATTCCCATGGCAAAGCTATGCCTCTTTGACGACTTATATTTCCTCGACAACCGGCTCCCCTCAGGGGAAGTATGCACCATATATACCGATCCCGGAGACTCCACGCGAGGGCACTACCTTTTTGGGTCGCCTTTTTCCATGGCAGGCGGAAAAACAGCCCGCGCGGCAGCGGAAAAACAGGGCATCTCATATGAACAAAACCTGGTATACGCCCACGCAGGCGGTCCCCGGTTCAACACCAGAACCGAAATAGGAGTATTTCAAAAAGCCGGATGTTCAATGGTAAGCCAAACCGCCGGGCCGGAAATAATCCTGGCAGGCGAATGCGAAATGGGTTATGTTCTCCTGGGTTTTGGCGTGGACTACGCCAACGGCGTTAAAGATACCCCAACACCCATTGAAATTTTAAACGAAAATATGGCAGCCAGCAAAGGATTATTCTCAAAAATGATCCTGGGGATTATTGACGAAATAGACCCGGAACAGAAAGGTTTTTTCGATAACGGGTTTGTATACCGGTTTGATTAAAAAAAATAATATTTTTCTTGACTTTTTTGCTATTACCCCTATAAGGTAACAGCTATAAAACTGTAACGATTACAGTTTAATAATAAATACACGAATCAAAAGCACATAACACAAAAGGAGGTTTCTTAATGGACGTGGTTCTCCTGTCAAGAATTCAGTTTGCCGTAGCAGCGGGTTTTCACTTTATATTTCCTCCCCTTAGCATAGGGATATCCTTGATTATAACAGCATTGGAAGTCCTGTATTATAAAAAAGGTGATGAAATATATAAAAAAACATCAACATTTTTAATTAAAATATTCGGCCTTATATTTACAATGGGAGTTTCAACAGGAATTGTACTGGAATTCTCCTTTGGAACGAACTGGTCTCAGTACTCCAGGGCAGTAGGTGACATCTTTGGCTCTCCCCTGGCAGCGGAAGGAATATTTTCCTTTTTCCTGGAATCGGTCTTTCTTGGAGTCCTGCTTTTTGGCAGGAACAGGGTTTCAAAGGGCGTTTACTGTCTTTCCGCGTTCCTGGTTGCTTTCGGGTCTCATCTCTCCGGCTTATGGATCATCATCGCGAATTCATGGATGCAAACCCCTGCCGGGTATGTCATGGAAAACGGACGAGCCGTACTTACCAATTTTATGGACGCGGCCTTAAATCCCTCTACCCTGGTCCGTTACTTTCACGTAATCCTCGCGGCCTGGATAGTGGGCTCTCTGTTTACCGCCGGGCTTAGCTCCTGGTATTTATTAAAAGATAAATTTACGGAATATTTCCGGCCCTTGCTCAAAATAGCCATGCTCATGTTCATTGGCGCAATGTTCCTTTTACTGGTATCGGGACACGCTCACTCGGTCCAGGTAGCTGAAACACAGCCGGTAAAAATGGCAGCTTTTGAAGCGCTCTGGGATACGCAGGAAGGAGCTCCCATGTCCATTATCGGGATTCCCGATGAAAGTGCGCAAAAGACCCATTTTGAGATCGCGGTTCCCAAATTACTCAGTTTGCTCATCTCCTTCGATCCCAATTCAAAAGTACAGGGGCTTAATGATTTTCCCGAAGAGGATCGTCCTCCTGTGTTCCTGCCCTATATGTCCTATCATCTTATGGTTGGTTTAGGGATGCTTTTTTTTGGAATTGCCGCGTTAGGAATATTACTGCTCATGCGCAAAAAACTCTACGACACAAAATGGTATCAGAAAATATTATTCTTAGCCGCTCCTCTTCCTATTATTGCTTGTGAAGTAGGATGGATCGCGGCTGAAGTGGGAAGACAGCCCTGGGTGGTATACGGGGAACTGAGAACAGTAGATGCTGTTTCCGTTGTTGTTCCCGCGTGGCAGGTTCTTTTTTCTCTTATCATGTTCAGTCTCATATACGTGCTCCTTTTCACAATCTTTGTGATAATACTAAAAAAGATCGTAAAAAAAGGACCGGAAGATGCCCTGAGATATTCCTGATACCAGGAAAAGCATTGAAACTTTGAACTAAAGAGATGGAGGAATTCTACTAATGGAAACTATTGTTATATTACAAAATGCCTGGTTTTTTCTAATCGGCGTACTTTTTCTTGGATACGCTATCCTTGACGGATTCGATCTGGGAGTTGGAATGCTTCTTCCCTTCCTGGGGAAAAAAGAAAAAGATAAAGAAATTTTAATCAAATCGGTATGGCCTTTCTGGGACGGGAATGAAGTATGGCTTCTCACCGCAGGCGGGGCTCTTTTTGCCGCCTTTCCCCATGCCTATGCCACTGTATTCAGCGGCTTTTACCTTGCTCTTATGCTTGTTTTATTCGCGCTCATCTTTAGAGCGGTCTCCATGGAGTTCTGGCATTACGATGAGCCCAGAAAAAAAATGTGGCAATGGGCCTTTACTATCGGAAGTGCTCTGCCGGCTCTCCTGTTTGGTGTTGCCCTGGGCAATGTGGTTCTCGGGGTTCCCCTTGACTCGGCTTTTGAATTCAGGGGAACGTTCTTTACTCTGCTCAGACCCTTTCCCCTGGCAACGGGACTCTTAGGTTTCTCGGCCATTTTGATTCAGGGCGCAGCGTACATAGTCCTTAAAACCGAGGGCGACCTTAAAGAACGAGCGGAACAGGCCCTTAATAAATTATGGATCGTTTTTATTGTTCTTTTTGGCCTGGCCTTAGTCCTGGCAATTATTTACATGCCGAATAATATGAGTAAAATTGCCGCGTGGTTCGCAACAATCATTGTGATTGGTGCCTGGGCGGGTTTAAAGGTTATGCTCAAAAAGAAAAAAGAAGGCAGTGCTTTTCTTATGTCTTCGGTCCTTTTTGCCGGGTTATGGGGGATTGCCGGATCATGTATTTATCCAAACCTGGTAACCGATATTCACTTAAACCTGGTGACTGATGTCCATCATCACATGATCAATAACAGCATTACAATTTTCAATGGTTCATCAAGCCAGCTTACTTTGTCCATTATGCTGGTCTTCGCGCTCATTGGGATGCCCATTGTTATTGGATATACGGCTTTTGTGTATAGAGCCTTTAAAGGAAAGATATCGGAATAATCAGTCCGATAATCATAGTAACGGGCTCCTAACTGAAGACGGGGCCAACTCAGACTCCGTCTTCATCATTCATATACAACTATTTTGCTCCTTCCCCCATTTCTCTTCCCGGGGGAAGTTTTTTTTAAACTTTTTTATTTAAACGGAACAAATAAATAATCTCTAAATATTCCCTTTTTGTTTTTGTTGAAATACGCCAGGGGTTATTCGTAGCGTACCATGACGATGTCTGCGTTTGAATCGGTAGAGGTTGATTCTATTGTAGAAGGGTCTCCATCCAGGTCGGCATCTCCGGTAACGTACACTCCCAGTACAATAAAATTGCTTCCCACTGCCAGGCAGATGCCCTGGTCTCCCAGTCCCGTTCCAAAGCGGTCAAAGTTTATTGAAGTTCCGGTATTGCTAAAAACCGCTACAAAAATATCAGTGTCGCCATAACCGGCTCCTGTTTCGGCAGTGCCGTCAACAAAGTCTCCATCACCGTTAAGGTCCATGGGGCAATTACTCACTTTGCCAATAATAAATATATTATCATCAGCATCAATATCAATATCCCAGGCGATATCGTCTTCCGTTCCACCCAGGGTTTTCATCCACCGGGATGAGCCGGAAGAATCAAAAGAAATAATATAGGTATCTTTGTTTCCATAGGGAGTGGTTTCGGCCGTACCGTCTACTGTATCTCCGTCACCGTTCAGGTCATAGCCGGTTCCACTGGTAAAACCGGTAACATACACATTAGCATTGCTGTCCGAAGTTACGGTAGTCGCGTATTCCTCCAATGAGCTTGCATAATGCCCAAATCGCTTTGACCAGCGATAGGTGCCGCTGCTGTCGAAAGAGCTGATAAAACAATCTGCGTCATCAGTAAAGCCTGTTGGGTCGCTCTCCCCGGTCTCATCAGCAACGACCCCATTTCCGGACAGGTCAACATCATCAGCAACATTTCCGCAGATGTATATATTATTGTTTATATCAAGATGAACATTATATGCTTTATCTACGTCCGTGAGACCGCCCAGGCGCTTTGACCATTGATACACTCCGGATGAATCCATTTTAACAATATAAATATCCTTGTCCCCGAATATACCGGCAGGTGTTTCTCCTGTTTCGTCATTGTCCAGGTCGCCATTAAAATCGACAGTACCGTTCACCGTTCCTGTTACGTAAATATTATTTAAAGAATCAGCGTCTACGGAAATCCCTCTATCGGCAAGTGTTCCGCCAAAACGTTTTGACCATAACAGGGTGCCGCTGCCGGAAAATTTACATACAATGGCATCATCGTCGCCAAGTCCCGCTATTTCATTGGTATCAAGGATAACACCGTCCCCATTCAAATCCCCTGGTCCGGACAGTTTTCCGGTTATGATAATGTTGTCTGAACTGTCAACAGTTATAGCATAAAAGTCAAAGGGCCCGGAGGCTCCTTCCAGCCGAATAATCCACTGACGTACTCCTGCGGAACTATATTTAGCCAGTACAGCATCCGTAGCTCCTGATGATAAATTCGAGGTTTCTGCGGTTCCCGCAGTATCACCATTGCCGTCCAGGTCGAAATCGTCCAGCACCATTGACACGGCAATTACATTATCCGAAGAATCAATTGCCATAAAAGAAGTATAGCTGTCTACAGCGCCATTATACCGGATCGACCAGGCGTAATTCAGGGTCGTTGTTGAAGAAGAATGACCTGTTAAGAGTAAACCAAGCTTGTTGCATGAGGTCAGGGTAAAGAACAAGATAATTACAACAAAAATATTGTGTCGCCCACAAATCATCACCAGCACTCACTTTAAAATTATTTTATATATTGCAATTTAAATATATACCTGTTAGAGGAAATAGTCAAACGAAAAAAGCCTATACGGGTTGATTTTTTAATAGCCCGTTATAAAAATTTATTCGTAGCGCACCATAAGGATGTCCGCGTTTGAATCCGTGGACGTTGATTCTATTGTGCCGGGGTCTCCATCCAGGTCTGCATCTCCCGTAACGTACACTCCCAGTACAATAAAATCGCTTCCCACTGCCAGGCTAACGCCCTGGTCTTCCAGGTCCGTTCCATAGCGGGCATAATTTATTGAAGTTCCGGAACTGTTGAAAATTGCCACGAAAATATCATTACCGTTATAACCGGCTCCTGTTTCGGCGATGCCGTCATCATAGTCACCATCACAATTAAGGTCCATTGTACCGCTATTCACCCTTCCCGTGATAAAGATATTATCATCACTGTCCACGCCAATGTCATGACTGATATCGGCAACAGTGCCGCCCGGAAGTTTTGCCCACCTGAACAATCCCGATGTATTAAAAGAAATTATATAGGAATCTTTGTTCCCCGGAGGGTCGGTTTCATCTGTACCGTCTAAACAATCGCCATCTCCATTCAGGTCATAGGAGCCGCCATCGGAAAAACCCGTAATATAGATGTTGCCGCTGCTGTCTGAAGTTACGGCAGTCGCGTATTCCATGAGCTGGGTTGAATAGTTTCCAAAACGCTTTGACCAGCGGTACGCGCCGCTGCTGTCAAATGAGCTAATGAAGCAATCAGAAGCATTGGTAAAACCCGTCAAATCGGTCTCACCGGTTTCATCCGCAGCAATCCCGTTGCCCGACAGGTCAACATCATCGGCAAGCTCACCGCAGATATATACGTTACTATTTTTATCAACATGAATATCATATGTCTTATCCTTGTTGGATAATCCGCCCAGGCGTTTTGACCATTGATACAGGCCCGATGAATTCATTTTTAAAATATACATATCCATGGCACCAAATATTCCGGAAGCTGTTTCGCCTGTTTCATCGTTGTCCAGGTCTCCGTTAAAATCGACGTTGTCCATAATGGTTCCGGTTACATAAATATTATTTGAAGAATCAACGCTTACTGAGGTTCCCTCATCATTATTTGCTCCGCCAAAACGTTTCGACCACAGCAGGGAACCGCTGGTGGAATATTTGCATACAAAGGCATCCAGGTTGCCCAGTCCCGATGATTCATTGTCATCAAGGACATCTCCGTCCCCATTCAGGTCTGCCATTCCCGACAGTCTACCGGTCATTATAATATTATCCGAACTGTCTACGGTTATACCCAGGGCACTTATTTCCATACCGTTTCCTTCAAGACGCTTCACCCACTGACGCGTTCCGTTGGAACTGTATTTTGCCAGGATAATATCCACAACTCCTGAAGATAAATTCGAGGTTTCCGCGGTTCCCACGGTATCACCATTGCCGTCCAGGTCGAAATCGTCCTGTACCATTGCCGCTGAAATTATATTATCCGAAGAATCGATTGCCATAACAGCTTCATAGCTGCCGGCAGCGCCATTATATCGAATTGTTCCGCCGTAATTCAGGGTTGTTGTTGAATAAAAGTCACCGGAATCCGGACCGCTATCGGTTGGAGTGGAACCGGAGCCGCTTCCCGTAAGCAAACTAAGATCATTGCACGAAGTCAGGGCAAAAGCGGTAAAAAATAGTATTACCACGATATATATGGTGCGAAAAAATTTCATTAACAGGCTCTCTTTTAGATCATTTTGTATATATTTTATCTATTTTAGACGGTGCTCTATTAATATACACTTTGATAGTGAAAAAGTCAAGCAAAAAAAGCCCAGGTGGGCTTTTTTTATGCGCGATAAAATGTTCTTAAGAAACTGGATTTTAAACAGGGCCTGTTTTCCGGGAAGAGAGACGTTGCATGCAACGTCTCTCAGAACCAAACCCTTGCCGGAGCATCTTCGGAAACAGACCCCGGTATACCCACAGTTTCTTTCGTATTTTTCCCCGTTCCACGGGGTCCGCACTCTCAAGAAACTCTTTTTCAATAGGGCTGGTTTCCGAAGACATTGCCCGGGGTTTGGTTTTTGAGACGTTGCAGTGCAACGTCTTTCCGGGCCTTTTCCCGGAGATTTTATCCAGGGCCAACACCACAGAGGGGGTAATAACCGAATAAACACCACGGAGGGGTTAAACCCCAAATAAACACCGTGTACGCGTACCGAATCCCCTCGCAGGGGTCGCATCCCTCCTCAGAGTCTCCATAACCCTGGCCAGAAACCAGCCAGTAAAGGCGTTGCACTGCAACGTCTCTCAGAACCAAACCC
>JAAENB010000730.1 GCA_024224995.1 bacterium | reverse complement strand
GGTAGCAAAAAAAAACGTCATACTATAGACGCAAACATAGCAATAAAACAATTAGCTGTAAAAACAATATCCAGCAGAGAGCTAATGCCTCTTCTGAATGTGAGGACTGTTTGACCGAAGGGAGTTCCGCAGCATTCAGAAGAGGCATTAGCTCTCTGCGACGATGTATATCACCCTACAGCTGCCCTGAGAAACAAAATTCAGTTTCTTTGATAATACAGAGGATGTACAATGAAAAAATTATTTCGTAAAATACCATATACCGCGGCAGTACTATTTCTGCTCCTGGCAAATTCCGGTACCGCGTTCTCGCAGATGGTATCTCCCCTGACTTACCAGGGAGGCCCGGAAACCCATTTATACCGTTACAGCACGGTAATGATAGAAAACACGATACTCGATGAAGGCGGCGGCATTGAACCCGCAGGTTCTCTTACCCTGGGACTCTCCCAGCTTCACTCCCAGTTCGTGAAGATATTCTACGTCCCGGTCCGCTATTCAATAACCGATAACATTGAATGCAGTCTCAGCCTGCCCTTCATATCGAATTCGCTCATGTACCAGGACAGGTTCTATACTAAAACCGGCCTGGGAGACCTCAAGTTAGGGCTCTCCTGGTTCATCGAACCAACGAGCGGGCTCTCTTTTACAACGGGAGCAAAAGTTACCATACCTACGGGCAACAGTTCTTCCAAGAGCAAGGATTTTGTAGTAGCCACGGGCCACGGCAGTTATACGGCATCGGTTCTCCAGTCCGCGGCTCTCTCTCTTGGAGGCAATCCCCCAGCGTTTAAGATCTTTATGAACGGCGGCATTGTATATTACGGGAAAACCGACCGTGATCATGACACGTTAGCAAGGTATAATATTGACGCGTCATTCCTGTTCAGCGCAATGGCCGGTGTTGAATACGCGGTATTTGACCGGCTCTTTGTACAGGCAAAAGCGAGTTTTACTGTTAATCCTGAAGGGAGTTATCAAAGCATAACCAGGACATCGGACACGGGAGTCTGGACAACATCAGCCTGGACCGATATGAATGATGCCTTAACAACCCTGGATGTAATAGGAGTTGCCCGGTATACAATTCTAAAAAGAACAAACTTTCGAATGATGTTCATATACCCGGTATACGAATGGCAGGATGATGACCTTGCCAAAGAACAAAAAAGAAGATGGAAGCTGTTTTTCAATCTGGAAAGATCGTTTTAACAAAATATATTGAAATTTAAATTGAAATTTAAACTTTTTTAAAAGAGGTTAGTTGTGAAAAATTATCGGACAAAAATTATATCTTATATTTTATTAGTGGGCCTGGCCATTACCGGTTATACCCAAAACGGATTCGCGCAATCAATGACTTCTCTCCTTGCGGAAGAAGGAGGAGTGGAATCGCTTGTATATAAATCGGATACTGTAGTCCTGGAAAACACCGTCGTTGATGAAGGGCTGCCAATAGCCCCGGCCGGGACTTTTACGGGAACTATTTCGCAGCTTCATTCGGGCGATTTAACCATGGTCTATATTCCCCTGGCCTACTCAGTAAATGATTTTCTTGAAGTGGATTTTACCCTGCCCTTTATACGAAAGTCAATGGTAGCCAGCGACACCAATTATTCCATACACGGGTTTGGCGACCTCAAACTTGGATTTTCATTTTGCTTTAATCTCACAGGGAGCCTTTACAGTATTACCCGGGTAAAGACAACCTTTCCAACAGGAGACGCCACCGCAAGTGATTTTACGCAAATAATCCCCCTGGGCTACGGCAGTATTACGTTTTCACTGCTCCAGTCATTTTCAATAAACATAACCAACACCCTCCGGTTATTTTTAAGCGGCGGCGCGGTAATGTACATGCCCACAGACCGGACGGTGAGTTCCACAACCCAGCATCATATAAATCTTTCTTTTCTATTCAGCGGCCTTGGGGGAGTTGAATATTCATTGAACAGTTTTGTGCAGGGCCTGTCGGTCCAGGCAAAGGGAAATTTTATATACTCGAAGGAACGGATACACTCAACAGGAAGTTCCGTAGAGGGCGACCTGAACGACGCGTTCATGGGAGTGGATGTAATCCCCGTAGTAAAATACCAGATGCAAAAAGACCTGTCGTGCAGTTTAATGGGGGTTTTGCCGGTTTATGAAAGCCAGGACAGTGACATAACAGCGACCTACAAAAGGGACTGGAAAATATACGTAGGCATAACCAAAAGATTTACCGATAGTAAATCAAGCAGCAGCAGCTCTTCACGGAGAAGACGGAGGAGATAACAATAACCAGGCAGCCAAACAAAAAGCGGCACAACGCCGCTTTTTGTTTTTCAACAAGGAGACCCCTCATGGCCGGAAAAACAAAAAAAATCCTTCTTTTAAGTTCACTTTCACTTTCGCTCTCGCTATTTCTCTTATTCTTATTTCTCTTCTTCCCGGCCGCACCGGAACCGCAAACACACAGCACAGCCTATGCCGCTCAAAAAGAAAAAAAATGGCTGGTAATGCCCATACGGACAAAGGCGGAATTTAAAGCGGGAAAGCCCGGCGGAGAGGGAGAGCAGCACTTTCACGGCATAACCCGGTCTCCGTCAAACCCCGATGTAATTTATCTATCCCAGGATGTGGCCCAGGTATGGAAAAGCAGCAATGGGGGAACATCATGGAAGAAACCCCTGTGCAAGAATATGTATGTTACCCAGGGCCAGTCAATAGAAGTAGATCCCGTAAATCCGGATATTGTATTCGCGATACTTGAGAATCATATGACAACAGCCGTTACCGTAGCGGAAAATTTTGTGGGACTCTACCGCTCACAAGACGGGGGCACAACCTGGAAGCATGTCCTTCGGGAAAAGAGCATTATAAACAGGATATATCAGCATACAATCGCCTATGATCCGTCAAGCATCAGGAAAAAAGGGGCAACAACCTGGTACGCGGCCTTTCCCGGGTCCGGTCTTTACCGGTCCGACAATGGAGGAAAATCCTGGCGTCTTCTAAAAAAACTGAAAAAGCACACAATCATATATTCTATCCAGGTTCATCCCAAAAACGGATCGCTTTTTTTGGGCTCAAACCAGGGGCTTTTTAAGATGCGAAGGAACAGTAACAAACTTCTTGCCATACGGTATATTGA
Source organism: bacterium (assembly GCA_024224995.1). The sequence goes on along the minus strand of JAAENB010000730.1, from coordinate 7,594 downwards.
GCGGGGACCGGTATCATCCATAGCCATGCATCCCAGGAATCCCCGGGTATTTTATATCGTAATTGAAGGGAAAGGATTATACCGCACGGTAAACGGCGGGAGCACCTTTTCATTGCTAAAACAATTCGACGCGTTCCAGGTCTTTCTCAACCCGGGATTTCCCCATGTTATGTATTTAACGGGGATACGGCAGAATACCCTGGTCAGCAGCGATGGGGGAAGAAACTGGCGGCCTGTAGGGGTAGTACCGCCGAAAGGGTTCGGAAGGAATTGGAAGAACAAGTTCGTGGGAAAAGCGACGGCCATAGTGCCGAATCCGAAAGACCCCAAAGAGGCGGTAGCCTATTCCATGGCAGCAATATGGAAAACAACAAACGGCGGAAAAACATTTACCAACAGTTCCACGCTTTTTACGGGGTTTGCCTGGAGCTGGTGGAACAAAAGCGCGGCCTTTGATATACATAATCCGGACCGTTTCCTCTTTTTTAATTGCGATGTAAGTACAACCATAACCACAACAGGGGGCAAATATTTTGAGCAGCGGCGCATCCCCTGGGCCTGGGTACGGAAAAGAATAAACTGGATGGGAATGCATGCCGGAGACATTCAGCCGGTAAAAGGGTCTCAAATAGTAGTGGCTTCAGCGGGATTCTATTTTAACACCAAACTGGTCCGTTCTATTGATGCCGGGAAAAACTGGACAATTGTCGATAATGAATATAACAATAATCTTTTTATAGCGTTTCATCCCGGAGACCCGAAAGTGGTGTACGCGGGGAACAAAATATCAACAGACGCGGGAAAGACCTTTAAAAAGATAGATTATTTGGCAAAACAGAAAGCAGAGATCATGGGCATGTGCCGGGCACACCCCAACACCATTTATGCCCTGCCCAAACCCCGAAACCGGATCTTCCGCTCCGATAACAGGGGGAAGACATGGAGAATATACGCAAAGGCAGCATGGCAATTTAACGGGCTCGATTCAAAGCCGACTTTTGCAGTAGACCCGGTCAATCCCAATATAATTTATACCCTGGACAGAAAGAAAGACCTGGCAGTATATAACGGCAAAAAGTGGAAAAGTCTTGGGGTTTTAAAGCTTGCGGGCGGAAAAAGGCAGGGAAACTACGTAGGATCAGTGGCCATAGATCCCCGTCACAGCAATATACTATACGCGGGAATGCAGGCAGCGGGGATATCGCACATCTGGCGAAGCAGGAACAGGGGAAAAACCTGGCAGGACATAAGCTATAACCTTCCCCGGACAGGAGCAACAGTTCTGGCAGTTCATCCCGTAACCGGGGACCTGTTTCACGGAAGTCTTTTTGGAACCTGGATATTTCCGCCGCCCTACTCTTCAGCGCGGAGTATCTATCATACAAAGAAAAAATATTTGTATGAATCAAAGTAGAACAAAATAAAACAGAATCAAAAAGAACTTCAATTAAAATTTACATACATTACCGACCAGCCGGTCTGTACAAATTATTATACACAAAAAAATAAAAAAAATCGCTTTTCAATGTTGACGATGGACTTTTTTTTTTATATTATTAAACTAACGTAAAAGATAGCCCACGCAGGCGGGTTAAACCAGCTTTAGCAAAACCGAAGATTTTTTATAAAAATCAGCTAAAGTCCGGAGCTGCTGCATTCTCATTTTTCTATCACAATTAACAAACCGCATAAAAAATTAAAAAGGTGATAACACATACTTTTTTAAAAAGACTGTTTTGTAAACTCTGCGAAAATACCGGAACGGTTTTTACGCATGGCTTGTATTTCAGTCAACATAATAAATTAAACTTAAGGGGTGTCTCCATGAAACGAATACTTTTATTGCTTCTCCTGTCAACATTCTTTGTATCCACCGGGTGCCAATTCTTCTCAGGTCCGGCAGGTCACTGGAAATTTGACGCGGGAAGCGGAACAACAGTTAAAGACTCATCATCTAACGGCAACAACGGAACACTAACGGGCGGAGCATGGTTAAACGGAAAAATCGGCGACTACGCGCTGGAACTGGACGGGGAAAACGATTTCATTGAAGTCCCATATAACGATGATATTTTTAACGCAAAATCATTTACCATTGCAGCATGGCTTACTCATGACAATGGAAACAGAACAGCAGCCTGTTTTAGAAAAATCGGCGGATGGCATGTACGGACCTACGGAGGACAGCTCGATATTACCTTCGAAGACGGTGACGAGATGCATGAAGTAAAATCCGGTTATACCTTTCCCGCGAACGAATGGCACCACTATGCCATCAAAGTTGACACAAAAGACAGCGACAACGGAACCGTTATTTTTTATGTAGACGGCGAGCAATTCGGTGAAGTTCATGAATATACCAATGGTGTTAAGGATTCCGAAACCGGTCTTTACATTGGCCAGTACAATGAGCTACGACGTTGGAAAGGAAGTATCGACGAACTTCGTTTCTACAAAGAAATACTCAGCGACTCAAAGATCAAAAAACTATATAAAGAAGGACAACAAAAAGTATTTACAGCTCTGCCGAGCTTTAATCCTCCGGCAGGTACTTACGATGAAGATATAGCAGTATCTTTTGAATGCTCAGACACGGGCGCTGTTTTCCACTATACAACCGATGGAAGCGAGCCAACACAGAGTTCTCCTCAATTTAGCGAAGCAATCGCTATTGCAGGGGCTGGTACAACAATGACCCTTAAGGCTATTGCTGTAGTAGACGGAAAAGAAGCAAGTTATGTATCTACCGCTCTTTATTCAATAACCGGCAACGGCGCTCTTTCCGGCCACTGGGAATTCGAAGAAGGAACCGGAGTTTCAGTTTCCGATTCTACCGGGAACGGGAACGCAGGCACACTCGCAGGCAGTCCTCAGTGGACAGAAGGAAAAATCGGAAACTCCGCGATGACTTTCGACGGAGAGAACGATTATGTTGAAATCCCTTACAGCAATGTAATATTCAACGCCGAGGTGTTTACCGCTGCCGTGTGGCTCAACTCCGGAAACGGAACCAGCCGGTGCGCGTACATACGGCGTGTAGGCGGATGGCACATGAGAACATTCGACGGAGAGTGGGATGTTGTTCTTGAAGGCGGATCAACCATTAAATCCGGGTATTACTTCCCCGACAGCGAATGGCACCACTACGCAGTGATTGTAAACAACACTGACTGTACAGTGACGTTCTTCCTGGACGGCGAGCAATTCGGCGATGTTCATTCTTTTACCCAGGGATTTACTTCCTCTAACGGAGACTTTTATATCGGTCAGTATAGCGGCGGATACCGTTGGAACGGATCAATTGATGATGTTCGCTTTTACATTAAAGCGCTGGATGCTTCCGAAATTAGCGAAATATACCAGTTAGGCAACTAATAAAAAGTTAGATAGATTCACAAAAAAGAGGGGATTTTTCCCCTCTTTTTTTATTTATATCTTATTTATATTTCATTTATAAGAAGTCAAGCACATGGGAGTCGGGAAAAATATCAATACCCAGGAAGGCTTTGATGAGGTAGAGTATTACCAGGATCAATAACACAAAAAAGCATCCCAGTAAAACAAAGAGCAGTCCCCTTCCCAGGAACTCCATAAGCCTCTCTAAAAAATCTCTCATAATTGGGTAACTCCACAACTTAAATTATCTTTTTAAATTATCTTTTTCCCGGAACAATAGAGAAGCGGAATCAGCGCCATACAGGCTCCGGTACAATTGAACAGCATATCCGTGAGCTGGAAAGAACGGTATGGTATTGCTAACTGGATAAACTCAATGCCGGTACCATACAAAACAGCAAGGGCCGTCCCCAGGACCAGGGAATAGCGGAACTGTTTTGATCTGAAATACAAACCGCTAATCATCGATAAAACAAAATAGGCCAGCAGGTGTTTCCACCACCCGGAATTGAGCCCTTCTCCCACATCGGGAATTACCGACAATACCATAATAGCCGCGGCAGCAGCAATGAGCGCAAGAAGATACACATATTCCTTATTCATAAAATTTTTTATACCACGCGACAAAAGAAGCAATACCATCCGTAACCGGGGTCGCTGGTTTATACCCCAGGTCTTCAACCAGGCCCGAGACATCGGCATAGGTGGCAAGCACATCCCCCGGCTGCATTGGAAGAAAATTTTTCCGTGCTTCTTTCCCAAGGGCCTGTTCAATAGCTTCTATAAAATCGATTAATTTTACCGGTGAATTATTACCGATATTATATATTTTATACGGCGCCCCGGAACTTGCCGGATCGGGCTCCATGCCGCTCCAATTTTTGTTCCCCAGGGGAGGAGAATCAAGAACCCGGACAACTCCTTCAACTATATCTGAAATATAGGTAAAATCTCTTTCCATGTGGCCATTATTGTACACATCGATCGCTTTGTTTTCCAGGATAGCCCTGGTGAAAAGAAAATAGGCCATGTCGGGTCTTCCCCAGGGACCATATACGGTAAAAAATCTCAAACCCGTTGTTGGAACCCCATAGAGATGGCTATAGGAATGAGCCATGAGCTCATTTGATTTTTTAGTGGCCGCGTAGAGGCTCACCGGATGATCTACATTATGAGATGTTTTAAACGGCATCTGTTCATTCAGCCCATAGACCGATGAACTGCTGGCATAGGTAAGATGGGAAACGGGATTAAACCGGCAGCACTCCAGGATATTCATAAATCCCATAATATTGGAATCGATATATTGATATGGATTGCTAATGGAATATCGAACTCCGGCCTGGGCGGCCAGGTGGCATACGGCATCAAATTTGTGCTCCTTGAAAAGAGCAGCAAGACCTTCCCTGTCTTCCAGGGCAAGCTGCAAAAAACAATACCCTTCATATTTGTCCGATTGAAGAGATTTGCCGTATTCAAGCTCCCGGGTGTTTATTCCCATTTCTGTTAAACGGCCGTGTTTTAGATTCGGATCATAGTAATCGTTGATATTGTCAATACCAACCACACTATCTCCCCGCTCAAGCAGGTATGTTGCGGTAAAAAAACCGATAAATCCGGCAGTTCCGGTTACTAAAATTTTCATTATAACTGAGCCAACCTGTACATAAGTGTATTTAAGTATAGAAGATTACAGGGTCATTTACAGGCCTGTTTTTGTCAAGACTGAAATTTCATTTAATTTTAGGATGAAAAAGGAGAGTCCCGGGACTAGTGGTTCTTTTTGTCGGAAATTATCCATTGGGCGGCTGTTTTTATCAATTCATTATTATTCCGGATTTTCAATTTCTCTTTAATATTCCTGCGATGGGTTTCAATCGTATGTTTGCTTAAATTCAATTTTTGAGCGATTTCTTTTGTTTCATATCCATTCCCCATTAAGCGGAAGACTTCCAGTTCCCTGTTTGTTAGAAGATCAACAGTTGGTTCTTTCCCATCTCCCGGTCCATGGACAAGTTTCAGGTCAATATTGTCGGCAATGCTTTTACTAATAACCAGCTCTCCCTTATGAACTTTCCGGATGGCTTCAATTATAACATCAGGGGCCTCATTTTTAGCAATATATCCACGGGCTCCGGATTGAAGTGAGCGTTCCGCGTAGGTTACCTCATCGAGCATCGAAAAAACCAGGGTTGCAACATTCCGGAAACGCTGGCTGATTGCCCGTACCAGTTCAAGCCCGTTAGCCGACCCTTTCAGTATAATATCCACAATTACAACATCTGGCTTCAGCTTTTCAATAAAACGAATAGCCACATTCGCGTCATCAGCCCCACCGCAAATCTCAATATCATCCTCGTTTTCAAACAACTTTACCAATCCTTCTCGAACAACCGGATGATCGTCAACTATCATTACACTAATCATTTTATTAAAAATTTAAACCAAACAAACATCCATGCAAATCATATACAATTCCGGTGTTCAGTAAACCTGTCTCCTTTAAATTCGATGCTTATTCATAATGTATTTTTTAAGATCTGTCAATCACGGATATCATTAGTTTTGCAACTAACCACTTCGGTGATACTTTTTTTGTGATAAATTTACTTTGTGGGGTTAAATATACGGCAGGCAGGGGTAGATTATTCCTCAAAATATTCCTTTGTGACATTAATCTCAAAGCCGGTTTCAGGGCTCGAATAAGATGTCTCAAATCTCGCTCCAATGATCTCAGCCCGGTATTTCATAATATGCAGTCCCATTCCCGGATAAAGACCGATATCAGCGTTTTCCCCGGTCCCATTGTCACATATGGACATGTGGAAGCCGGAGCTGTCGCGAACAAAGCGGATAATAATTTTCTTTGCTTTGCCATGTTTTATTGAGTTTGTAACCGATTCCATGGCTATATAAAAAAGATGGGTTGCCTCCCCGGCTTCCACGTCACTCTCCTGCTCAGAAATAATACACTCTACCCGGCAGGAAATATCAAACATATTCTCAACATCTGCGGCCATGGTCCTGATCGCTCCTTCAAGCGCCCCATAATCCATTTGTATACAATGGGATCCTTTGCAAAGATAGTGGACTTTTCGGATAGAATCATTCACCAGGGCGGCAATATCCCGTAAATCGGCTATATCGGACTGGTATTTTTTTTTCATTTTTTTGTCAAGAGCCGCTACCCTGAAAGCAACTCCCGTAAGAACCTGGCCCAGCTCATCATGGAGCTCATGCCCTATCATCTGCCTGGCATCGTCGCTTACCTGGACAATCTCCTGCTTCAACAGTCTCCCTTCCGTAATGTTCCTGGAAAAAATGACAATAGATTCCACCGTGCCCTGTTTATTCACCAGGGGATAGAGATTGCTGTCCAGAATCCTTCCTCCCAGTTCTTCCTCAACCCGTATTGCCTGCGCGGAATGAACAACTTTCTTGACATTTAATTTCCTGGCTTTCTCAACCTCCGGCGTACAATACTCATAAATAGACCGGCCGCAGAGCTCATTCCCGGGTATTCCCATATTCCGCTCCCCGGCTTCATTAACGGCAAGAATGGTCCCTTCCCTGTTTATTACCAGAACTGTTTCGGTAATGGCATTAAAAAAAGAAAGCGGGTTTTCATCCGGATATTCAATTTCCTCATATGCAGATATTTGTTTTTCCCGGCGCGGGTTCGTCTTGTGGGACATAGGGATGCCTCTCGAAGTTAATTGAGTAGATTTAATAAAGACACAACCACACTTTATTAGTTACCAGTCAAGTCATAAAATGAATCCAAAGAGAATTATTTAAAAAGCAGCAGGAATCGCAAACCTGAAAAAAAAGCATACAACATTTGTTATATAAAAGAGAATAATATAACATTTGTTATGTAGAGAATAACAATACAACAGATGTACCACTTTAAAGGACACGCCGTCATGAAATCGGCCAGCCTCTCTTAAAAAGCTAAATTTTGCTTGTGCGCGGGCCTTGAAGCATCCCCCTCTTCTAAATGCTGCGGAACTCGCGTTGCTCAAACAGTCCTCACATTTAGAAGAGGGGGATACTTCAAGGCCAGATGCAGCTCGCAATGCTATTAAGTTGCTGATCAATTCTTTCCCTGCTACACCGGGTCGGTCGTGTCCCAATATTCTGCAAAACGTAATTCGGAATGTAAGCTATGGCCGGAGTGATGCCTCCGCAGATTGTG
>JAAENB010000729.1 GCA_024224995.1 bacterium | reverse complement strand
GTTAGAATGCATAACCTGCTCCCAATTTCGTTGATACGTTAAATCCTTTATTTAAAAAATCCGATGTATTTGTGGCATCATCCATGAATTGTTCGTACTGGTTATTATCCAGGGCGATATTAATGCCAAAATGGACCTCTGTTGTAACACGGACTCTTTCCGTGAGGGAATAATTACTTCCCAGTGCCAAAAAAAGGGTGATGATATAATTATCCAGCCTGTCCGATGTTATCCATTGCAGCGCCGGGCCAAGTCCTAACCAGAGATTAAAAGGACTGGTATCAAACAAGGTCGTAAACAAGAGTTCAAACTCAGTCAGCATCTCTGAAAACATGGTATTGTACTCTTTATTAAAAACCGATTCATCGGTATTCCATGTGGGAAAGACCGTGACATTAAAGCGTATTCCGGCATAAGGCGTATAATTATAGTCAAAGAAAGCCCCTATTCCATATCCATACGCGGAAGACTGCTTTTTACTGAATTCCTTTGTATCAAAAGAATAATAAGAAGATATGAGTGAATAATTAGTATTCACCCCGATGATGAGCTCGTTCTTTCCATACAGGGAAACCGGCAGGATTAGCAGGATAAAAAACAGTGTGATTATTATTTTTTTTGACAACTTCATACTTATTCCCCTTCCCTGCTCCGGGTCAAATAGGCCGGCCGTACAACATATGGATTATACCGGGAAAAAACCCGTGCCCGCAGTTCTTCATCATCACTCTTTTTTACCAGCGCGGCAAAACCGTCCCACACATCCTCCCGTACCAGGATATAATGGGCACTCACTTTCAGCAGGGTTTCTTTAGGCGGTTCTGCCTGCAAAAACCGTTCCATTTCCCAGGTCTTTATATCTCTGGCCACTCTCCAGACTCGCTTTTTATTAAAGCGCTCTTCCGGTTTCCAGGGCAGTACTTCCAGATCATGAGTAAAATCGATCATTTCCGCTAAGGGCTTATGAGCAACCAGGAGCTCATTTGGCTTCTCCTTTACCCGGGCAGCTGTTCGATCGGCTATTTGCTGATAAATACTGTAAGGCGGATCAAATAAAGCCGGTTTATACGCCGTATAATTCACAAAAAAACAGGCTGCCAGCCCTCCGGCGAAGAGGTATACGATTCGACTGTTCCGCTTTTCCAGCTCTTCAAGAAGCGGGATCATAAGAACCATGGATAGCGGGATCGATACCAGGTAAAAACGGTATGCCGCTCCCATTATATCAAAGCGGTAAAAAGGAAAAACCAGGAATAACGCGATGAGCGCTGCTATTAAATAAAAACGGCCCTGTTCTTTCTTTTTGAGAAACCAGCGGGCAGCTATAACTACCCCAATACAGGCCAGCGTATAACAACAAACCAGCTCCACTATCCACAGAGGGTGAAACTTGTCAGTTCCTATGGTCTGCAAAAATGAGTAGACCGCTGCCTGGGGCTTGAGCGCAAGCAGTCCCGAAAGCCGCTCAAGGTCGGCCAGGTGCAGCGTGCCGGGCAATACAATAGAGACCGCCGCAATACAAAAAATAAACACCGTCCCCAATACCAGGATGAATTTATATTTTCGTGAAAGTATTACCGAAAGAAATAGATATATAAGTAATATTCCTGCCATTAAACGATGAGTAATAAAGACCATGCCAAACGCGGCTAGCGTAAAAACCGGTTTTCGTTTTACCAGGAAAATTAAAAAAAACATAAATAAGACCAGGCCCATAAAATTCTTGGGGAACTGCATTGCGAAAAACGATATGCCAGGACTGAATATGCTGATAAATGCCGCCGTAAGCGCTACCAGGCGCTTTCCCGTAAGGACCAGGGCCAGGTAATAGAGTGATACCGTAAAAAAACCCGTAAGCAGTGCGATTCCAATCTTCAGGGAAACCAGATAGTTTTTCACCACCAGGGCTATTCCGGTTAAATAAGGATATATAAGCGAAGTGTCGCTAAAATGCATCTTCCCTTTTTCAATTATCGATTTTACCTGGAAAAGATACACATACCCGTCGGTTCCATTGGCATAGGCTGTTTTTGAAAAGATTATAAACCTGAACAGGGCAACTGCTCCAAGCAAAAAAATCATAATGCTGATATCATACCGGTCGGCAGCATATCCCCTGTAGGGTCCCGTTTCAAAAAAGAGCTCTCTTAAAAGATCTGCCTGTTTACGCGCGTACTGTATCATACAGAACCAGGCCCTTGTTCGCGCAAATAAACTCTTTTTCCACCACTGCTCCTTCTTTGTTTATATGATGGCGGATCAGTTCATTATTCCGGTATTGTTTTCCCTCTTCCTCAGTAAAAACATGATTTTCTTCAACGACCCGGTACTGAAGCTCAGGTTCCCTGTTGGAATAGACATCAATATGAAGAAACTCTTCATCAAGAAATATATCGAAATAATATTCCATTGTGGAATTATTTTTAAAAACCAGGTCCACGTAGTTATAATTTACGGTTGCCCCGGCGCCAAATGGTACTGTTCTCTTTGTGTCGGGAAAAATATCAAAGGAATGCCGGTGCCGCTCCATTATTTCAAAACCGAGATGAAGCGCGGTCCAGTAAAGGGCATTGGAAATCTGGCACAGGCCCCCTCCTACTGACTTTGATACACAGCCGTCCACCAGGACCATACCTTCTTTATACCCCTTCCTGCCGGAAGTTCTTCCTACGATGGTCCAGAAGGAAAAATTCTTATTTGGCGGGAGTATGGCTCCCCCCAGTTTAGCCACAGCCAGCTTCAGGTTCTCGATTTTATTATACTGAAGACTGTACCAGGGCTCGGGATAATCCCGGATGAGCCTGCTTGTATGAGAAAAACACAAGAAGGGATAATCCCCCTTGCTTTCCCCCTTTTCTGTGGTAAAGGCGGCCCCGTTAAAATAATTCCTCATTGTCCGCTTCATACGGAAGTATTCTACCCGTACCGGGAAGGGTACCATGCGCCTGATCTTTTTTAGCATAATTTCACTCCATGAAAAAAACTTTGGGGGGATTGTTTGTAAGCGGGCCGGGAAGTCCCCCCTCTTCCGAATGCTGCGGAACTCGCGTTGCTCAAACAGTCCTCACATTCGGAAGAGGGGGGACTTCCCGGCCTGATGCAATTTGCCAGGTTACTATTATTAATGTACTTATAACGAAATTTTGTTAAATACTTTTTTCGCGGTAATAGCGTCTTTGCTTACAGTTAAGAGATCCTGGAAAATGGAAACGGTTTCGGTTCGTTTGTCGCCCTGGTACATTTGAGAGAGCTCCGCAATGTTGAATATTTTTCCGAATATTTTGATGCTTGCCGCTTCCCCGGACAATGAAACAAGCTCCCAGTTTCCATCAAGAACCTTGCGCTGGCTCATAGTTCTATCATAAGTGGAATCCTCACTTTCAACCCAGAGAACAAATGAATTGTTCGACCTTAGAATAAGTGACTGCGACTGTGAGGAAATCCCCTCTCCGCCGCTCTGATTGAGCCGCTTGTCGATAATTTTTTCAAGAACCGTTCCGTTGATTTTACTCATTAAAGCCTTTTTTCTCTTTTCCGTTCCTCCGCTATGTACCACAAACCAGCGGGCACCGTCGAAAAAACGAAGCTCGCTTATTACACAATCCGTATATTTGCTTCCCTTGTAAATGTCTTCTATTTTAAGAACAAATTCCTTTCCTTTGAGCGGTTTTGCCAGTTCCACAACCTGGGGGTCCATGGAATCGCTCAGGGTATGCTTCGCGCTCTCCCCGCCGGAAGTACCAAAGGAAAAATTCTTTACCCGCTCATTGCTTTTAAAATGCTTTTCCGAACGAAGATAGCCGTTCCAGACCTTAATTTTGCTTATAGTTACTGAGTCATTAAAAGAAAAGGTTAACGACTCTCCGGTTCCCGACTTTTCAGATCCTTCTACCCAGCCGAATTCTTTTCGCGAATCAAAAAGAAAATCGGTGTTATAAGCCACTTCCGGGGTGAGAATGGAACTTGCTTTTACGGTTCCCGTAACTACGGCAGGCGGCAGAATATTCAGTTTCTTTCCACCGGTTCCGTATATCTCTAATTCCTGTATTGCCGCAGGTTTATTAATGGTATAATCACCAAGTCCGCTTATCCTGATGTAGAGTGAAGTAAGATCTTCTTTTATATTAAGAGATTTCGTAATGGAAAAGGAGCCTTTGTCCAGACCATTGGCATATATTCCTATTGAGTTGACTTTGCTGTGATTCCCTGATCCGGGTATTATAACCTTGATCGATTCAACCCGTACGGGCTTTTCAAAATAAAGCATAACCCCTTCGTCCTGGCCTGCTCCGGGCATTGTTGCCCAATAATCATTCGTTCCGTCGAAGAGTTTATGGGGGCCGAACTCCTCATACCCCAGGTTAACTGATGTGGCATACAGTCCTTCCAGGACCACTCCATCGGCAGGTACCGCTTTTCCTCCCTTATTGGAAGACTTTTTGCATGAAACGATGGTACAGGTTGAAATAAACAGTATAAGTAACAATAGTGCGCATTTTTTTAAATTATTTCTTTTCATGAAGTGCTCCTTTTAGCTAAAATGACGTTTGTTTTGTATATATTTAAACACAGTTTAAATATCAATTTTATTTTATCAAGAGAATTTCAGGATTATATGCGAAAAATATTCTTTATAAGCTTTTTCTTGCTGGTGTGCGGCTCTCCTGCTGAAGAGCCTCTTATTATCGACAAACCCATCAAATTTAATTCTCTGAGAAAAAAATTGACCCGTAAATACGCGCTGCTTCACTACGGCTCCAAAAATATCACAATTAAGCCTGAAATTATCGTTATCCACCGGACCGGCGCTCCCGGAGTTAAACAATCTTTTAATGTCTTAAATCCCGTTAAAATTAAAGGCCGCCCTTATTTGAAAAAATTCGGCGAGGTGAATGTTTCGGCCCATTTTCTTGTTGGCAGGAACGGGACCATTTACCGGCTTATGCCCTCCACTCTCATGGGCAGGCACGTTATTGGGCTTAATCATTGCAGCATCGGCATTGAAAACGCGGGCTCCGGGCCTCTTACGAATGCCCAGCTTTCGGCTAACGCGGAGCTGGTACGGTTCCTGGTTAAAAAACACCCCGGCATCAGCTGCCTTATCGGGCACTATGAATATCAACAATTCGAAAAGTCTTCTTTGTTTATTGAGAAAGTGAAGGGATACCGGACGGTAAAAACCGATCCGGGGAAGGAGTTTATGCGTAAACTCCGGTTTAAAGTGCGGGACCTGGGATTAAAAGGGGGTTGGGACAAATAGATAATAATTGCCCCCGATATTATAAATAAAGGTATAATCATAAAAAATAAATTTTTTATCATAGAATTTTCCTTTTTGATTTTTTTTGATTTTTTGTTAGCCTGAAAGTTAAAATATATTTGTTTTTTTTGTAAAGCACTTACTCTAAAAAAATATGGGGACAAATTTGTACCTATAAAAATTTGAGCAAGCGAAGTTTTACAGATAGTTTAATGAGAGTAAACTTCGAACCTGTTATCGATCCAAATAATGTGAAAAACAAAATCACTTTTGTATCCAACAATAGGCTTTCTGCCTGAAAAGCGAAGCGAATAAAAAATAACATCTTTTGATATATGGGCAGGAATGCCGGTCTTGATGCTGTTTTGTTTAATTTTTTCAGAACCTGCGCCATGACGAGGAGAATTCTGAATTGTCTGCCAATCCAGTTGGCTTAAATAATGAAGTTTTTCAATGAGGGCTGCTTTTTCATCTTTCGTGCAGTTTCCCAGTCCATACTTTTTGTCCAGATACTTGAAACAAAATACCGGGTGTTTAAATTTAGGAGAGGATTTACTTTCTTCAGTATGCTCCAACCTTTTCCCCGGAATTATTGTAGGGTTTTGTATCTTTTTTTTCTTCCCCATTACTTCAAATTACTTCAATTTTGTTACAAAATACTCTTTCATTTTGTCATGAGAGATGCAGCTATTAATTGGAGTCTCTGTCCAGGGTGGCTCTGAGTGTGTCATATTTCGAAGCTTCCAGGCTGAAAATTGGCCGAAAACTTCATATACTTCTTTCAGCAAATCTTTTTGTTCTTCCGTGAATATTGAATCGTCGAAAATGTCGGGTGGAGGGATTGCTCCGGAACAATGTTCCTTATATTCACGATACAATTCAGGGACTACCGGACCATGCTCCCAGGCTTCTATTTTATCATTGAATAAAGGTTTGTCGAATAGTGCCAGGTGGAATCCCTGAGCATAATATACTAATTTTTGCAGTTTTAAATTGGATATAATGTCGCCAATATCCGGATCGCTCATGCATAGTATATATTTTGCTACTTTTTTTGCGTTAATGCTGTGTTCCATGAAATAGTCCCTCACTATCACTTAATAAATACAACTTAACAAATTATAAGTACACCGTCAATCATTTTTCTGCTCTTTTCCCAAAAAAAACAATTCCAGGAGAACCCCAATCACCGCGCCAGCAGTATAACATACCAGGTCACTCCAGAGAAACCCGCGCCCCAGAACAAGCCCTCCTATTGTGGTGGCCCTGATCCCATCTATCCAGGGCGTGTGGTAGATCTGGCTGAGCTCAATACTAAAAGAAAAAACAAGAGCCCCCGCTCCGGCACGCAGAATTGAGATCCGTGCAAAAACAAACCCCATCCCTAAATAAACCATCAAGGCCCAGAGCGTGTCCCCGCTATACGCTCCCAGCCATTCGGGCAGCACATGAATATTTTCCCTTGAACCATATCCCAGGAGAATAACCAGGATAACCAGCTCCGCGTAAATAAGCCGTCTTCGATTATTCGATTTTGTCAGTCTGTTCATCACATCTCCTTATAGTATTGCGAGCTGCATCCGGCCTTGAAGTAGTATGGGCTCTTTGGGTTGTGAGGACTGTTTGACCGGAGGGAGTTCCGCAGCAATCCAAAGAGCCCATACTACTTCAAGGCCCGCGTACATGCATAGTTTAATAACCGTTATTGCAAAATATGCTTCCCACGAAGTTTCTTCAACCGTTCGGTACTCTCCTCTATCCTCTTCCAGTTCAGGCGGCCCTCTTCCGCAGCCTGCAAGAGTCCGTACATGGCTTCATAATAACGCTCGGGATGATACGAAACCAGGACAACATCCACCCCCGCGTTCAACGACCGGACCGATGCCTCCTCAAGCCCGCCGGGGCTGTTAACAACAGGATTCATACAAAAATCATCGGTTATTAAAGGACTGGTAAGTTTCCACTTCTCCCGTATGAGTCCCTGCACCACCGTTTCCGAATGTGAAGTGTGATAATCATTGTCCAGGTTCGTTACGATAACATGACCCAGCATAATAAACGAGCCGCTTTGGGCAGGCACTGTACGGAACGGAAGCCAGTCCCGGTTCATAAGCTGCTCCGGATCTTCTTTAACTGAAGCGCTAAAATGATGGGTATCTTTCCTGATGAGTCCCAGGCCGGGAAAATGTTTCAGGGTCGTAAGTACCCCTGTTGTATGCATGGTTTTACAATAGAAAAGAACAGCATCCGTTACCTGTTCCGGATCGGCGCTGATTGCCCTGGCCGATATCTTTGTATGAAAATCCAGGGAATCGTCATATACAACTTTCAGGTCCGCAACGGGCGCAAGATTAAGAGTTACTCCAAGAGAAGCAAGGTCCCTGCCCTGACGCTGAGCATAATTCTTTATACACTTCCTGCTCTTTTCACGATTATCGGCATGAATACAGGAAGCAAGAGGCGGCATTGCGGCCAGCGGAGGAGAAAGACGCGAAACAAGTCCTCCCTCCTGGTCGGCCGCGATAAAAAGCTTAAGATCACTATTGCGGGCCTGAAGCGCCTGTAGTTCCGCGATCTCTTTTTGTATTGATCCAATTGATTTTCCCTTCACATTGCGAATGCTTATAAAAAGACCGGCTATGGCTTTTCGCTCTATTAATGGTCTTACGGAATCAACACTTGTATAGCCAACAATAAAGTGGGAACCAAGTTTTTCAAGCACCCGGGTTTCAGCGTTCAGGACCGAATACCGTTTCCATGAAAAACGAGCCCATGACCCGGCCGCGAGAAGAAAAGAGGCAATAATTATAACGGCACCGATTATTTCCTTGACTTTTCCCCTGCCCGGTGCTTCTTTATTAGTGATCGCTTTCCAGGGATAATAAAGCAGCATTAATAAAAAACAGGCCAGGATCAATATTTGAACGCGATACACTAAAAAATAAGGTGTCCGGCCGGCAAGAACCATGAAAAAAACAATTATTGCAAGGACCAGCCGTATGGAGATTGGTATGGAAAATTTTTTTAACATATATTCCTCGTTTTAGGCGCAGATGCACCGGACGACTTTTTAAACAGACGGGGTTATATTGCAAGAAAAAAAGTATCATAATAGAATTACCGGTAAAAACCGGACAGGATACGAATTATGACGGAAAATAACAAGATTACAGTGCTAGCTGTTGATGATGAAGAGTTGAACCTGGATCTTTTACGCGCATGCTTTGAAGAAACAACAATAGAGCTCCTTGAAGCAATGAGCGGAGCAGGTATGCGGGAATTATTAGAGACGCAGGAACAGCTTCCCGATATCATCCTTCTGGATATTATGATGCCCAATGAAGACGGGTATGAAATAGCGGAAAAATTACGAAAAGATGAACGGTATAAACACATCCCGCTTATTTTTGTAACAGCGAAAAACGCTCCCCAGGATATAGCAGCCGCTTTTGAAATGGGCCAATGTGATGATTATATAATAAAACCCTTTAAAAGAGATGACCTCATACTCAGGGTACAAACAACCCTGGAAAGAAAAAAACGAACAATACTATAAAATGAACAACATAAGAACAATTAAAACAGCAGCCTTTTTAACCGTCTTTTTCCTGCTTCACCCGGGAACCGGCCATTCTGCGGAAAAAAAGGAGACGGTCATTGCGGATTTTGAAAAAGGTCTAATTGAGCAGGGCCTGGTTGACGTACAAACCCTGAACCCCGATATTCGAGTTGATCTAAAATACTCTACAACCGACAATTTCCTGGGCGTAGATATGTACGGCTCTCTCACAAAATGTTACCTGGTAAAAGAAGCTGCACGGAAACTTGCCCGTGCACAAACCTGTCTCACAAAGATCAAACCCGGCTACCGCCTCCTGGTTTTCGATGGGCTCCGGCCGCGAAGATATCAATATAAAATGTGGGATGTTGTTAAGGGAACAGCGCGGCAGCGGTATGTAGCCAATCCCCGGTACGGCTCAATCCATAATTACGGAGCAGCCGTAGACCTGAGCATTGCAGACGCGGCCGGTAAAGAACTGGACATGGGGACCCCCTTCGATTCTTTCAGCAAGCGTGCACAGCCCCGCTACGAACAGGTATATTTAAAAAAGGGGAAACTTACAAAAAAACAAATCGAAAACAGGGAACTCCTTCGCGCAGTAATGAAACAAGCAGGATTCCACGGACTCCGCATCGAATGGTGGCACTTCAACGCCTTCCCCAAAAGCGTCATAAAGAAAAAATACAAAATAATAGAGTAAACCTCTCTTAAGAAACTAAATTGTGCAAGTGAGCGGGCCTGGAAGCATCCCTCTTCTAAATGCTGCGGAACTCGCTCCGCTCAAACAGTCCTCACATTTAGAAGAGGGATACTTCCAGGCCAGATGCAGATCGCAATACTATTTAGTTTCTGACGTATTTTTCCCCGCTTCGTGGTACTGTATTATTATACTGAAAAACGTCATTCGGAATGTAAATTATGCCTACCGGGAGTGATGCCTCGGCAGGTTGTGAGGCTGTTTGAGCGGAGCGAGTTCCGAACGTTCTGCAGAGGTATTACTCCTGGTAGGCATAATTTACATTCCGGGTTCATATACCTTCTATAGCCCGCTCTGCGGGGTCAGCTGCT
>JAAENB010000728.1 GCA_024224995.1 bacterium | reverse complement strand
TTTCGGCAAAAGGCTATGATGAATTGATCACTCCGGGAGAACGGGTGTATAAAGCTGCTGATGCTGAAGTCTGCCGGAAGCTGGAATTGTCCGATTGAAAAAATCATAAAGATGCAAAATATTCTTTCCGGCTATTGACAAACCTGGTAAATTTAATTATTATAATAATAAGCTACATCCATATAAACTCACAAAAATTGTCTCGCCCCCTTTTATATTAGTCTTTGCTAATTATCTAAAAACAATCAGTGAATTTAGTAATTCAGCTGCCAAATAATCATAAGCTGAATGATTGGCTTGTGCTTGTTATATTAAATTAAAACAGGAGCAATATTATGAAAAAACAAATCAATTTAAAAATGGCTGCCTTATTTCTCATTGCGGTTCTCGCGGTAATGGGGTGTGAAGCAGGATTAACCAGTAATGATAGTTCCGGAAGCGGAAACGGAGAAGAGTTCAGCTTTTCCGACCTGTACTCGAATATCGCCACTTTAAAAGAAGAGATCGCGTGCTTAAAAAATACCATTTCCGGTTTACAGGGAGCAGACGGCTCTATTGAAAATAATATTAGTGAACTGAGCGCAAAAACAGTACCAGTGGGAACAGTTCTTTCTTTTGCGGGAGATAGCGTCCCTGATGGATGGCTCCTCTGTGATGGCAGCCAGGTTTCTAAAGAAGAATACTCAAGTCTTTACTCTGTAATTGGAGTGAATTGGGGAGGTGATAGTATTATATTCAATCTTCCCGACCTCAGGGGCCGTTTTTTAAGAGGGGTTGACGGCAGTGCGGGAAGAGATCCTGATGCTGCAGCCGGAACCAGGGAAAATAAAGCCGGTTCTTACCAGGTTGACGCGTTCCAGGGGCATCAGCATGACGTTGATACTCGTCTAACTGATAGTGGCCCGCTGGAAAATTGGTTCCAGAGAACAACAATGCACGGAAATAATTCCAGCAGTGTATTTATAGGTACTGATCGAATAATTTCCGACGATTCCTACGGCACTGCGAGGGTTGCAACGGAAACAAGACCAATGAATGCTTATGTTAATTATATAATCAAATATTAATATGTATTATTTTATAGAGACGCTGTATGCAGTGTCTCTATAAAAAAGTGAAATAAATTGAAAAATGTTCATGAATATTTTTTAAAAAAGTACTATCGGCTATTGACAACTTTGTGAAAATTTATTAAACTGCTTCAAGTTTTAAATCCCGGGCAAAGAGTTCCGCAAAATTGTTTCGGCCCCCCCCCCTTAATGATACTCTTTGCGAATTATCCATACACAACTAATTAATTTATTAATTAATTCAACACTGCCAGATAATCATAAGCTGAGTGATTGGCTTGTGCTTATTATATATTAAATTAAAACAGGAGTAGTATTATGAAAAAAATAATTAAATTAAAAATGAGTACTTTTTTTCTCATTGCGGTTCTCGCGGTAACGGGGTGTGAGGCCGGGCTGGTCAGCAATGACGGTACCGAAAACGGAGAAGATTTTAGCTTTTCTGATCTGTATTCAAATATTGCCACTTTAAAAGAAGAGATTATATTCTTGAAAAACAGAATTAATCAATTGGATGGAACCAGTGGAGATATATCAAACAGTGTCCAGGAACTGGCAGTGCAGGTTGCCAATGATCGTGATGAAGCATTAAGTACTTTATATGGAACTGTTAATAATGACCGGGCGACGGCGTTAAGCAGTTTGCAGACTACTGTTAACAGTGACCTGAGCAATTTGCAGGCTGCTGTAAATAATGACCGTACAATCGGGTTGAACAGTTTGCATAGTACTATTACCGGTGAACGAACTACAGCTCTAAATACGGCATCAACTAATTTGATTGATAATGAGATTAAACGAGCCGCGCCTCCGGGAACGATTGCCCCTTTTGCCGGGGATACTATTCCCGATGGATGGCTTCTCTGTGACGGTCAGTCATATGGAAGAACCGGGTACAGTGAACTGTACCAGGCAATAGGAACCGCCTGGGGAACTCCCGACAGTGCCAGCTTTAATGTGCCCGATTTAAGAGGAATCTTTTTGAGAGGGGTAGACGGGGGAGTTGGTAGAGATCCTAATGCCGGTTTAAGAAGCGCCATGAACCCCGGGGGAAATACAGGGAATGCAGTTGGCTCCTTCCAGCTTGATGAGCTAATGACTCACAGTCACTCAACGGTGCAGATGATATCTGATCATTATGTTGATGGAGTTGATAGCACTACAACTCATTCCGGCGATCATCATAATCAGCCCAGGCCAACCGGTTCTTTTGGCGGAAATGAAACCCGGCCGAAGAATGCCTATGTTAATTACATAATTAAGTATTAAGAACATTTATAATCGGGTAGAGACGCTGTGTGTGTAGCGAGCGTAGGGGAGAAGCATGCCCTTCCCCTACATACAACACACAGCGTTGCTGCAAACCGGAAATAAATAAAAAACGTTTATGAATATTTTTTTAAATTTACTTTTGCCTATTGACAAGTTTTTAGCCCTTTCTAAACTATGTCCAATTTTAAATTAAATATTATCCCAAACAAAGAGTTCTGCAAAATTGTTTTGCCCCCCTTAATAATACTCTTTGCGAATTATCCATATACAACTAATTAATTTAACGCCGCAAAATAATCATAAGCTGAGTGATTGGCTTGTGCTTGTTAAATATTAAATAAAACAGGAGCAGGGCTATGAAAAAAACAATTAATTCAAGAATGAGTACCTTATTTCTCATTGCGGTTCTCGCGTTAACAGGCTGTGAAGCAGGGCTAACCAGTAATGACGGTTCCGGAAACGGAAACGGAGACGGAGAAGACTTCAGTTTCTCCGACCTCTACTCAAATATGAGAGCAATGAAAGAAGAGATACAGGACCTAAAAGAGAAAGTTTCACCTCCGGGAACGATAAATCCTTTTGCCGGGGGCAATGTTCCCGCAGGATGGCTTCTCTGTGACGGACAGGCTTATGGAAGAACGGAATATACTGAGCTGTTCCAGGCAATAGGAACCGCATGGGGAACTCCTGACGGCTACCGGTTCAATGTACCCGATTTAAGAGGAGTTTTTCTGAGAGGAGTAGACGGGGGAACCGGTAAAGATCCCGATGCCGCGTTAAGAGGTGAGGCAAATCCAGGCGGAAATACAGGAAATACTGTTGGTTCATTACAGGGAGACGCGTATCAGTATCATACACACTATATTGAATCCTGGGCTGGATATAATTCTAATGGATATGCAAATCCGCGTAATGCAGGATATGGTGATGCAGGACCCTATGGGGACAGTATCCCTACAAAGAGTTCTACCGGAAGTCATTCCACGGAAACAAGACCCGCAAACGCGTATGTAAATTATATAATCAAGTATTAATATGTATTATTTTATAGAGACGCTGTATGCAGCGTCTCTATAAAAAAGTGAAATAAATTAAAAAATGTTCATGAATATTTTTTTTGTATTTACTTTTGCCTATTGACAAGTTTGTGAAAATTTATTAAACTATTCAAAGTTCTTTAAGTTTTAAATCCCGGACAAAGAGTTCTGCAAAATTGTTTCGGCCCCCCTAAATAATACTCTTTGCGAATTATCCATACTTAACTGATTAATTTATTAATTCAACACTGTGAAATAATCATAAGCTGAGTGATTGGCTTGTGCTTGTTATATATTAAATAAAAACAGGAGCAGGATTATGAAAAAATTAATTAAATTTAAAATGAGTGCCTTTTTTCTTATTGCGGTTCTCGCGGTAACGGGGTGTGAGGCCGGGCTAAGCAGTAATGACGGTTCCGGTGACGGAGACGGAGAAGATTTCAGTTTTTCCGATATGTATTCGAATATAGCCACTTTAAAAGAGGAGATTGTATTCTTAAAAAACAGGATCAATCAATTGGATGGAAATAGTGGAGATATCTCAAACAGTGTTCAGGATCTGGCGGTACAGGTTGCCAATGATCGTGATGCAGCATTAAGTACTTTATATGGAACTGTTAATAATGATCGCGCGACAGCGTTAAGCAGTTTGCAGACTACTGTTAATAATGATCGCGCGACAGCGTTAAGCAGTTTGCAGACAACTATGAATAATGACCGCGCGACAGCGTTGACAGGTTTACAGACTACTGTCAATTCTGATCGGACAACAGCGTTAAACAGTTTGCATAGTACTATTGCTGCTGAACGGACAACGGCACTGGACACAGCATTAAATGATTTGATTGATAATGAGATAAAAAGAGCAGCGCCTCCGGGAACGATAGTTCCATTTGGCGGAGGAAATGTTCCCGCAGGATGGCTCATCTGTGACGGGCAGGCGTATGGAAGGACGGCATACAGTGAGCTGTACCAGGCTATCGGAACAGCCTGGGGAACTCCTGACGGCTCCAGCTTCAATGTACCCGATCTAAGAGGAGTTTTTTTGAGAGGGGTAAGCGGGACAGCCGGTAAAGATCCCGATGCCGGTTTAAGGGAACCAATAAAACCGGGTGGAAATACAGGGAATGCCGTTGGCTCATTCCAGGGAGACGCGTATCAGTATCATACACATTATCTTGAATCCTGGCATGGATTTTATGGTCTTGGACCTAATAATCCGAATAATGCAGGGTATGGTTCTGAAGGACCCTATGGGGAAAATATCCCAACTAAGAGATCTACCGGAGACTATTCCACGGAAACAAGACCCGCAAACGCGTATGTAAATTATATAATCAAGTATTAATATGTATTATTTTATAGAGATGCTGTATGCAGCGTCTCTATAAAAAAGTGAAATAAATCGAAAAATGTTCATGAATTTTTTTAAAAAAGTACTATGGGCTATTGACAACTTTGTGAAAATTTATTATACTGCTTCAAGTTCAAAATCCCGGGCAAAGAGTTCTGCAAAATTGTTTAGGCCCCCCCTTAATAATACTCTTTGCGAATTATCCATACACAACTAATTAATTTATTAATTAATTCAACTCTGCCAAATAATCATAAGCTGAGTGATTGGCTTGTGCTTGTTATATATTAATTTAATAAAGGAGTAATCTTATGAAAAAAGTAATTAATGTAAGAATAACCGCCTTTTTGGCCATTGCGGTTCTCACGCTAACAGGCTGTGAGGCCGGGTTAAACAGTAATGACGGTTCCGGAAGCGGAAACGATGAAGAGTTCAGTTTTTCCGATATGTACTCGAATATAGCCACTTTAAAAGAAGAGATTGTATTCTTAAAAAACAGAATCAATCAATTGGATGGAAACAGTGGAGATATATCGAACAGTGTTCAGGCGCTGGCGGTACAGGTTGCTAATGATCGTGATGAAGCATTGAGTACTTTATATGGTACTGTTAATAGTGACCGGGCAACAGCGTTGAGCAGTTTGCAGGCTACTATTGAAAATGACCGTACGACAGCATTGAGTAGTTTGCAGGGCACTGTCAATAATGACCGGGCAACAGCGTTGAGCAGTTTGCAGGGCACTATTGAAAATGACCGTACGACAGCGTTGAGCAGTTTGCAGGGCACTATTGAAAATGACCGTACGACAGCGTTGAGCAGTTTGCAGGGCACTATTGAAAATGACCGTACGACAGCGTTGAGCAGTTTGCAGGGCACTATTGAAAAT
>JAAENB010000727.1 GCA_024224995.1 bacterium | reverse complement strand
TTGCGCCCAAATTTAGTTCCTTGAGAGATACGTACCGAATGTATCCTATTTTTGAATTTATTCGATTATGCAAATACTTGACAGAAATCACAGGGTGATGTAACAATGTTTTATGCGTCAGCCGTTAAATAAAGATATTGCTTTAAAATTAATTCTTCTCTGGATTGGGATCAATTCCCTGATTGGAATGCTTCTGGCAGCATTATTCTCTGTTGCTATGAACACTCCGTTTGCAAACCTGGTATGGCCTGTTCTGCTTGCGACGCATTGTATCGCGATTCCTGCTACTCTCGCGGGTTACGGAACCGGTTACCTGTTTAGCAATAAACCGGTCTGGATCATTATTCCGGCAACAACTCTGGCAAGCGGGACTTTCGCTTTTGCCGGGATTCAGCTCAGTCTTCTCCTGGGCAGCCTTCTGAGCGGAATAATCGATTATCAACTAATGACCAATATAATGAATAAAATGACCCTGCCGGTTATGATCCTTTCAGTACTGGTGAATACTGCTGCTACGATTATTGAACTATATAAATATAACCGGATGCTCCTGGTAAAAAGTCTTAATGAAATGGAAAATAAGATCGCACGGATTGAAACTCTGGCAAAGAGAGAATCGGGCCTTTCCTTTAAAGAAAAGGATTCTTTTTACGAAGTTGAGTATGATGATATTATTTATCTTTCTTCTTCAGGTAAAAAATCTCTTGTTCATACCGAAGAGCGGGATTATGAAATTTCAGAGCTCATGAAAGAGGTGGAAGAAAAGCTTCCTGAAGAGCTCTTTATTCGGATACATAAACAATATATTATTAATCGCTCCTATGTTACTCGTATGCAGTATTATAAAGGAGGCAGATATATCCTCTATTTGAACGATGAAGACGAAAATGTCCTTCCCGTTGGCGGAATATATACAACTCTTTTAAAAGAAAGTCTTGGTATGTAATTCCGCGTATTGTTCATTCCCATTCACATACAGTTTATTCCACATCTCTTGACAACGATCTGATTTCTTGCTATATTCTCAGTATACAATAAAAAGCAGGAAACAAATTCAATGAATTCAAGAAATGTTATGAGCAGGAAAGAATTTTTACGGCTATCGGCTTCCGGAGCCGCATCGATTTTATTATCATCAGTGGGTCTTTCGAGTCTCTTTGGGTCACAACAGAAGGAAAATATGGAATATCTACGGAATAAAAATTTAGAGACAATTAAGAAAGGGTATAAAGGAAATCCTTTCGCAGACGGTAAATTCCTTAATGAAGAAAAAGGCTACTCCTTTAGCTTTTCCAGTATAGCGAAATGGAAGCTGTCAAGGAATCCCCAGGCAAAGGAAAAAAAGAACGACAGGTTCAAGCTCACTGTTATAAAGAATAAGTCCTTCCTTGACAGTAAAGAAGATATGATTGTATGGCTGGGGCATGCTTCATTTTTTATCCGCATTGAAGGCAAAACCATTCTTACGGACCCTAATTTAACCAGTCCCCCTTTTGTATCCCGGCGTTCGGAATTACCCTGTGAAATTGAAGATATAAAAGGACTTGATTACCTGCTGATTTCACATAATCATCTGGATCACCTTGATTCCGATACCCTGGAAGATCTGGACCTGAAAAAGACCCTGGCTCTTGTACCGCTTCGAATGGGGAAATTAGTAAAATCCTTTAACGAAGATGTCCGCGTTCAGGAAGCAGGATGGTATCAGAAATATAATACCGGTGATGATAATATTGAAATATATTTCATGCCGGCGCGGCATTTTTCAAACCGTTCCCTCTGGGATCAAAACGAGACTCTCTGGGGAACTTTTGTTATCAAAACAAAGAAAAAAACCATCTTTTTCGGCGGAGATGCTGCCTGGTCTCCAACTCATTTCAAAGAAACAGGTTCCTTTTTTACGGATATCGACATATGTCTTATGCCGGTTGGCGCTTACAGTCCCCGGTACATTTGCAAGGATTGCCATGTTAATCCCGAAGAATCGGTCCGTGCTTTTAACGATCTCAAGGGAAAAAGTTTTATCCCCATGCATTACGGGACTTTCGACACCACAGACGAGCCCTATGGCGAACCGCTCCGGTGGACGAAAAAACTTGAAAAAGAAAATAAGATCAATGGAGAATTACGGGTTCTTGATGTGGGAGAGGCTTTTTCGCTCTCGGGGAAGAAAAGGGTTGTTTCGTAGGTAATGCTCTTGACAGAATTATAGCATAAGTTTTATTATTTTAACAATACAGGAAAGAAATACTTGGTTTTTTATCAAAAAACATGTATTTTACTATGAGAGGAGGAAAGAAATAATGATAAATAAAGATTTACAGGGAAGAGCATTACAATTAAGTGCTCTGGATAAGATACACCTTGTTGAAATGATACTGGAAAGTCTGGATAAACCCGATCCGGAGATTATGGAAAAGTGGGTAGATGAATCAGAGAAAAGATATCAAGCTTTTAAGGATGGAAAAACTACTAGTATCCCATATGATACTGTAATGAAAAGGTTAGAAGAGATTGAAGATTGAGTTTATAGATCCGGCAGGCCAGGAGCTATTTGAGGCGTATCAATTTTATAAGGATCAACTTCCCGGTTTGCAGAAAAGATTCCTCGATGACTTCAAGAATACAATTAATTTGATTAAGACTTTCCCGACAGCATGGACAAAAGTAGGAGCAAAAACAAGAAGAGGTTTATTTAAAAAATTTCCGCATTTTGTTCTGTATAGATATGAAAATAATTGCATTTATATTACTTGTATTGCTCATTCCCATAGAAATCCGGAATATTATATTGACAGAATGATATAATGCTCTTGACAGGAGCTTTTACCTTCCATAATTTGTTTCACCATGGGAACAGTAACACTTTACAGACCTACGGGCCCTCAAGAATTAGTCCTGGTAAAAGAAAGCGGGTATAAAAAATGGCCGCCGCGTTTGCCGGACCAGCCCATATTTTACCCCGTAACGAATGAAGAATACGCAAAAGAGATCGCAGTCAAATGGAATATCAGGGATAGCGGAGTGGGGTATGTAACCCGGTTTGAAGTAAAAAAAAAGTTTATGGACCGGTATGAAATTCAGACCGTTGGCGCATCGTATCATACTGAATGGTGGGTTCCGGCAGAAGAGCTGGAAGAACTGAATAAAAATATTGTTGGACTTATAGAAGTGATCGGGGAATATAGAGAGGCCCCAAAAGGAGACTGATCTTGGCTAAACCTGCTGATATAAACGAAAAAACCCTTCTGAATTACGATCAAAATTATCTCTGGTATCCGTTTACCCAGATGCAGGAGCATCAAAAAGATGATCCCGTTATAATAGAAAGCGCGGAAGGCTGTATCCTTAAAGACGTTCAGGGAAGAGAATATATCGATGGTATTTCATCACTCTGGACAAACGTACACGGACACCGGCACAAGCGGCTCGATGCCGCCCTGAAAGCCCAGGTCGATAAAATAGCTCATTCCACCTTACTGGGTCTCAGCAATGTTCCAGCCCTTGAATGCGCGAAAAAGCTGGTAGACATTACCCCAAAAGACCTCACCAGGGTTTTTTATTCCGACAACGGAGCAACCTCCGTAGAAATAGCGCTCAAGATCGCTTACCAGTACCAGCAGCAGGCTCCTGAAGGAGACCCCAAAAAAAATAAATTCATATCCATGAAAAATGCCTATCACGGCGATACCATAGGATCCGTAAGTCTCGGAGGGATTGATCTCTTTCACGAGATATTCGGAGCCCTGCTTTTTGATTCCATTAAAGTAGAATCTCCCCATTGTTACCGCTGTCCCTTTGGAAAGGAACGAAAATCCTGTTCCCGGGAATGTTTTGACCACCTGGAACAGGTACTAACGGAGCACGCTCATGAGGCAGCAGCTTTTGTAATAGAGCCCCTGGTTCAGGGAGCGGCAGGAATAGTTATCCATCCTCGGGGATTTTTAAAACGGGCTCAAGAGCTTTGCCATAAGCATAATATTATCCTGGTCCTTGATGAAGTTGCAGTGGGGTTTGGAAAAACAGGAAAACTTTTCGCCTGTGAACACGAAGACGTTCAACCCGATATCCTGGCCCTGGCCAAAGGAATTTCCGGCGGCTATTTACCCTTAGCCGCGACCCTTACGAGTGAAAAAATTTACCGTGGATTTTTAGCAGAGCACGCGGCATTTAAAGCCTTTTATCACGGTCATACCTATACGGGAAACCCCCTTGCCTGCGCGGTATCAATCGCGTCCATAGATGTTTTTAAAGAGGAACAGGTCATGGAAACCCTGGCCCCAAAAATAGACCGCTTTACCGAACGCCTCAAGGAGTTTTACACCCTGCCGTATGTTGGCGATATCCGTCAGCAAGGGATCATGATAGGGATTGAGCTCGTGGCGAACAGGGAAACAAAAGAATCCTTCTCCGTGGAAGAGCGGGTAGGGCATCGTGTCATTCTTGAAGCCAGGAAAAAGGGACTCCTCATCCGTCCCCTTGGAGACGTAATAATTCTAATGCCCCCTCTTTCTATTTCTATGGAAGAAATAGATAAAATCTGTGATATTACTTTTGACGCAGTGAAGACCGTTACAGCCCCCCATCCCCCAAAGGGGGCGTAAGAGTGGACCACACCGGAATCTTTTTTTTTGACCCTGAAGACAGAATCTATGCTGATCATTTTCCGGGAAACCCCGTAGTTCCCGGCAGCCTGGTTATCCAGGCATTTATTACAGCAGCCGGATCAATTGGATATACAAGTACCGCCTTATCAATCAAAAACTTCAGGTTTACCCGGTTCATAGCCCCTGGTGAATACCGCTATCAAATAGAAGAAAAAGAAGAAGAAGAAAAGAGCAATAATGCTGATAATCATACACCAGGATTCTTAACCTGCAAACTCTACGACAACAATGAATTGGTTTCCTCGGGAAAAATAGGCTATTAACCCGAAAACAGCTCTCACTCATATACCGAAAAACGTAATTCGGAATGTAAACTCTGCCTGGAGTAATACCTCCGCAGGTTGTGAGGCTGTTTGAGCGAAGCGAGTTCCGAACGTTCTGCGGAGGTATTGCGCCAGGCAGAGTTTACATTCCGGGCTCACATACCGTTATGGGAACTCTCTTTTTGGTTGACAATTCCCGCTTATTTTAATAAAAAATCCACTGCAACCAAGACTCAAACAGGACCAATTTGATGAAATTAAATTTTTTTGGCAAAAACGTATTAATCACCGGGGGAAACTCCACTCTGGCTCTTGACCTAGCCCGGCTGCTGATTTCTCATGCCATGATCCCGGTTCTGTCGTATAGAAGTGATGAGGCACTGGCTAAAATTGATGCTTTTCTAAAAGAATTCCCGGACCGCTACGGCACTGTATACCTGAACATGCAGGAGCCGGAGTCTCTTGACCGGGCATTTGAAGATCTAACGGGGCCTATTGACTACTTAGTGGACTGTGCCCAGGGCGATTACGAATCCCTTGTAGCGTCGGCTTCATTGAGCGAAGTTTCTGCCTATTTTAACGAAAATATAACATTCAGAGCAGAGCTGCTGCGCAGGGTCTCCCGGCTAATGCTTGCTCAAAAAAGAGGCCGTTTACTCTTTGTTTCATCTACGGCAGCACAGGCTCCCAATCCCGGCCAGGGATTTTATGCTGCGTCAAAGTGCGCCTCAGAAGCACTCTACCGGTCCCTGGGAATTGAGCTTGCCGGAAAGGGCATAACCAGCCTCTCTCTCCGGCCCGGCTATATAAACGCGGGCAGGGGAAGTGATTATATAAAAAAAGCCGGAGAACAATTAAGGCAAAAGATCCCCTCCGGAAAAGTGCTTTCCACGGAAGAGGTAGCGCAAACAATCCTGTTTTTGCTTTCCGAAAGCGCTGCGGGGATAAACGCGGTTGAAATTACCATGGACGGCGGATTAACTGCGGGAAAATAACACGGAGTTTATTAAACTATGACTACTACAGAAACCTTTGCTACGATAAAAAAAATACTTGCCCATATTCTCGATATACCGGAAGAAGAAATTAGCCCGGAATCTTACCTGTTCAGGGAACTGGGAACCGAATCTATTGATCTGCTGGAAATAGCCGTTTCCCTGAATTCCGCCTTTAAAATAGAGGTAATTGACGAAGAACTCTTTTTAAGCAAGTTCCGGCTTCATATGGAAGAAGCAGTAGAAAAAGAGAATACCGTTGATGAATACCTTGCAGGCCGCTACCGCTTTCTCGATGAAACAAGAATAAGCGAAATCCGGTCGGAACTGGGAACAGGACCGGCTCTCAAAGTAAAAGACCTTGCGCGATATATCGATTTTAAAAAATCTTCCCGGTAGATATGTAATGCTGGATGAGACGGTAAAAATTAGAAGAAGCATTCGAAAATACCGGCAGGAGATCCCGCCTGAAGAGGATATAGCACGCATGTTAGAACTGGTTCGCTATGCTCCATCCCCGTCCAATTCTCAGCCTGTTCGTTTTATAAAATGCGCGGGTACGGAAATTCGCGAAAAATTAAAGAATGCTCTTGATTCAGGTTATACAAACTTGCTGCAAAAACTGGAAAAACCGGGAGTCCCCAAAAAAATCCGGAATCATATTAATGTCTATTACCGGTATTCACAATTTATGTTTGAAGCCCCGCTGCTTTTTGCCCTGGCAGTGGAAGAACCCGGCGGGTTTTCAAAAAAACTGTTTGAGGCGGGAGTTCTTGACCGTGACATCCGGCAGTATACGGATGGAGATATATCAGCGGGTCTGGCACTGAATACCTTTCTTCTCAAAGGAGCGGAACTGGGAATTGGCACCTGTGTCCTTACGGCACCGCTAACCTTTATGCGGGGAGGAGAGAACCTGCTCCCAGATTCAAGTTTAAGGATTGTCTGCTTTATTACCGCGGGATATCCCGATGAAACACCCGGGGATTTAAAAAGAAAACCCATTGAAGAACTATATATGGAGATATAATGAGCCGACGGGTAGTAATAACAGCTATGGGAGTCCGTTCCTCACTTGGATCTTCCGTACAGGAGATATATGACCGGTTTACCTCAGGGATTGTTTCTATGGAACGGCCCGGTTTTGCCCCGGAAACAGCAGTCTCCCCAATACACGATTTCGACCTGAAAGCGTTAACGGGCCGCTTTAAGAACAGCCGCTATTTAAACAGGGGAGCTCAATTCTCCCTTGCAACTGCGCTTGAAGCCCTGGGCAGGTCTAACCTGGACCAGGAAACGCTCGCGAAAGCAGGGCTCTATACCGGGGCCGGACCAAATCTTGATATTGGAAAAGAATTTCCCGAAATAAATTCCGGAAACCTGGATCATGAAGAGCTCCAGGCGCTCTGGCTGCTCAAATTTCTTCCCAATACCGCGTCATCGGCCATAACGCAGTTTCTGGGACTCCATGGAAACAGCCTTACTATCAGTACGGCCTGTTCAGCTTCTTTGCAGGCAATAGGAGAGGCTTTTAGAAATATCAAGCATGGCAGCAGTGACCTGGTTTTTGCCGGAGGCGGAGATTCCCGGATCAATCCTGGGGGGATACTGGCATATAAAAAGGCCCGGGCTCTTTGGACCGGGGACGGCAACCCGGAACAGGACTATATTCCTTTTAGTAAGGAAAGACGGGGATTTATCGCGGGAGAAGGAGGAGCCTTCTTTTTGCTTGAGGAGCTTGAACACGCTCAAAAAAGGAACGCGTCTATTTTGTGTGAAATAGGCGGATACGGCAGCTCAATAGACGGGTATTCAATGACTGCACCGGCCCCCGGAGGAGAGTGGGCGGAACAGGCGGCACGAGAAGCTCTCACTGAAGCCGGTCTTGTTCCGGAGGATATTGACCTTGTTTCAACGCATGGGACCGGAACTCCCCGCAATGACGAGATGGAAGCGGAACTGGTACACCGTGTCTATGGCCCGGGCAAGCCCTCTGTTACTGCACTGAAATCCTGGATTGGGCATCTTTCTGCTGCATGCGGAGCAGTAGAACTGGCCCTTGTTCTCGCCTGTATGGAACACAATTTTATTCCGCCAATACGAAATTTACGCGATCCCTGCCACAGTGAAATAAATTTTGTAAGCGCCCCGGAGCAGAGGAGCGTGAAAAATTGCGTGCTTCATAATTTTGGATTTGGCGGCCAAAACGCGGTATTGATTATTCGAAGGCTCGGTGATGGGTGGCCCGGGTCTTCGGCTCCGCTCAGACACCGGATGGCAGGGAAAAAATAGGTCGGAAACTGTGCTTACACCGGGGTCTATTTTGCGAAGATGCCCCGGGCAAGGGTTTGGTTCTGAGAGACGTTGCAGTGCAACGCCTTTACTGGCTGGTTTCCGGCCAGGGCTATGAGGATTCCGGGAAGGGGCGCGACTCCTGCGAGGGGTGCGTTTTGCTAAGATGTGCTTCGGCCAATATCTTCGGGAAAAGGCCCGTAGAGGCGTTGCACTGCAACGTCTCTGAAACCGCCCCTCCGAGGGGTGCGGCCCCGGGCAAAATCCCCGGAAACAGGCCCTATTTAAAAAGAGTTTCTTGAGAGAACAAAAAGATGGAACAAATAAAAATAAATACAGCGCTCGATAGTTTTATTCTTCTTGAAAGAATTACCGGTATTGATGAAAATCAAATAACCGGAATAAGCAAGGAGCGGAGCGCGGAGAGTTTTTTTTTAATTGAAGTGCTTGCGCAGCTTGGAGCTCTTCATGTGCGATATCGAACTGAATTTCGCAGGCATGCTTTTTTGTTGAAAATTGAAGAGCTTATTATAGAACCGGTAGAACCGGAAGAAGAACTTGAGACAGGGGCATATTTCCTGGAAGGAAAGCTCTTGAGCAGCAGCAGCCGGGCATTTCAATATGAGCTGGAGGCAAAACTGGAAAACCGGGCTTATGCCAGGGGAACAATGCTTTTTGCCACAGTAGAATATGGAGCGGGATTTAAAGAAGAAATCCTGGAGCAGCATTATCGAAAGGTATTTACATGTTTACAAAACGATATGAACAGGAATTAAAAATTCAAAAAGATCTGGGCCTGTACCGAGCTCCGGCAGTAATAGAGGAGCGATCAGGGCGATATATATATATCAACAAAAGCAGGCAGCTTAATTTTGCTTCAAATGATTACCTGGGACTGGCCTCGTCCCGGAAGCTCGGAAAAAAAGCGGCACGCAATTTTAAAAAATACGGAACCTCGTCTTCATCGTCCCGCCTGGTTTCGGGAAACTTTTCATTAATAAACAGGGCAGAGCAGGAATATGCCCGATACTTTGGGTATGAAGACGCGCTATTCTTCCCTTCAGGGTACCAGGCAAATGTCGCGCTGGTTTCAACCCTCTTTAACGCGGAAGATACTATTTTTTTTGACAAGCATATACACGCAAGCACCGTAACAGGAATGGTCCTCTCGGGAGCAAGCGTTCACGGGTTTAAACATAACTCAATGAGCCACTTGCGCAAAAGGCTGGAAAAAGCAGCCCCCGGGATAAACGCTGCTCCCGTAATAACAGAATCTCTTTTTAGCATGGATGGCGACCTGCTGGATATTTCCGGGCTGGAATCCCTGAAGCGGGATCACAGCCTTTTGACTATTGTAGATGAAGCTCATTCTTTTGGAGCCCTTGGAAAAGGAGGCAGAGGGATTGCCGGAAACACGGCAGATATAGCTGTAGGAACAATGGGAAAGGCCCTGGGATTTTTTGGAGCCTTTCTGCTGCTTCCGGCAACACTAAAAGAATATTTTATAAACTTTTCTTCTCCCCTGATCTATTCAACCACCCTGCCTGAGGCGCACGCCGCAACAGCCCTGGATATCCTGGAAATGCTGCCGGGCCTTGATACGGAAAGAAACCATCTCCGGGATCTATGCACTAATATAAAAGAAAGACTTATTGGAGAGGGGGTCGAAGTCTCGGGAGACGCCCATATTATTTCCATTCCCATGGGTGATGAGAAAAAGGCTCTCGCAATAAGTGAGGCGCTGCTCCGGAAAGGTATCTATTTACTGCCGGCTCGATATCCCACGGTTCCCAGGGGGAAAGCCATTTTACGGCTCAGTGCAACAGCTCTGCATCAGGAAAAAGATGTCACATTGTTTGTAGAGACTCTAATCAAACTGCTTAACTAAAATTAAACAAAACAAAAGCGCAAGCAGCTATAAAAAATGCAGCAGTAAGAAAATACCAGCCGGCAGAGGATTGAAAGTCTTCAAGCAGGGACTCTTCACTTTTGTTAGAAATAATGTACCTGTTTTTTCTCCGGGTAAAATAGCAGGGAGTCAGTTCCCCGGTAACAACATCGCCAATAGCGTATACCGGGTCTCCTTCTCTGAGGATTTTTTCTTCGTACCTGAGCTCTTTATTAAAGAACCATCCTTCGGTATCGGTATTATACTTCGACTTCATGAGATCTTTTAGTTTATCCGAAGGCTCATTAAAGGTGCCGGAAGTAGTCCGGTGATCGATTTTCAGGTGAAATTCGGGCCGCTGCAAATCGAGCTCAACCTTCCCGGTACCATCATCAAGAGCAAGGGGAAGCCATTGTTCATCTTCAATAATACTGACCCACCTGGAACTCTTGCCGGATTCAATCTTTTCTTCAGCAAGAAAACGGTAATACAGGCATTGGGCATTACTTAAGGGACTTTCCAGTTTCCGGTCATCAAGAGGCTGAAGAGTACCTTTTGATTCGAAAAATCCTGAGGAAAGATTCTCAACAGCAGTCGTGGGGGTATTATTCAATAGAGAGAATTTGTTTTTTTTATCAAACCCTTTATACAGGCAATAGAGCGCCGCAATAGGGGACGCTATGGCAATAATCAGTGGAAAACCTTCAAGTTCCATCATATTCTCCGTTATTTCGTTGACGCTTTTTTTAATTCTTCAACAGTTTGAGGCGCATTATTCTGCGGAAGCCGGGTAAGCTGCTTGCCGTCAAAAATTTCTAGCATGGGCCTGGTTTGAAAAATTCCCATATTTGTACTATTGCCGTTATAATGTATATTAAAACCGCTAACGCTGTCACTGACTAAAAAAAGCATGAATTTTTTATCGTCTTTATGCAGCTGAATCCTGGCTTCATCACCGGCAAGAATAGATATTCTTGATTTTCCATCCTTAGTAAAAGTTAGAGAAGTTTCATTAAGTATCATGGAAGACGTGCCTTTTTTGATCTCAATTTTATCCAATGAACTTTTGGGCATACTAATAAAAAGATACACACCCCCGGCAATGAGAAAACAATTAATAAACAAAAGCGCAAGCGTCATTCTTTTCCATACTGTCATCTTTTTTTCAATATCATTTATTTCCATAACATTCCTCGTTTATTTTTAATAAAGCATACTCTCGCAGTGGGGAACTAGCGCTCATCTTCGGCCAGAACAATGAGCCGGTCTTCCGGGACAGGATGAATTATCATATCCTTGGGTGGATTAACCGATACTCCAAAATTATGGGGCACACTGAATTCCTGTTCTTTAAATCGATAGCCGATGAACAATTCTCCCCGTTTTTGGACCAGGGCAATTATGTCGGCAACAGTCATTGTTTCCGGCAGCTCTTTAATATATAAATCCGGTGATTTCAAATAAATCTCCGATCCTGCTTCAGAAAAAAGATCGTTATAGACCATGAGAATATTCGGGTTTTCCGCCAGCTGCGCCAGTATTTTTGAAACCATTTTATAGGTAATAATAGAATCATTGACCCCGGTTTTTACCACCAATTCCAGGTTTTCCGAATTCATCACTTCGGTGATGAGCTGTGTAGTTACCACGGTGCCGGTTTTCTTTTCATAAACCGAGAATATTTCTTTGATGAGCAGCAGGGTGGTTATGGTGGTTGAATCAATTTTTTCGGTATCATCATCGGCCTGGGTTAATAATATCACATTGTCGTATTTTTCGAGCCGTGCCTTTTCAAGATCTTTAATCATAAGTGGATTGCATTGTATGATTTTCATTTTAATCTTTGGATATTTTTTTTGAAGCCTTTTTACTATACCGGCGCCTTCCTTCTCTTTGGGAGGCAGCACTATATCAATAACCGATCCCGGTAAAATATAATCGGTATATTCTTCAATGATCTTCCTGGTTTTTGAATTCCATCCAATAATCAATTCTTTTTCAATAGTCTTTTTAAGCCGCTTTTGGGAAAAAGGCAGTTCCATAGGGGAATAGAGCGTTTTTTCTTTGTACGATATTTTTGAATCATCTTCGGCAATGATAACAATTTCATCATCTTCTTTCAGGGTATATTCAGGAGAAGGATTCAGCGAGAGAGTCTTCTCTACGGAACGAATCCCTATTGGAATTCCATCGGGAAAATGAAACGGCAGTTCTCCGAACCTGCGTCCATTCCAGGGCGCGTTATAATAATAGATCTCCGATCCTTCAAAGCCGATTATATCATTATACACAAAAGCAAGACCCGTTGTACGCGATGTTTGCACAATGATTTGCGCGATAATTGTTTCCGTATCTACCATGGTAATAAATTCGGGATCAAGGTTTGTCATAACATGGCGTTTGGTTTTGTCGTATATTTCGGCGATAATATTCGCCCGGGAAGGGTCTTCCCTGGATGCGGCCACCACCGCCAGGATGGATTTTAATACTTTCGCATCGGAAGTCATTTTTTCTTCTTCCGTGGCTGCTTCATTGCACAGGGGAAGAATAATAACGGATTTGCTTTCCGTTACCGATACCCGGTTTAACTCTTCCATGGAACTGCTTTTTCCGCTTCGAGTAATAATCTTTGTTGTTTTCCGGTGCGGGATGTGTTCATACAAATAATCATCCATGATTTGTTTCGGAGTTTCCGATAGAACAACAACCGCTTTCTTTTTCCCGGAAACATTCGCTTCGATCAATTCACGAATGATATCGACCACCATCTCTCCCCATCCGAGAATTAGAACATGATCCTTTTCCAGTACCATGCTTTTTCCTTTTTTGAGCAATTCAATTTTTTTTTCAAGCTGGGTGGTAATAAACGCAATGACCGTTGAAAAAAAGATCAGCCCCAGGAAAATGGTAACAATGGCTACCAGTTTCAAGAGGATATGACTCCCGTCATCGGCACCCACTGCCCCGGGATCGGTTATTTGCAGAAAACTAAGCCATACATCCGTAAAAACGGAGTCTCCTTTTTTGGGGGTAAGAAAAATAAAATGGATTACCATTCTTAAGATCCCGGTAAAAATAAAGGCGGCGAAAAAAAGAAGTACCAGGGTTAAAAAAATTGACCTGGAACCGGCTGCCATAAAATTGTCGAACCGGTATTCAAATTTCTCCTTTAATGACGATTTTTTCATCCTCCGGAACCTCCACTGTATTAATATTTGATATCAAAATCCAATACACGGGCGGCTTCCACGCATAATTTCATGTCATGTTCCCCAATATTGCCTTTGAACAATTCTTTTTCTTTATTCAGTTGTTTTATTTTCACATACATTTTTTTGTAATCGGCATTGGCGACTTTCTTTGCCGTATCATAACCGGCTTCCAATAAGACATACGCGAATGTATGATTGACCCATCGTATCCTGGATAGATCAGTTAACTTCGCGAGTTTCATGATTTCGTCCTCTTCAACCCCGGTTTTTTTTGAGAGCTCTTTCCTTTTTTTCGTTGTTAGAATTTCATCGTATACCTGTATTGTTTTCTTAAATCCTGATTTTTCAAGTTTTTTTACAACATCTTCCGCAATACAGGGAAAATCCTGTATTCTATTCGGTTTTGGCTGATACCCATTTATCACTCTTCTGAGTACGGATAGATATTCTTCAGGCAGCCCGCTTTGTCCGGCAAATTCCTGAACCCTGGTTTTATCCTTTATTTTTTTCTGCAATTCATCAAGATTTTTAATATCCTGTTTTTTTATTATATCGAGGTTTTTATTGATATTTTCTTTTAAAATCATCCAGCTTGGAATTAAATCAGCAGATGCTAAAATTTCTTTGTACTCATCAATAGTTATCTTTGCCAGATCAATGTAATATGCCATTATATTTCTCCTTAATATTCTTTATATGCGATTATTTACTTAAAGTCAAGAAAAAACGGGCACGGCACGCCGTGCCCGTACACCCAAAGGGGGATTATTCTGCCCAGGCAGGCATTGCCTTCATATAGTGATCGGCTCGTTTTGAGAAATCAGCAGAAGAGTTGCCTGGTGCCCAGCCCGAAAGCCACTCTGCGATTCCCTGCCGCACCTGTTCCCGGGGGAGCAGGTTTCCCTTTTCATCGGAACAATATTGACAATAATTTCCGTTTGCCTGTTCGCCCATTAAGGGCATTCCACAAGAATGACATGAGTTACTCATTTGTATTCCTCCTTAAAATATATCCCCCCGGAGGGGAATATCAACTATACTTTAAAGATACTCTATTCCTGTGACAGCAGTATGTCAGGGTTATATAGTGCCAGAATTTTTTTTGCTTTTTTTTCGATTATTCCCCGGATGTGGGGTGGTTCCAATACTTCCACATCTTCTCCATAGCTCAATATTGTGGAATAGACCCAGCTGTCCTCGGGAAAGTCTATGCGCACAATGAGTGAGCCGTCGTCCTCTATTAAAATTTTTATATCTTCAAACATATCTTCTACGCGAACCCTGGCCCGGGGGGAGAATTTTAATACGAGGTGTGCTATATATTCAGGGGGCATATCGGACTTATTTTGTACCATGTTCTGGTAGGAACCGTTCCGGCGGGTGAATGGTTCCTCAAGGGCCTGGAGCTCGCCAATACGGCTTAGCCGAAATAAACGGTAATCGTTTTTTAGCAGACAATAGGCAAAGAGGTACCAGCCATAGCCCTTAAAAAGCAGTGTCATTGGCTCTACTGTTCTGGTACTTTCTTCTCCTTTTGTATTCCGGTAGTTTAATTCAAGCAGTGTATTGCCGAACAAGGACTTGTGTATTGTTTTGAGTTTATTTTTCTGTTTCTTCCCGTATCCCCAGGGCAGAATATCTATCACCACCTGTTCGAGATAGAGCTCCAGCTGCTCTGTCTTGTCTCTGGGAACCAGGTTTTTTATTTTATCTATGGCCGTATCCAGTTCCCGGTCTTCCAGGGTGGTGTTGATCCCTTTTAAGGCCGAGAGCATTGTTTGCATATCCTTGAGGGTTAGTAACTGGTGATCGAGTTTATAATTCTCCATTATGCCAAAACCGCCATTATTTCCGGGGTACGAAATAATGGGAATTCCGGCCATATTGATGGCGTCAATATCCCGGTAAACGGTCCGTATTGAAATCTCAAATTTATCTGCCAGTTCCCTGGCACTTACCCGCTCCCGGTTAAGGAGGAGGACTGTTATTGCAAGCATTCTGTCTATTCGCATGGTTACACTGCTCTGGATAATCTTTTTTCTAAATCATATAAAACAATACGGCAATATGGTCTATATTTTTCCGATAAATCATTCCATAAAGCTATTTCTTTCTTCAAAATTTCTTTAGTCCATGTTCCACTGGGATATTTTTTTTTCATATGATCCAATGCTATATCAAGAGTCTTTTTCCTGTTTTGCACAAGAGTCTGATTATTCAGGTTTAAGGTTATATCTAAATCATTACAAATTTCCTCATCATCAGAATAAATCTCTCCATTTTTTCGATATTTGACTAAATTTTCACAATTTTCACAATTTTTATCAAGCGGGTTAATTGTAATATCCGTATCTCCCTTACGAGTATCGCAATGTTGAAGATTTCCTGGATTACCTTCATTTCCTTGACAGGCCCCCAGCATGTTATTATACTGTAATTGATATTCAGAGAACCCGCTTTGTGATTTCCAGTGTTCTATTTTCATGGAATCGTTTTTTATTCGCTGCATGCAATAGCAACAAATATCTCCCTGTTCGTCTAAAAGAGATTGCCGTAAATCATCTTTATCCCTGTAATCTTCATAGTTCGCACCGGGAGTTGAACGATATTCACGTAAACTGTGTGGTTCTGTCTTTTTTAATATAAGTTTCATTACTGGTTTTGAGCTAAATCAATATGTAAATTTGCGCTAACAATTTCACTGTCATTGTCTCCAAACTGTTCTGTTAGCTCTCGCAATAGCTGTTGCGCCTCTTCAAGTTTCCCATTTTCAATCAAATCGTACAATTTTCGCAACTGCTCTTTTGATTTTTTGGGACGATCCTCAACATTCATCAATTCAAATAAGATCGAATTACTGTCCCGTCCCAATGTATGGGGGGTATTTTCTACAATTTTCCAATTATCTAACATTATTATGTTCTCTTTTTCAACATTGCTTAAAACTTGCGGGGAATGAGTTGTTACGATGAATTGACAATTCGGGAACGTTTTCGTGAAAGCCGGTATGACTTCTCGCTGCCATTGCGGATGCAGATGTAAATCAATTTCATCAATCAATACAATCCCTTTTCCTTGTAATGAGTTTTCCAGTCCGGGATTCGCAATAGCAAGACGGCGGGCTAAATCACAGACCACCATTAATATCATTTTTTCACCATCGGACAACTGTTCAATTTTCAGATTTTCTTTATCTTTATTAATAACAAAAGAACTATCATCACCGGTTCTGACAACCCGCAAATCGGAAAAATCACTTGGTGAAAATCGATTCAGGGACAATTCCATTGCTTGCCTGACAGTTTCCAATACCTTACTTCTATATTCCTGATTTTCCCTTAGACGAATCTCGTTCTCTTTATCTTCCTCATACCTGAACCAGTTAAGAAAATCAGTAAAATTAGATATCCCTTTTTTAAAAGCATTATCATAGACACTAAATTGTTCATGTGAATATTTTGCCTGACGCTGTTTCGGAGTAATCTCTTGAATAATTCTGTTAGTTTGATAATAAACCAGAACAGGAAAAATTGAGGATTCAAGAGAAGCATCTAGCCAGATATCCTTATATTTTTTTGAATAACTTTTTCCAATAGTCCAATCCAATAATTTATTACCCATTGAGATTGAAATTGTGTTCATTGTTTCTTCAGAAGTAATATTTATATCATCATCTGTTATTACAAATTCGGTTCCGGTCTTCTTATCAACCAGTCTGGCTATAAATTGAGATAAAAACATTGCGATACAATCTAAAATAGCGGTTTTACCCGCGCCGTTTACACCAACCAATACCGTTGAATTTGAAGTAGGAAACTTAATAGAGAGTTTTTTAAATCCCCTAAAGTTATTAATATCTAATTTTGTTATTTTCACAAGGGTTTCCGTTTAGTTTTATATATTATTTTACATGAACAAACTTAATAAATACAATAAAAAAAACAAGTTCTTTTCATATAATAAAAAAAGTTGCACGAACAACAAAAAACACTTGACTTTTTCCCTTCCATAATATCAATAAATACAATGATCCCATCAGAATTACAGGACAAGCTTGGTTTTAACATAAACCGGGTAGGGCTCCTTTTTAGAAGAGAGCTTACCCGTGCCCTGGCAGCGTATAAAATGACCCCGGAGCAATGGCAGATTATGATGACCCTGTGGTCTACGGGAGAACCGGTCTGCCAGAAAGATATCGTGAAGATGACCTTAAAAGACAAGCATACGGTTTCGCGAATAATCCAGCGGCTTGAGCGGGATGGGTGGATAGAAAAACTGCCCGGTACTGATGACGCCCGGGTCACGTTTATTCATTCATCGCAAAAAGGCTTATCCATGCAGGATGAAATGAAACCACTAATGAGCAGCCACTTTAAGAAAATCTGGAAGGACTTTGACAAAGAAGAAAAAGAGATGCTGTTGGGGACTCTTAAAAAACTCAGGACTGTTCTTGGAGATGAACAGTGAGAAGTGACCCGCGATTTATGCTCTATTTATTTTTTTTTGCCTCGGTTATTGCATCCTTAATAAATTTATCCGCGTAGTTTTTTACTTCTTCCCGGGAAAGGGTGGGTTCCGTTTTTGATTTATTATCTCTCACGTATTTTTTTAACCTGTCTATTCCCGGCAATTTAATATCCACATATCTAAAAATATGCCAGGCAGAATGACCGTCGAAACCCGGGATCGGCAGCAGGTTGAAGGCAATAATAAACAGGTTATGCATAATAAAAATATTTATCAATAATGAATATAAGACCAGGTTAAGTGGTATATTCATCAATGACAGGAATCCAAGAATAACCAGGGAACCGACTACTAATAAAAGCTGCGCGAAAACGCCTCCAAAGGCGATCATTGAATCTTCATATTGAGTATACGGTTCCTCATGGACGCAATATCCTCCCAGGTAATGCACAACAATTTCATAGACTTCACAACGATATCGCCTTGCCATGTAATAATGGCCAAATTCATGGAGCAATATTATCAAAATTGCTCCGGCGCACGATATAAGCGCAGTGAAAATTGAATGGGAATTGTAATAGACTGCAGCCAGCATTGTGAGCAAAACACTCCAGTGAAATTTAACTTCCATATCATTATAATTTGTTTCATAGATAAATTTATTGATAAAATTATTTGTCATATTCCGGTCTCTACCTGGTATAAATTTTCCTCATTTTGCACTTAGTCAATAAAAAAGAACAATACGAATTTGAAAAGAGTTTTATAAAAAAAGTCATATTTCCGGTAAATTTTTGTTGTGTAAAGCGGCATTATCGATGATTTTTGATAATCTTATCGAGAGGTTGGAAATTAAGGAGAGAACCATGAAATCCATGAAATTATTCCTGACGGTATTATTAATTACAGGCGTTTTTTTTCCGCTCTACTCTCAACAAATCCCAAAACCGACCATTTATGACGATAAATGGGAAAATAAGCTGGATACGAAAGATTCTTCATTCAAGTTTCGAGGCGGCGGATACCATGAAATACGAATAGCTTTCGACCTGGGTATTGAATACGGCGTATTTGTTGATGAGGGACAAACCTACTCGATAATCAATGACCAGGGAATTGCGGAACCAAATACAGTTACTGATTATAAAAAAGTATATTCCGCAGAAACGAATGGAATGGGAGCAGGACTGCAATACGCTTATTTATTTGAAATTGGAAAATTTA
Organism: bacterium; assembly: GCA_024224995.1. Next base: position 14,827 of record JAAENB010000727.1, on the reverse strand, counting down.
CCCGGTGGCAGTCGAAACCCATGTTTGGAATGGGGCCTCTTGGTCTGGCTTCTTATATATACAGTAAGGAAAACAGTCTTATTACTATTGGAGCGGGAGCTGAACTAAAACTGGTATGGGTTGTTAACTGTTATGCCGCATTGGGGTATGCTTATTTTACAAAGGATTTTCCCATTGTCACTTACGGCAGCAATAATGGTTTTTTTGGACTTCTTGGCGTTGGAATAGAGATCCCAATTAGCGAACAGTATGACCTGTTTGCCAATTTCGATAATACCTATCATAAGAATGAGCTCACTACTGTAATAAGAAGAAGTTTTAAATTTGGCGTTATATTAAAACTGTAGAACGGAGTCATTGTTGATAAGTGGAGCCAGGGGGCTCCACAGCCCCCTGGGTAATCACGCTGCTTATTCGCCTATATCGTTCAACTCACAATACGCACCATAAGATTTTGCTGCTGCTTCGGTAAGCTTTTCTAACGCCAAACGCTCATTCTTTGCGTGGAGTTTTAATCCTTCCAGTAGATCGTTATTAATCTTGCTGAGAGCTCTATAGCAGATTATAGCGGCATAAAGGTCCGCGTATATGTCTTTAAAAGACTCATCGATTTTCTTCTCATCGTTACCAGGCATTGGATCCTTCCCATCAACGAATTCCCCCAGCTTTGTGTAGTTGTCTCTTATGGAATTCATCAACTTCTGGCAGCCCTGGATATTTTTTTTGAGTACTTTCGCCAGGGCAGTACGAGAGTCATGAGTCTCTTTATGCTGGCTTTTTGCGCTTTCCCACTTCTTAAATTTATGATCGTACCATTCATATTCCACTGGAACCATAAACATATTAAGAAGGCCGCCGGCAGCTGAAAGCCCCATGCTTGTGGGCTGTGCAGTGGCAACCGCATCAACGCTTAAGCTGAGAAAATAAGTTCCAATACCCTTGAGCGCCACTGCAGCAGCCCAGTTTTTACCGGCTTTCTTCAATTTCGCCATTAGACCAAAATTTTTCACCTTTTCAAGACCATTTTTTAAGAATTTAACAGTTTTGTTAAACTTTTTTATCTTATCAGCATCAGCTTTCACATGCGCTATACGCTCTCCTTCCAGATAACTCATTATGCCCACCAGTTCGTCCATACCTTTCTGGATATCAGTCATAATGTCCAGGTGACACTCAAAATCTATTAAGTTTTTTTCGAAAGCGGCCCCAAGTTTGATGGACTTATAGATTGTATCCTTTGTTAATTTAGCGGGCTCCGTCTTTTTCATAGACTTTGCGATATCTAAGAAGTTAAAATGACCTTTATTAATTTGATCGATCTCACTAGCAACCCTTGTTATGTAACTCTCCTCTTCCAATATATTAATGTTCATTGCCAGGCAAAAGGAGGTGAGAGCTTGATGATACGATTTTTGATTATCCTCCGCATATTTCTTGATTGCTTTTGCTATCGAGCCCGGATTAACATGGTGGCCGCTGAACTTTTCCAGAACCTCGTCTTCAGCTTTAGCCACCTTACTATCTTTGCTCTTCTTGTTCCAGCCTACCTTGACGCCTTTTACAATTAGCATTGTGGGCACCACCACTACCAAACCCACTCCCTCGGTAAGAACACCAACAATAACCAGGGTGGCCCCAACGGTAAAAGATTTTACTTTATTACGTTTTGTATAATGCTCCATTCTATTAAACTTTTTGTCGATCCATTGGCTGAAAGAACGGTTGCGAAGGTCCTCCGCCTTATAGCGCCAGATAATATCCGTGAGATAGTCAAATTCTGCTGTACGACGGTCTCCTTTTAACTGTGGTGCTTTATATAGCGAACCAACCTGGTAGATAACGCAGACATCAGCCTTTATCTGTTCGTGCTGAACCTCCAATTTACTCTTCTTTTGCTTACCATTAGCATTTATATCCAGACCGGATAAGAAAACCAGGCTCAGCATGAGAAATACCATCCCCATATTAATACAATAGTTTTTTTTCATTAAGATCACCTCTCTTGTTTAATTTTATTAGATTTTAAGCTTGCTATACTATACTATACTATACTATACTATACTATACTACAAAAAAAACGAAAAAAACGAAAAAATGCGAGTCAAGGATTATTCATGAATATTGCGGATAAATTTACCAATCGACTTGAATCCCGGCAATAAAAAAGTTGCATAAACAACAAAAACACTTGACTTTTCCCTTTCCATTATATCTATAAATAAAATGATCCCATCAGAATTACAGGACAAGCTTGGTTTTAACATAAACAGGGTAGGGCTCCTTTTTAGAAGAGAGCTTACCCGTGCCCTGGCAGCATATAAAATGACCCCGGAGCAATGGCAGATTATGATGACCCTGTGGTCTACGGGAGAACCGGTCTCCCAGAAAGATATCGTGGAGATGACCTTAAAAGACAAGCATACGGTTTCTCGGATAATCCAGCGGCTTGAGCGTGATGGGTGGATAGAAAAACTGCCCGGAACTGATGACGCCCGGGTCACGTTTATTCATTCAACGCAAAAAAGTTTATCCATGCAGGATGAAATGAAACCAATAATGAGCAGCCACTTTAAGAAAATCTGGAAGGACTTTGAAAAAGAAGAAAAGGAGATGCTGCTGGGGACTCTTAAAAAACTCAGGATCATCCTGGGAGATGAATAATTACAGCAGTGCGATATCCAGGTATGGCAAATTGACGGCAATATCATCCCGGTCGAATCGTTCCCTGGTCATATAATATAAATTCAGACCGGCTTTTATTGTAACACCAAAAAAATCATCAGCAGCCTTCAGAAGCGGGTCATCACTGCTGCTCATAAAAAGAACGGAATTATATTTTTTTTCTTTATAAACAGTATATACCCTGGTTAATAATGCCTTCATGATTTCCGGATCACGGTTCCGTATGGCATATTCGGCAATATACACCTCTTTAAACGGTACTCCAATTTTGGGGAGTGCGGGGAACTTAAAAAGTTTCCCTGCTATTGAATAGGCAGAGGCAATCAATTTCATTTTAAAATTATGCCTTGTTGGAACGGTTTGTTTAACAGAGCTGGAATCCCAGGCAGAGCAGACGCCAACAATAGTATCTTCATATTCAGCGATATAATAATTTTCAATCCCAAAACCAGGTCTGTCCTCCAGGTTCTTTAAAAATTTTTCTTTTGTAATAACAGGGCCCAAAAGCCTGTTTTTAAATTCCTCATCCAGTAGAGCAACAATACCCGGAATATCTTTTTTTTCTGCTATCCGAATGGAATATTTTGTTGATTCTTTTTTTGCAAAAGTTATTAACATGCTTTTCGTAGTCATTTCCGCAACGCGTTTACTGTATGGAACATATGGAGATTCCTTCCGTATTTCGCCAATCATTTTTTCAACCTTTACATTCCCCTGCAATATGGCACTATACCCGAAATTCGTTCTCTTTACAACTTCATCATAATAAAAATCATAAAATTTATAATGGAGTAAGGGGTATAATCCATATCCTTGTATTTTCTTGCTAAAGTGTAAATCGCTGTAACAAAAAACAACTTCAGGCTTTCCATTAACATATACTGTTTTAAACCCAAACATCACAAAGCCCTCAAGCCTGTCCCGGTAAAAAAAACCGCCATATTTTACTTCATCAAAGTTAAGTTCCGGCATTAGAAAACAATCAGGCCGGCGGTCTACAACCAGGTCAATATCTTTGGCAGCCATTGGGGAATTTTTAATAAGATCGAGCATCTCAGAGTTGTATTCTCTACCAATCTTTTTTATTACAATGTCATCAATAGTAATTTGACTCTTTCCGGTACCTGTCATATCGTATTAACTCCTTTTTAGTGACCCGTACAATAAAAAAAATAATTGTTGCTTTGAAATGAATTTTATAATAAAAAGCCATATTTTTCAAGGAGAGAACCATGAAATGTATAAATTTTTTACTAATTGCGATAATAATAGCAAGCTTTTCTTTTCCGCTTTATTCACAACAAATCCCAAAACCTACCATTTATGACGATAAATGGGAAAATAAGCTGGATACGAAAGATTCTTCATTCAAGTTTCGGGGCGGCGGATACCATGAAATACGAATAGCTTACGACCTGGGTATTGAATATGGGGTATTTATTGATGAGGGGCAAACCTACTCGATAATCAATGACCAGGGAATTGCAGAACCAAATACAGTTACTGATTATAAAAAAGTATACTCCGCAGAAACAAATGGAATGGGAGTAGGACTGCAATACGCTTATTTATTTGAAATTGGAAAATTTACCCGGTGGCAGTCGAAGCCCATGTTTGGAATGGGGCCTCTTGGCCTGGCTTCTTATATATACAGTAAGGAAAACAGTCTTATTACTATTGGAGCGGGAGCTGAACTAAAACTGGTGTGGGTTGTTAACTGTTATGCCGCACTGGGGTATGCTTATTTTACAAAGGATTTTCCCATTGTCACTTACGGCAGCAATAATGGTTTTTTTGGACTTCTTGGAGTTGGAATAGAGATCCCAATTAGCGAACAGTATGACCTGTTTGCCAATTTTGATAATACTTATCATAATAATAAGCTCACTACCGTAATAAGAAGAAGTTTCAAATTTGGTGGTATATTAAAACTGTAGAACGAGTGAGTCATTGTTGAAAAAGTGGAGCCAGGGGGCTCCACAGCCCCCTGGGCAATCACGCTGCTTATTCGCCTATATCGTTCAATTCACAATACTTATCATAAGATTTTGCTGCTGTTTGGGTAAATCTATCTAACACATAACGCTCATCCCTTGCGTAGAGTTTTAATCCTTTCAGTAGATCGTTATTAATCTCGCTGAGAGCTCTATAGAGGATTATAGAGACATAAATCTCCGCGTATAAGTCTTGAAAAGACTCATTGATTTCGCCCGTAGCGTCAAATGCATCCTTCGTATTGACGAATTCCCCCAGCTTGTTGTAGTTGTCTCTTATGGAATTCATCAGTTTTTGGCAGCCCAGGAGATTCTTTTTGAGTACTCTCCCCAGGGCAGTACGAGAGTCATGTGTCTTCTTATACTGTTGTTCTGCTCCTTTCCAGGTATTAAATTTACTATCGTACCATTTATATTCCACTGGAACCATGAACATGTTAAGAACGCCGCCGGCAGCTGAAATACCCATGCTTGTGGGCTGTGCAGCTAAAACCGTATCAATGTTTAAGGAGGAGACAAAAAAAGTCCCAAGGGCCTTGAGCCCCACAGCAGAACCCCAGGCCTTACCGAATTTCTTCATTTTCGCCATTAGACCGTAACCTTTCACCGTTTCAAGACCCTTTTTTGACTCTTTTACGGCTTTGTCAAACATTTTTACCCTTGCATCATTATTGTTCTCTTCCACATGCTTTATACGGTGTCCCTCTATATAACTCATGACGCCCACCAGTTCGTCCATACTTTTCTGGATATCAGTTACAATATCCAGGTGACACTCAAAATCTATTATTTTTTTTTCGAAAGCGGCCCCCAATTTGATGGCTTTATACACTGTATCGTTTGTTAATTTAGCGGGCTTCTTATCGTTCATATCCTTTACTATCCCCTTAAAGTTTATATGACCGTTATGAATTAGATCGATCTCACTAGCAATCCTTGTTATATAATTCATCTCTTCCATTATATTTATGTTTATTGCCAGGCCAAAGGAGGTGAGAGTTTGATGATACGTCTCGTAATCATTCGCATGATTAGTGATTCCTTCTTTTATCATACCCGGCTGAACAGAGTGGTTGCTGAACAAGTCCACCATCTCTTCTTCAGCATTAGCCTTCTTCTTATTTTTGCTCTTCTTGTTCCAGGCTACCTTGCCGGCTTTTCCAACTACCATTGCAGGCACTACCACCACCAAACCCGCTCCCTCGGTGAGAATACCAACAACTACTAAGGTAGCCCCAATGGTAAAGGATTTTACTTTATTACGTATTGCATAATGCTCCATTCTATTAAACTTTTTTTTGGTCCATTGGCTGAAAGAACGGTGGAGAATGTCCTCCTCCTTATAGCGCCAGATGATATCCGTGAGATAGTCAAATTCTGCTTCACGACCGTCTCCAACCTGGTAGATGATGCAGACATCAGCCTTTATCTGTTTGTGTAGAACCTGCAATTTAGACATCTTTACTTTACCATTAGCATTTAGATCCAAGCCGGATAAGAAAACCAGGCCCAGCATGAGAAATATCATCCCCATATTGATACAATAGTTTTTTTTCATTAGAGCACCTCTCTTGTTTAATTTAATTTAATTTTTTGAGCTTGCTATACGTATACTATACTGCAAAAAAAAAGGAAAAAAAGGAAATTTAGCAAAAATATCGAAATGGATCATCCACTATCTACGATATAAAACGGTATTATGCCGGTTACTATAGTAGAAAATTATGATAAAAAATATCAGTATTAATTCCTTAACCTGGTTCATAAAAAAATTCCTCTATATTAGTACTTCGTTCAAATAAATGTAAACCGTTCTGTTATCTCAATTGTCATGGAATTAAACATATTCCGCAACAGGCTTTTCACATTGGTCTCTTCCCAGTTATTAACGTGTTTCCCGTTCTTAAGATCATATTCGGACGCGCAATAATAGCAGAGAGCCCAAAATTTGATGTTGTCCCGCTCAAAATATTTTGCTGCCGCTTCACCATGTATAATGATCTTATTCCAGGGCTCCACCAGTTCAAAGACCGCATCATTTGGCAGGCCGCAAATTCCCCTGGATGATGAGAAAAGACGCATATTGGTTTTTTCAAGATCGGGAATTATTGAAGTGGTGTCGAATGATCCGGCAATACGGAGCCAGGAGTCTCCACCGGGCCCGGGAACGGTTTCCACTCTGAGCTTTTCCCGCTGCCGGTAATAAAACTCCTTGTTATGGGTCTCTTCTATATAACCGCTATGGTTTTCATGGCTCGACCAGGTAATAAGCTTTTGGTCGAGATCGGAGATTTTTACCATGGACCCGGTATTAAAATTGGCCGGGTCACCGGGTGATCCGGCCGGATCTATGAGCATAAATTTCCTTCCTTTTCCGGCAGGGTCATCAAAGATAATATACGTCCCAAACCAGGTGTCTTTAAATTTACTCGTGGGATCGAGAATATTGGCAACTCCTTTTAATTCGGGAAGGGACTCGGGATTTTTCCGGTAATCGCCCAGCACGTATGAATTGACCGCTTCAATGTCTACTTCTCCCAGTGAAAGCTCGTGAAGAAATTCTCCAAAAGGAATAGTGTAGGGCACCCGGCATAAGCCGCGGGGAATATTGTTGAACTTCATTCTAATGCCATAGCGTTCAAGAGAAACGCACTCTTTAAGCCGTACCAGGTTAGGGATTGCCCTGGAATATGAGGGCACGAAAAAACACCTGAGATCAAGAAATATTCTTAAGATATCCCGTAATTTTTTTAATAGCAGCATATTAATAAAATTATCCATTATATCCATTGATTCCCCGATCGTAACATATCCGGGGTCAAATGTAAACTATAATCTAAAAAAAATTTGACACCAGCAGTCTCTGCAATAAGAATATCGAAATGGATCATCCGCTTATTATTATACTCATACAATTCCTGACCCGCGTAAGGACCGGAGTAAACCGGGTCCCTCGCCGCCCTGTGTATGTTGTTATCACCCTTATTCTTCTTTTTAAGATATTTGATATAATATTTCCCCTGCCCCTGGCAAAGATTGAGGGAGGATATTCCGACACGTATGAAGACCAGTGGTATTATTACCACCCGGGATTAAACCCGGTCTCATAGTACGGGCCTTTATGCAAAACACGCGATCGGGAAAAGTTGTTTCCGGGGCATCAACCATATCAATGCAGATCGCCAGGATGCAGGGAAAGACGGATGAGTCCTATTACCTGGAACCCAGAGTGGGAAAACATACGCTCATTTGTGTTGATGACAAGGGCAGAAGCGGTTCCGTGGAAATAGAGATACTGGGTATTCAGTAAAGCAGGGCTACAGGTCAAATTCATCAAGGTCATCAACATTGCTCATGAATTTTTCCAGATCGCTTTCGTCCAGTTCGTCACTATTCTCCGGGCTCTCTTCGGAACCCAGACCGTCGAGATCAAGGGTGTCGAGTTCACTCATAAGTGATGCTTCGGCAGAACCTGGATCGGGCGCGGTCTCTTCCGGGTAGGCGTTTGGGCTGATACTTGCAGGGGAAGGAGTATCGTCTTCGGAGTGCTCAAGCCGCCGGGTAGCTTTCCAGCGTTCATATATCTGTAAAAGGTCGTATTTTAGCATACGCCGTTTTTTAAGATCCAGCTTCATCTTTTCAAAAAAGATGCCCATTGTATCCAGAAGAAAGTCGTCTCTCGTTGTCTCATCCAGGGCTTTTAGCTCTTTTAATGACTTATCGTGGGTTTTAACCGATTCGGCAATACTCATACGGATCATTCCGGTGATGATTCCCTGGGAGGTTTTCAGTTTATTTGAGACATGCATAATAAACGCCCGTATCAATATTTCCTGGTCTTTATGGCCAACAGCATTTTCCGAGATGCTCATTCTTAAATCTCCTGAAACAGTATCAGTGTCTTTATAATAGTATACAATTGCAACAAACAAAAGTCAAGAAGGTTTTCCTGTTGACAAAAAATTGTATCGAATTCAAGATATATATACAAACTATAAGGAGTGTAATTATGTCAAAAGTAGCCCTTGTCAGGTGTGACAGCTATGATTTTTCTGCTGTAAAAAAGGCTGTTGAACAGGGGATTACTCTTATTGGCGGAGTAGAGCAATTTGCCCGGAAAGGAGAAACCGTTGTATTAAAACCAAATCTCCTTTCACCTGATCCTCCTGAAAAATGTGTTACGACCCATCCGGCTGTATTTAGAGCAGTTGCGGAGCTTTTTTTAACGACCGGTGCCACAATTAAATATGGAGATTCTCCGGCCAACTTTGCCTCGGGCCGGAATGCAGCCCGAAAAGCCGGACTTGCCGATCACGCGGAAGAATTGTCAATAGAATGGGCCGATTTTGAGAACGCGGAAGAGATATATTACGAAAAAGGAATCCAGAATAAAATTTTCCCCATTGCCAGGGGAGTGCTCGACAGTGACGGTCTAATAAGCCTTCCCAAGTTAAAGACTCACGCCCTGTCAAAAATGACAGGTGCTGTAAAGAACCAGTTTGGCTGTATTCCCGGTATAAAAAAGGGGGAGTATCATGTGAAGCTTCCCGATGCCAATGATTTTGCCAAAATGCTCGTCGATTTAAACAACTTCATTCTGCCCCGTCTTTATGTAATGGACGGTATTTATGCTATGGAAGGAAACGGCCCCAAGGGAGGGAAACCGCTCCCCATGAACGTGCTCCTTTTTTCCAAAGACCCAGTCGCTCTTGACGCAACAGTCTGCCGTTTAGTAAATGTAAAGCCGGACTATGTACCAACAATACAATATGGTTATGAAACCGGGACAGGAACATATCTTGAAACTGAGATTGAACTGTTGGGGGACCCGTTGGAAGACTTTATGAATACGGCTTTCAACGTCGACAGGGATACTATTAAAGCATTTAAGGCAAAAGGGGCTATGAATTTTCTTTCCAACCGGCTGGTTTCAAAACCCTTTATCCGGCACAAAAAATGTGCCATGTGCGGTCTCTGCATACAGATGTGTCCTGTTGCCCCTAAAGGAATAGACTGGAAAGCGGAAGACAGGTCAAAGCCTCCGGTATATAACTTTAAAAACTGTATCCGGTGTTACTGCTGCCAGGAAATATGTCCTGAAGGTGCCATAGAACTTAAAAAGCCCTTTTTACGCAAAATTTTGCGAAAAATATTTTAGTACGTCCGGGATTAGCGCCCGGAAAGGAGACATTATGAAAACTATTCGGCCAATACACATTGTTGCGTTATCGTTCCTGCTCTGTCTTATGTTCCTGGGAGCAACTCTCCAGGCAAAAACAAAAGTGGGCTCCAGGGACTTTAAACTTGGCATAACAAAAGCAACGGTTGAGGGTCTTATTAAAAGCAAGTATAATGGGAAAAGAGAGTATGACGCGACGTATAACCGGTATATTATAAAACCGAGATACAACCACAAAGCCTTTCTCTATTTTGATCATAAAGACAGGCTCTATAAATTGATTGTGGAAATGGGAGCCGATATAAACGGCGCGAAAAAAGTAAAAAAGATACTGGGCAGGCGCTATGAAACAAAAAATATTATTAAAAAAGAGAAAAAGAATAGAAAAGAAAGAAGCTACCTTGTTGGACGCTGGCTTGTTGAGAATAAAAGATACCGGGTATCACTTCTGGAAAGTGAGTACTGCCGCGGCACAAGCAAGATGATTCCCTGTTCCCTTAAGATCAAATACCTTGATACAAAGATGTTAAAAGAAAAAAAAGCGTATGAGAAGAAAAAAGGCGACGAAGCGAGAGAAAAAGCAGACACGGAAAAGTACGATTTTTAAGATTTTTACATTAAGAAGGCGAGGAGTTTATCCTCGCCTTCATAATATATATATAAACAGGCTCTATTTAACAATAAAGCTCTGTTACTGGCAATTTGTTTATTGAACCGATTTAACATAACCGTGTTATGTCTTATCTCTTTTAATAATATAATAAAAAATATACAAATCGTCAACCGATGAATACAAAAAAATTTATAAAAAACAAAAAATAACACCGTTCTTTTTTGCAAACACCCGGTTATGAGAAGAAGAAGGGTGCCATATATAACAATGTCAGGGAATTAGTCCTGTCTTTCCGGAACAGGAGCCAGGACGGCGACGCCCAGGCACAAAACAGGACGTTTTATTGACTGGGTGGAGGAAAGACAGGACTAATTCCCGAGCGCACCAATTAAATTAAACTGCCTTCACAGCCTCTGCCCATTTTTTAATATCTCTCTTGACTTTTCCCCTGAGACCGTTTTTTTTGTTTTTATAATGATTATTAAGGAGATTATGGATATGAAAAGTAGTGTATCCCTGGTAAAATACAATTCGAGTCCCGCTTCTCTCAAAGAAGCTATTGATCTATGTGATGGTTTTAGTGAGCTAAAACCGGGTAATTCTGTCTTGATTAAGCCCAACCTGGTTGGCTGGGAAGAGATGTTTCCTATTGCTCCGTTTGGTGTATATACAACAACCCGGCTCGTGGAGGATCTCATTATCTGTCTTAAAGAGTTTGGCTGCGACAATATTACTATTGGCGAAGGTTCGGTTGAGCTGGTAAAAGGTGTTGGTACCATGAAGGCCTACGAAGGGCTTGGGTATAAAGAACTGGAAAAACGGTATGGAGTAAAACTGGTAGACTTTAATGAAAGCGAAACTCTTAGTTTTACCTTTCATGAAGACCAGCAGCTTCATATTGCCAAAGAGGCGATAGAAAGCGATTTTGTTATCGATTTTCCGGTATTAAAGACTCATGGACAGACCAAGGTTTCCCTGGGAATGAAGAACCTGAAAGGCTGCCTTAAACTGGCTTCGAAGAAACTGTGTCATCATACCGAGCTGAATCTTGAATACTGTTTCTCGCATATTGCTGATTTTGTAAAACCATCCCTTACTATTGTTGACGGGATCTATGCCCTGGAAAAGGGCGCGCTTCATTTTGGAAATGCCTATCGCAAAGATATAATCGTTGCTTCAAAAGATATTTTAGCGGCCGACCTGGTTGCCGCGAAAACCATTGGCTACAATCCCGAAGACATCGAACACTTTGGCCATTATGCCAAACGTCTGGGCAAGTCCCTTTCCCTTGATGATTATGAGATCAAAGGAGAAAAACTTGAAGAAAATATTGTTCCTCTTAAGTGGGACTGGACCTGGACTGCGGACAATACGGGGCCGGGAATATTCGGCAAGCTTGGCGTTACGGGTCCGGCTCTGCCCAAATACGACGAAACGCTTTGCTCCGGCTGTTCTCCCATAGCCAACATGTGCAACATCCTGGTAATATCGGCGCATAAGGGCCAGCCGCTTCCTAAAGTTGAGATCCTGAACGGGAAAAAAATGCTGGGACGGCCCGGGTACGACAAGACGGTTCTTTTAGGAAAATGCATGATAAAAGCCAACAAAGATAATCCCAATATTAAGGAAGCTGTTGAAGTAAAGGGATGCCCTCCGTCAACACAGGATGTGGTTGCCAGTCTAAAATCGACAGGACTTGACGTAAATGAGATGGCATTTATCGGGTATATCAAACAGCAGAGCGAAAAGTACGACGGCAAAGAAGGATACGACAAAGCACTCTTTAGCGCTTAGGATAACGATATCAGGGAATTAGTCCTGTCTTTCCTCCACCCATGTGCAATACAGGAAGTATTATCACATGGGTGGAGGAAAGACAGGACTAATTCCCGAGCGCACCTAATAAATAACATGGAGGAACCGGATGGAAACAATTAAGTACAGAACAGAAGGAAAGATCGGGTATCTTACCCTGAACAGGCCCGACAAATATAATGCCCTGGATCTACAGATGCTGGGAGAGCTGGAGGACTTCTGGAGAGAACGGCAGTACGATACCAGTGTTAGTGTAATAATTCTTGATGCCGGAGAAGCAAAAGGATTTTGCGCGGGGCTGGACATGAAGACCTTTGGTCCGGCAGTTTTTATGATGAAACCGGTTGACGCGTATAATGCCCAGGCACGGATGTCGCGGCTGCTTCTTGCCATGCGCAAGGTTCCCCAGCCAATTGTCTGCTGTGTAAACGGCGCTGCGGCAGGTCTTGGATTCTCTTTTGTAATGGCATCGGACATACGGGTCCTTGCGGAAGACGCGAGATTCTGTGCTGCGTATATCAACATCGGGCTTGGCGGGGCAGACATGGCTTCAAGTTATTTTCTCCCCAAACTCATTGGATCGGGCAGGGCGAATGAATTTCTACTTACCGGCACCTGGCTCCCTGGTGAAGAAGCAATGAAACTTGGATTCGCCAGCCGTATGGTTAAACGGGAAGATCTTTTAAGTACCGGCCAGGAATTCGCCAATATTATGGTTACCAAAGACCCTCTTGGACTCAGGATGACAAAGGAAGCTATAAATGCCAACCTTGATGTAGGCGGCCTGGAAGCCTGTCTCCAGATGGAAGACCGGAACCAGATGATGGTGGCCTATACCAAGAAAATTCCAGCGAGTGATTAATAATAACAAATAATACTTCTATAAAGAACGAGGTTCCCGAACCTCGCTCTTTATGACATTTTTTACATATTGTGTATTTAAAATTTTAAAAAAAATAAAAAAAACCTTGAAACCGGTTGATTCAAAGCTATTTTTTTTGTATGTTGTTAATAAATATGTCAAAATAAATATGCTGAATCCATACTCCAATCCTGTAAAAAGACCCCTCATGAGAGAGAGAAAAAAATTTTGAAGGAGAAAAACCGTGGCAGAAGAAACCACCCCGGATTTCGCGATCTATTTAAATGGAACCAAGCTGGCCCAGGAGCAGCATGTTGCTGTTAAATCAATAGTTATTATTGAGATAATTGACGCTCCCTCTATCTTTATGATTCGTATGGCCGATGACAGCGATCGGACTCTTACGGACAGCACTGACTGGGCCGAAGGTACGGAAGTTAAGATTGAGATTGGCTATAAGGATAATATCAGCGAAATTATTACCGGTGAAATAACCGCCATTATGCCCGATTTCGTAAAAAACAGCGACAGTGCTGTTACTTTTAAAGGGAACAGTTTCCTCCATCGTCTTGACAGGGGAAAGAAAAGCCAGTCCTTTAGTGAAATGACCGATGGCGATATTATCAAACAGCTGGCAGACACCGCTGAGATTGAGCACGATGTGGCAGACATTGGGGTTGAAAAGCCTTTTACCCTGCAGCGGGACATGACCGACATGGATTACATCATGTCTCTTGCCCAGAGTTATAGCTGCCGGGTCTGGGCTGAGGGCAAAAAGATGTTTGTACAACCTGCCGGTTCCAACTCCGACGGTGATGTAGTTCTGGAGTGGGGAAAAACCCTGCTCGATTTTTCTCCCCGTCTTACCTGCCGGAAACTGATCGACGAAGTTGAAGTTCGCGGTTCAAAAAACCCCCACGAAATGCTAACGGGTACCGCCACCTGCGCAGATATTACGTTCAAGATCGGGGACAATACTCTTGGCGGTGAAATTGCCAAAGATAGTTTCGGGACCGCTAAAGCCATATTCATTGATCCGAATATTAAAGACCAGAACGCCGCGGATAAGGCCGCTCTTGAATATATTACGGAAAATTCCATGCGATATATGAAGGCTTCCGGAAAATGCAGCGGCAATATTAAAGTGAAAGCCGGGACCATGCTGGAACTAAAAGCCCTGGGTGAAAAATTTTCCGGCAAATATTTTGTGACCAGTGTAAAGCATAATTTTATCCCTCTTAAAGGCTTTGAGACTTCGTTTTTTGTGGAACGGAATACCGGCATTGCCCAGACATCGAGCAGTAATGTTCAGAACGAACAGGCCGCGCAGGGACAGCAGCAGCAACAGCAGCAGGAAAGTGACCAGGGCACGGTAAGTGATGATGAGTGGTTTGAAATTGAACTGCTTGATGATGAAGGAAATGCCATTGGTGATCAGAAATATGAAGTGTATGACGTTCATGACAATATGGTTGCGTCAGGTACCCTTAATGGCGAAGGGTATGACAAAGTGGAAGAAATCGATCCTACGAAACGGTATTACGTAAAATTTCCGGAAATAGAAGAGGAAGATGACTCTTCAACATGATTATTTTTACCTGGAGCGCTTACGGGAACACGGGAGAAATTCTCCGCATTCTGTCGCATTAAACACGGAACTGCAAGACAACCTCTTTGATATT
>JAAENB010000726.1 GCA_024224995.1 bacterium | reverse complement strand
GGTTTGGTTCTGAGAGACGTTGCAGTGCAACGCCTTTACTGGCTGGTTTCTGGCCAGGGCTATGGAGATTCCGGGAAGGGGGGCGTAAGAGTTATTGAAAATGGACCCATATCAGCCCGGGGTTCCAGCCCGGGTATTATTTCCCGGAGGGTATTCGGTACGCGTAGGGCACGGCGTGCCGTGCCCTACGCGGTGTTTATTTGGGATTCCCCCGGAAAACGGTCCTATTTAGATAAAGATGAATATTATAATTGGAAAAATCTATACAAAAAACAAGGTTTTTTTCAAATAGTGTTTTTATCTTTCATGCTGCCGGATCTTTTTCAGCAAAGTCCGCATCGCTCTCATCTCATAGCCAGCTTCGTTCAGGCTCACTTCGGCTCCGCTCAGTGACCGGGCTCCGCTCCCGGGGATCAGGGAAGCCGGTCTATAATTGGAAAAATCTATGCAAAAAATAAGGATTTTTCCAAATAGTGTTTTTATCTTTCATGCTAACGGATCTTTTTCAGCAAAGTCCGCATCGCTCTCATTTCATAACCATAGAGACTCAGCTTAAAATACTCCCGGTCTTCCGGTATGTCGGAGCGGGCTCCATGCATACGATGATTCCTTCATTGTATTTTGCAATTGACTGGAAAAATTTTGAGGCTTTTTCCGGGATTACCGTAAGGCTGGTTTCTGTTTGCCCTCAACCGATACATTAATAAAAATTGCAGAAATATTTAATGTTTCTCTCGACTACCCGGTTTTTGATAAAAAATTGGGTGATGCTAAAGCCAGGCAAAGAGCATATTTATGTCAGACAAATACATTGTATTCCCAGAATTTTTTTCATTGTTTTTTTTATTGTTTTTTTTATCGAACTGGTTTAGCATAAGGGGTATATCGCCAGTGACTTTCCTGGTGACAGGTGATTTAAAAGCAATACGAAAAATTTTGACAGGATGGTATCATGACTCTGAAAAAAAATGCTGACCCAAAGAATAATGATCAGGAGCGGCTTTTGCAGACTGTTATTGACACTGTTGAAGGAGAAATTTTTGTTAAAGATAAAAATGGGAAATATCAATTTGTAAACTCTGCATTTTGTGAAGATTTCGGTGTTAAGAAGAACGAGATTATTGGTAAAGATGACTATTTTGCTTTTCCTCCTGAAGCGGCTGCGATGCTACAACAAAACGATAAACGTATTATGCAGTCGAAAACTGCGGAAACGATTGAAGAGAGTAGTGAGGTGAAGGGAAAATTTGTTACCTATCGCACTAATAAGGTTCCATTAATTGATGAAGATGGAGAAGTTCATGGGATCTGCGGTATCGGTTTTGATATTACTGAGCAGAAAAAGCTTGAGGAAGAGCGTGATGAATTAATCAAAGAGCTTAAATTGGCGAATTCTATAAAAGACAAACTCTTTTCGGTTATTGCCCATGAGCTAAAGAGCCCCTTTAATGGGCTATTGAATTTGACGCAGTTACTTTCTGAAGAGAGTGGTAGTATAAATCAAAGCAAAATATTACAGGAATTAGTTTATAGCTCAAAAAACACATACCTGTTGTTAGAAAATTTGCTTACATGGTCCCTTGCTCAAAGAGAATGCATTGATATTGAGAAAAAAATAATTACCTTGAAACCATTGATTACTGAATGTGCTGCACCTTACTTAAGCCATTCTCAAAAAAAAAATATTCGCATAGAACAGCAAATCCCGGAAGATATGAAAATATTTGCAGATGAACACTGTACTCGGATTGTGTTAAATAATTTGATAAACAACGCCATTAAGTTTACCCCGCAGGGCGGCAGTATTACAATATCGGCACAGCTTGAAGGGGAAAATATGGGTGGAAAGTATTGAAGGTGAAGGCAGTACTTTCTATATTTCCTTATTAAATAAACAGGAGAAGCCGTAACGCATCGGCTTCTCCCGAGGCTTTATCTTTAAACCCGCACAACGACAACACTTATTTTTGTCTTTCATGCTGCCGGATCTTTTTCAGCAAAGTCCGCATCGCTCACTTCGGCTCCGCTCAGTGACCGGGCTCTGCTTATTTTGCCCGAAAAGCTCTCTTGCCAGCCCCATTAAGATGAATATTATAATTGAAAAAATCTACACAAACAACAGACATTTTTCCAAATAGTGTTTTTGTCTTTGATGCATATAGAGTAATTTTCTGTGAATCTGATTGAGGAATTAATACTGAAAAAAGTCTATATTTTGACAAAGCATATAGACAATAGTGGAGAAAAATTGTATTTTAAGTAAAAATTTAAATAAAGATGAATTGTTAGATCATTATAAATCGAACGCGAGAATTCTTTTATCATTTCAAATAAATACGCTGTATCAATTGATTAATCATGTTGTTCGTGCTAGAATTACAGGGCCTGATGGTAAAGGCATTACTCCCATTAATTTCGGAGTATAAAGCTGCCAATCCAAATTATGAGAAGTGGATTTTAGAAGAATTTGAAAGCAATGAGAAATGGAAAAATATTACTGAGACCCTTTTAACTTCTGCGGGGATTATTGGTTTTGCTATTGCTGAATATTTTAGTGGGGGACTGGCAACTTTTGCCGGCGTAGCCGGATTATCAGCCCTGGCCGGATTAGCAGTTCGATCTCAAAAAAGAGCCGGTTTTTTAAAGTCGGCATCTTATGTTGGATTCACTCCACGAGAAAAGGCCGCAGTGGCTAAATTCAAAGCCTGGTTAGATACAGCTTCTGCCGCAATGGCAGCTGCTTCTGCCATGACGAGCTCACTCAGGTATGCTCGGAGTTTGCTTATAAATATTAAAGCTGACAGAATTGCTAAACTGAAAACAATGCTTGACAGTATTCCTGATTCTTTTATGAACAATATGAGAGGAGGATTAACCAAGAGGGTCAGTGTGTATATTAAACAAAAATACGGTGATGATTTTAGTAAGGCTATTGGGAAAAAGGCCATTAATCCTTATCCCGATGAGGCTCTTCGTGAAGCTATTTTGAAAAAACATTTGTATTCCCAAAAAAGTATTACCGAGACAACGTTGAAGAAGTATAAAAGTGAGATTATTGATACTGCGTTTAAAAGGATGCGGAAATACGCGAATACGAATGTTAAGTTTATGAAGGCCGCAAGGAAGCTGCGGAAAAAGTATAACCTGGTTGTTGGTAGAGGCAATGTTGGTATGGCCAGGATTGAGTTGGATGGGCATATAGTTGCAAAGAGGGTAAAGGCATTTAGTAAATGGGATGATGGTAGATATGGCAGAAAAACTTGGTAGGAATTTTGATGCTAAAGGTAAAATAATACTGTATACTGAAAATCCTCCATGTCCTAGTTGCCAAGGAGTAATTCAGCAGTTCAAGCAAATATATAAAAATGTTGAGATTAAAATAATGACTGGAAAATAGAAGGAGCCAGCTATGAAAAATGATTCGGATTTGAGAGAGTACCAGATTTGTTATCTTCCTGAATACGTAAATAGAATTTTATCAGATTTAAGCAGTATAATGAATATTCCTATTAATTATAAAAGAATTGAAGAAGCATCTGATAACAAGGGTGAGTTTGAGAAAAAATGTGTCTGTATTTTCAGAAATAATAATGATAATCGCTCTTTTATTATTCTGGAGTGCCGCAATACCGGTCTGTTGCATGGGATTGTTATCCGGTGTACTCTTGATATTCATGAAACAGCCAGAGATGCCTTACTTAAATGGGATACTAAAATGCGGCAGGAACACCACCAGGAAACACGAGATCAGCTTTATGATGTTTATATGAATAAAGATAGCAGTCTGAATCTAATTTTAGAGGATTATCACTTCAAAGACCTGGATGAGATTGCGTAAAGCGTTACATTCTTCGGAACGAAAACTTGTGTATAAAACTATTTCCCCCTTATTCAACTTCATAATATCATGAATCTCTGGTTAAAAACGAAACAAAAATAACCGAAGGAATAAGTACGGTAATTCCACATAGGATTATGCCAAGTTCAAGATTGATTCTTTCGGTTACCACTCCAATGACAGGCCCCATTATTAAAAATAGAATCCTGATTATGAGGCTTCTCAGTGATAGCACCGTGGCTCTTTTTTCAGATGAAACCAAATCATTGATATGTTTTTTTAATATTGGATGAGCGGCACCTCTTACGAAAAAGAATATAACCAGAGGAATGAGAGACCAGTAAGTTATATTAAACCCAATAAAAAAATATCCAAGAGACAGGGGAATTGCAATAAAAAGTAATGTGGCCATATAGTTCAATCTCCGGTAAATATACATAGACATAAAACTGCCTATTGTGACCAAAAGATTTAATAAGGCCCATGAATATCCGAAGGTAGATTCTTCTATTCCAATCTTTCTCAGTAAAGGCTGGGCAAGCCAGGCCATGGACAAACTCGCGAATCCAATGACAGATGAAAATATTACAATGTTGCGAAGTTTTCTGTTTTCTTTAAATGTAAAACTAACAATGCTAAATATATCTTTAATGCTGCCGGTCATTTTTTTCTCATGAATCTTTGGTTCCATAAGAAATATAGCCGCCAAAAAACCCGCCAGAGCAATTATCATTTGCAGTTGAAAGTATTGCCGGTAACTGGTGAAAATAAATACGGATACAAATAGAGCGGCTAAGACTTCTGAAAAATTCCCAAGAGCTGTTATATATCCCTCATACTTTATATAATATTTTACTTTTTTCTTTTCAAGTAATGTATCATAGAGCATTGCGGAATCGGCCCCTGAAAGGAGACTGGAGCCTATTCCCAATAATATTTCAGCCGCTAGAAAATAGTATAATCCGCCGGTTAAAGAATATACTCCAAATCCAAGAGCTCCAAAAAAAGTCCCTGACACAAGAGCTTTCTTGCGCCCCCATACATCGGCGATGTAGCCCGATGGTACTTCACAAAAAGCGATGACACCCGAATATACAGCATGCAGTGTAAGGTATTCAAATTCCTTAAATCCGTTTTCCAGATAAAATAAATAGCTTATTGGCATGTAGAGCATAAACCACTTTGATATCTTTATAATGTATAATAGATATAAATTTCGAATTTGCATAATTATTTAAAAAAGAATTCAATTGATAATAAGTAAGCGTCAAAATTTCAACTATCGGGCATTATTCACGAAGTGTATCATATTTCTGCACTTATATCTTCATAGGCCACAAGTGCAGCAGAAGTATTCAACAGTACAGGCATCAGTTCCCGATCTATACCTTTTCGTATATAGAGAGCTTTGTCCATTGAAGTGGTACCAATAACCGCAATGAGAACATCTTTATCGTAAATCTGATAACCTATTGTACTGTTTGATGTTTTCCATCCACCACCCATATTGCTGCTTTCAGGCTTCATTCTTATAGTATAGTCACTACCATTAAACTGAATATATCCTGTTTTCCTGCCATATGATCCGTCCATATATAGAGAAATCTTCTTATTACCTGAAACAAATTCCCCCAGAAGATTATTCTTTTGCAATGTTTTTGATCTAGTCTTAAAATTGAATATTTTAACCCTTTCTTTTTCAACTTCAGCATTGGCAGCACATTTTCCTCGCCAGTTAAAACCGTCTGGCCCCGTTAGTTTGAAACTATAGGTCTGTTTTGCCGATACTGTTTTCAATGATAGAAAAAAAATAGAAAAACCTGAAGAATCGATTTCTGTACCGGACCTATCGGGGAAAGCGGTGTAAACTCCCATGGTGATTTTTTCATCAAGTATGCCCAGGGTTACTTTTTCTTTTATATCAATAACATCAAAGGAATTTCGATCGTTTCCTTCGGGAAATATAATTTTCATAGACGAACAGGAAGAAAATATTGTAAGGGAAAAAACCAACAAACATACTATGTTCTTTTTTAGCATTAAACTCTCCATGGACAAAATAAATTATTTAAAATACTGGTATGATATTGACCAAAAGCACCGTTAACGCAAGGCTTTTTTTAATTTTGTTAGCATGGTAATCCCGGAGCCCGTATTCATTCCGGGCAGGATCTCTATTTGCTCAATTTATGAAACAATTTCTTCATGAGATTACCGGAATCCCCGTCCAGCTCTGTACCCTGGTTTTCATTCTCATCTTCAGCAGGATCTTTTTTTTGCAAAAAAAGATGCCTGTTTTTATACGTGGCATCAAAAACAAGAAGAGCCTCTTTTATCCGGATAAAACGGAACCTGCTGATGATCCCCCAGACAGCGGCCGAATAAACCAGCAGCAGAATGGCAAGAAGAATGCCGTATCCGGCCGTCTCACGGCCGAAAAAAAGACCCTCAGCGAAAAGAATAATATCAAGCAGCAAAATAGAAAAGAACGATAACACAAGAGAATAGAACATACCGGAAAGGTACCGGTTCGTAGCCTCGGCAGCATTGATCTCTACCACTGAAGCCTTATCATCATTAATTATTATCTTGCAAAAATTCACGAATCTCCTGTTCCCTCTATCCTCAATCTTTCTCGGCTCCCATACTTTCCGGTAAAAATCATAAATAGAATCAAACTGATCCTTATCAACCGCATTCTTGAAGTTAGACCGAATATCCTCGCCCATGGTACCAATATACGGAAATTTTTCTTTAAATTTTTCTATAAATCGCGGCTCAGAAGGACCGTCGCTTTTTATTGACTCCTTCTTGTTAAAAGTCCGGTGATACCAGGCCGAAAGCCTGTCGGGCCGTTCGGCCATGAAGAGCCTTAATATCATCCCCATTAAATAACCAAAACAGATAATCAGCAATATTAAAATACCGGCCTGGTTGACAAGGGAATCAAAACCGGTTTTAATCTCGTTAACAGCAGGAATATCACTATGGATAAACAAAAAAAGATAGACCATTCCGGCCAGGTTGATAAGCAAAAACAGCCCGGGAATAAATATCTCAAAAAGTCCCCTGGTTTCACCAATTCCCGGTACTTTCATGTTCATCCTCCTTATTGAAGCTCAAAGTTCTTTTTTCTTAATGTTATAATTGAAAAAATCTATGCAAAAAACAAGGATTTTTCCAAATACTGATTTTTTCTTTCATGCTACGGGATCTTTTTCAGCAAAGTCCGCATCGCTCACTTCGGCTCCGCTCAGTGACCGGGCTCCGCTCCAGGGTATGAACTCGGGGAATTTTGAGTAGATCTCCGGTATTGCGGGTTGATTTGTTTGTGACATGGAGCCCTCCTGAAAGAATTTACCAACAATTTAACTACCACAAGGTATATGAAATAGGTTCCAGTTTGCCCTCTACCGATACATTGATAAAAATAGCAGAGATATTTAATGTTTCTCTCGACTACCTGGTTTTTGATAAAAAATTGGGTGATGTTAAAGCTGATATTAAAGACAGGGAGCTGTTGGAGCAGCTTGAGGAAGTGGATAAGTTTGATGAAGAAAAAAAAGTCATTATAAAAAAATTTTTATCATTGATGATAAACGAAGAGAAAATAAAGAATATGGTATCATGATGCTTCACTTGCATAATTAATTAGTGTTAAACCCACACAACGACAACATTGATTCCATCCCGAACAATTTCTTCAATAGAACCCCGTTCTTCCAGGGGGCTTTCGGCATTGGTATCGAAGATAACAAGATACCCGGTCTTTTGCCCCAGGCGTGCGGCATAAGCGGAAACCTGCTCCAGTCCCCGTTCCAGTGCTTTATACGCACGAGCAAGCTTTAGTTCGATAATATCCTTCCGGCCTTTGTAATTCACAACAAGATCCGCCCGTTTGGTACCCAGGGCGAATTCCCTGGAAATATGCCCGCCGGAATTCACAACGCGTTGAAGATATGCCATAAAGGAAAGGTGCGGAGCTGCTTCGTGATAGGGCATACCGCGAAGCAGTACTTCGCCATTTTCGCGCCAGAACTCAATGAAACCGTCTATTACCTTACGGGTGTCCAGGAACCCGTCTTTGTCGATATACCAGGCCGGTTCATCAGGAATATTACCTTCTGCTACATACGTGAGAGAGCGAGGAATGATCTCGCGGTAAATGGGATTTGAGATTTCCGTAGAACCGGAAGCCCGGGATATGAGCCCCAGGTCTTCAACATATTTTAAGTCATCATTATAGATATCAGGAGGAATAGACTCTCCCACCAGGATCGGCTCAATAACCCGCTGAACACGGTCTTCCCGCAGCTTGTCCACCAGGCTGTCCAGGTGTGTATCCCTGCGCCGGATAAGGATCTCACGGGCTTCAATAACATTGTCCACCGTAACAGTCAGAGAAGGATCTTTAAGCAGAGCGTCATACCTGGTGGTAAGCTGAGACGCAAGGGCATTAACAAGCCAGGGCTGTCCCCCTGTTTGAAAAAAAATTTCCCCGGCGGCGTCCGGGTGAAAGAGCTGACCCGTTTCATTCGTATGCTGCAGCAGCAGGGTTTTTACTTCATCAGCGGTAAAATTACGAAGTAGAAAAGATTCTTCTTTAATATTAAAGGGGCTGGCGCTGCCGAGAATAGTATTATCGCCAATGGGGATCTTATAGTCCCGGATATCCCTGAGCCCAACCAGGGCAACGCTCTGAGGAAAAGGAGCAGGGCGGGAAGTGTAACCGTCTCTAAGTTGCCGCAACACTGAGGTGAGTGTTTTACCTGGTAAAGAGTCAATTTCATCAAAAAAAATAACTATTGGTTTGGCACAGGCTGCACTCCATTCTTTAAGAAACTTCAGCAGCGCAGTGTCGGGATCTGCTGTGATCTCTTTGTTTTCTTTCGGTTGTATTGGGGCAGGAAGCTGCTCTTGTGCAGTATATATAATATGACGAACAATTCGCGGCAGTGATTTGTCCGGGTCGTCCTGAGTAAAACTTTCCAGTGATACTGTTATTGCGGCATAGGAGCCTTCTTCCGTTAATTGCCTGGACAGGCTGCGGAGTAAAGTGGTTTTCCCGGTTTGCCTGGGGGCGTGAATGATGAAATATTTTTTACGGTCAATAAGTTCACGAACCTGACTTAATCGTTCAAGGGGGGGCAGCATATAGTGAGATTCGGCCAAGCATGGGCCGGATGTATTGAATTCTCTGGGCATAGATACTCCTGATTACTGTGATAGTACAACAATACCCGGTACTTGTTATATATCAATTAAAAATTTTTTTTCTATGTCACTACCGGATCTTTTTCAGCAAAGTCCGCATCGCTCTCATTTCATAACCATAGAGACTCAGCTTAAAATACTCCCTATCTTCCGATATATCGGAGCGGTAAAGCTCTTCGCCCGATTCCGGGTCCTGGGGAAGGTTTAGTATAATTTCCTTGAGTATGGCTTCCAGGGATTCCCTTTCATCGGGGGTAAGGGTGACTGTTATTTCGTCATTGTTTTTGGGTATGAACTCGGGGAATTTTGAGTAGATCTCCGGTATTGCGGGTTGATTTGTTTGTGACATGGAGCCCTCCTGAAAGAATTTATCAACAATTTAACTACTATGAGGTATATAAAATACTTTGCAATAGTTTTTTGCAAGCATTTTTTAATTGACTTTATCATTTTTTTAATATTTAATCGTTTCATGGAATTTAAAGAAAAAATTAAACAATTACGAATCTCAAGCAAACTAAAGCAGTTCGAGCTCGCTGAAAAATTATCCGTTAATCAAAAGCAAATTTCAGCTTATGAAATAGGTTCCAGTTTGCCCTCTACCGATACATTGATAAAAATAGCAGAGATTTTTAATGTTTCTCTCGATTACCTGGTTTTTGATAAAAAATTGAGCGATGTTAAAGCCAATATTAAAGACAGGGAACTGTTAGAGCAGCTTGAGGAAGTGGATAAGTTTGATGAAGAAAAAAAAGTCATTATAAAAAAATTTTTATCATTGATGATAAACGAAGAGAAAATAAAGAATATGGTGTCATGATCATTAAGAATAAAGACTAATTCGGCAGGAGGCATTTATAATGTTAATCCATGATTTAAAAGAGGAAACTATCAACCAGTTTGTACCGGTAGTAAAAAAACAGTTTTTGGAAAAAATATTGATGAAAAATTTAAGTTAATATTGGCTATAGGCTTATTTGTAAATAAAGAAGTAACACTGGAAAGAGCCGCTGAACTTGCGGAAAGGTCTTTGGATAATTTTATCGATATATTGAAGGAAAACAGGATCGCCTGGGCAGAGTATACGGAAGAGCATTATAAACAGGATACTCTGGCAGCTATTTGATGAAGTATATATTCCTCAAGAGGTTGAAAATGAAATTATAATTAAAGACGCGACGGGAAAAGAAGAATTAAAACAGGCATTAAATAATAACGATATAAAAATATATCCTGTAAAGGACAAAGCATTAATTGATAGCTTGTATGGAAGGTTACATAAAGGAGAGCTCGAAGTAATTGTAGGGGGAAGAGAATTAGAGGTCGATTTTGTAATTATAGATGAAATAGCCGCAAGGAATTTGGCAGAAAATTTTTCTCTTGTTCCTATGGGAACTATGGGCATCTTAAGGATTGATTGTTTTTGGGTATGAACTCGGGGAATTTTGAGTAGATCTCCGGTACAGTATCGGTGGTTTTTTGCGGCTGCTCCATAGCGTGCCCTCCTGAAAGAATTTATTAATTTTTTATGAAAAAATCAAGTTTAATAACTTATGCATGATATAATGCCACATAAGTTATTTTTGTCAACAAAAAACCATTGATTTTTCAAGTTTTAATATAAAAGGTGTATATCGTTATGACTTTAGGGGAAAAATTAACAAAATTACGGCAAGAGAAGGGGATTTATAAAGCTGCACTGGCTGAAGCCATTGGGATTGCCCCGTCTCATATTGGTAGATATGAAAAAGATGCTTCTGTGCCTACGGCGTTTGTTTTAAAAAGGATTGCTGAGTTTTATAATGTTTCTATGGATTATATCATGTCTGATGATGATGCCGAATCCCCGAATGTATTGATTACCGATAAAGAATTGTTACAGCTCTTTGAAGAGGTTTCTAAAATAGACGACGAAGAGAAGTATCATGTTAAATATTTTATCAAGCTGGTTCTTAATAATTATAAGATAAAGGAAATGGCTGGGGTGTCTTCTAAATGAATAATTCTAAACTTCCGGATAATGCAAATATTGAAGATATAATGTATCGTCTCTATGTTATAGATAAAGTTGCGCGCAGTCAGGAAGCTGTTAAAGGTGGAAAGACTCTTACTGTTGATGAATTGAAAAACGAAGTCCAATTATGGTAAAATGGATTTTAAAGGTGATAACCTATGATTAAGAATGATGAACAATTAAGAAAGGCAAAAGAAGCTGTTGGTAATTTGGAATTAATTCTGGAAAGAGCCAGGAAAGTTCATACTGCTGATGAGTATAAGGCTATGTCGGAGCCCATACTGCTTGAGCTGCAGCAGCGGGAAAATGAAATTATTCAATACTTGAGTTTTGCTGATAAGACTGCGGTTTGAAAATTATTACCGGCAGAGGGGTTTCACCGGAAAACGCAATTGGGCTGGGAATTACATATCACTTGCATAATTAATATCTTCTTCCAATTCTTTTTCCGTATAAAGCCGCTTAACACCACGTTTCCCCAGCTCTTCAATAAATTCCCATTTATTTTGCCCGGAAAGCTCTCTTGCCAACCCCATTGAAATGAATTGTCTTTCATAAAGGGCATACGCAAGCTCCTTTTTGAGTTCACTCTCTATATTATTCATTGGCATTTTTATACCATCAACAATTTTGTCTGGAATTTCTAACTGCATTATTTCTCTCCAATTGTATTTTCTTATTCTAATATTACTAAGAAAAAATCTTTTACCGATTACCCGATCACCCGGCCCGAAGGGCCACCGATTACCTTACTTCCTGGCGTATTTCAAATAAGGAATAACCACATCATTCCTGGTCCCCTCAGTACCATCATATTCAATAGTAACAACAGGCACCCCCGTAAGCCGTTCAATCTCCGCAGCCATAGCTTCGGTAATAAGCGAAGGGCAGCAATAGGACGGGTTTGTCTGCACAAAAAGAGAAATATCCGGATACTGTTCAATAAGAGAAAATATTTTTAATAAATTATCCATAGACTCGCCCGTATTCTGATTCTTCACATTGAGTTTGGATAAAATTTCACCGGGAGAAACCCGGAAATTGTGCTGCGGTTCTCCGAGGATTTTATTAAAATATTTATAATATTTTTTTTCAATGATGGAGATAGTTTTTTGAGAGAGCTTGGCCCGAACAGCCTGGGCATAGTATCCTTCGGAGATCCATTTTTTAAGATAGGAACCGGCGATTATTTTCAGATATTCGTTATAAGGAGTGGTAATAACTTCACCGCCATTCTCTTCAATGGTTCTAATGAGACCCTGGTTAAAAACATCATTATCCCGCACATAGAGATCACCAAAAATAGCCACCTTTGGCCGGGAAGTTTTCTTAACGGGAATCGCTTCGAACAGGGCAAT
>JAAENB010000725.1 GCA_024224995.1 bacterium | reverse complement strand
TATATAAGGTATATCAACCCGGAATGTAAATTATGCCTACCGGGAGTAATACCTCTGCAGAACGTTCGGAACTCGCTCCGCAGCATTTAGAAGAGGGATGCTTCCAGGCCCGCTCACTTGCACAATTTAGTTTCTTGAGAGTTTGTATTGAAATGGTCCTCTATTTCAGGATACTTTTTTGTCCTGAAATAAAGGACACGTATCATATCGTAAAAAATAATTTACAATGCCAATTGACTCTCTTATATTTAAAATAGATAGATATTAGGTGGTAATTATGGATATAACAGTAGAAGAAAACGGGATTCCCGTTGTCATTGGTCTTGCAGGCATTATTACCATGCGTGATGCTGGATTTCTAAAAGACCGGTTGTTTGAAATTGGGGAAGAGATTAATAATGATATCGAAATAGATCTCTCGGACCTTACATTTATTGATAGCTCGGGACTGGGGGCTTTAATTACCTTCTATCGGTTTCAAAACCAGAAAAAGAAACGCTTTATTATCAGCAAGATTAATCCTAAAGTCAAAACTGTTTTTGACTGCACCAAACTCTCGGAACTTTTCGCGGAGTGATTTTATACGCATCGGCTCCCATCGTATTTCCTGTCGTTCCATGAAAATTTTTATCGTCAAGATTATTTAACTCAGGCTTTATGAGTCTTTGGGGAGTAGTAATTTAAGTCTGAAAAAAGGAAGATTCTGTCATATCAAGGATGATGCGCCCGGAATAGTTGAGGAGATGAAAAATGCCAACGCCCTGATTTTTGCAACACCGGTATACGGGCATGTTCCGTCCGCAGCGCTGATCAATTTTTTTGATAGATGTATGTATCTTTGCCATCTGCCCCAGGCGGACCTCATTAGCAAGCCCACTCTCATGGTTTGCACTGCAGAGATTACCGGCTTAAAGGAGACGTTGAAATTCATGAATTTTTCTCTCCGCTACGCCGGGTTCGATATTGCGGGAAGCCTGGGAGTCCTTATGCCGCCCTTCTACGAGGAGGGAAAGTACCGTGACAAGATGTTGGGGAAAATAGAAAGCACGGCGAGCACTTTTTATAAGGCCATAACCAGGAAGGAGAAAAAAATCCCCACCATGTGGGACAAAATACTCTTTGAGTGGAACAAAGAAGAGACCGAGATTTACAGGGAAACTTATCCCTTAACATGTCCGTTGTTTGGATAATGAGGATCAAATAATATTAGGTAAGTCATTTCCCCGGACACAGCTATGGGGCTGTTCTTTCGGTTCTGATTTTTTATTGAGCGGTTTTTGTATCTAAATGAGCTTGCACTCAAGTAATTCCGCTGTTTTTTCCGGCAGCCCCCAAAAAAGCTGCCAGGAAATCACTCCATGCATCTCTGAGGAGCCCATTACATAATGGTGGAAGCGATAAGTATCCGTTCTGCCGGGATCTTCGGGGGTCAGGCCCAGGAGAGTATCCAGGTATTCTTCCACAGCGTAGGCCAGGATCGCGGAAACAGACTTTTTAAGGAATTTTCGGAGATCCATGAAATATTCAAAATCATCTTCCCGGAAGGAGATATGGAACTTGTGCCAGTTATCAGGATCAGGATCGTCATCTTGATATAGAACGGCCCGCCCCATTTCGATGGAGAAATAGAGATGCCCAGGGATTCGGCAGCGGCGGTGACTTTTTCCAGAACGGGGACTCTAAAATTTATCGTAGTTTTAATAAGCATACTAATCTCCTTGAAATGGGGTAAAAAGGGACAGGGCTCAAGACAAAAGGGAAAAATCGTCTCTCGATGATTATCACCCTGAACATTTCTCCTTGACCCTCTATTAATAAAGCATCATTTTCGGGCAAAAAGTAACAAACTTTTTTTTAAATTACGAAAAAAAGTTGTATTGTATCAATCCATACGGCGGGTAAAATGACAGTTATAATCAATGGTTTCTTATCATTATGATTTAAACCTGTTAAACCGGAGAGGAAATATGAAATTTCTGAAAATAATGCTCATATTTTTTTTAACCCTCATCTCAATCGAATTATACGCGAAATGCCTGGAAGGTGATTGTGAAAATGGTGAAGGGGAATATAAATATGATAATGATATATATTCCGGTAATTTTAAAAATTATAAAAGGGACGGAAAAGGAACTTATACATGGGAATCCGGGGATACGTATACCGGGAGCTGGAAGGATGATAAACGAGATTATGGAACTTATACATGGAGATCCGGTGATAAATATACCGGGAAGTGGAAGGATGATAAACGGCATAATGGTACTTATTCATGGAAAGCCGGGGAGGAATATAAAGGGAACTGGAAAGATGATTATCGAAATGGTTCCGGGAAGATGGAATACTCAGGTGGATCATATGAAGGAAATTGGCAGAAAAATAAGCGCCATGGAAAAGGGCTTTATACCTGGAAGAATGGAGATACGTATGATGGAGAATGGGCATCCGGCATAATAGATGGCGATGGGATTTATACCTGGAAAAATGGTGATAAATATGATGGGACATGGGCATCCGGTATAATAGATGGGGAAGGGCTCTATACCTGGAGGAATGGTGATACTTATAAAGGAGGATGGGCCGATGGTGTATTGAGTGGGCGGGGAATGGCTATTCACGCGGAGTCTAAAATAAAAACAGGATTATCATGGGGAGCGGGGAAATTAGGGTCCAATGACGGAGCCAGAAGCGATGATAATAAAAAACTGGATGGAACAAAAATCAGGTTTGCTATTACAAAAAAAATAAAAAGTGATATAAATAATTTTAAAAAGATCAGCGTCTTATCAAAACAGGTAAAAAAGCCGCTTGAGACAAAGGTCATTATTCCTAAAAAGCCGCCGGAAGAAGATTGGGCATTGATTAAATGGATTAAGTCCGTATGGAGAATAAATTAGCCTGGTCGATCCTTATTTTTGCTTTAGTCTTTCAATTCAGGATTGTATATGATGCTTATGATGTTAGAGGGAGCCTGCCGGAGAATTTTATTCTTCCGGCAGGGAGACTCTCATTTGGTCACTGAGCGGAGCCGAAGTGCCTTGTTCACGGCACCGGGTCACTGGCAACCGGGTCACTGAGCGGAGCCGAAGTGACCTTCCGGAACAACCTCCGAAGCGCTCTCATTTCGTATCCATACAAATTCAATTTGAACTGCGCCCCGCAGAGGTCGGATCGATACAGCTCTTCATCTGACTCCTCATCAAGGGGAAGATTTAATATGATCTCTTTTAGCATCATCTCCAGGCTCTCTTTCTCCCCCTGGTCCAGGCTTACCCGGACAACAAACTCCGAAGCCTTCTTCGGGGTCCTGTTTATAGTATTTTCCTGTTTTTGCGGCATTGGCTGCCTCCTTAAAGAATTCACTCCGGGTCACTGAGCGGAGCCGAAGTGAGAATTTTTTTTAGTTGACAAATTCTTCGGAAGAGCCGTTTTTACATAGTTGTTACATGTGGGCTCTTCGTAAGAATTGTCCCGGAAAAGCCTCATCTCTTGCTGGAGATGGGGCTTTTCTTTTTGGTACAAAAAATTGTTTTGCACCAAAAAGACTAAACACAATTTAACTATACGGGAATATATTTCAAGCACTTTTTAATGAATAAATTAAAAAAAAGATTTATTTTCAATTATTATCGTAATGTGTTTAACCTGGGTTGGTGATTTGCGCCGGGCAATTCCTGCGTGCGCTGTGGTTGTTTTGACTGTGGATAAAATGACAGCCTCAATTTAGGATTGTATATGATGCTAATGTTGTTTGAGGTTAAGCCTGGTTTGGCGATTAAGGGTGATATGATGTTAGAAGGAGCCTGCCGGAGTTTTATATTATTCCGGCAAGCATGGATAAGAAATTTATTGAATCCCCAGTTTGGAGACAAGCACGCTTCCTTGATTAGCAGAAATTGGCCCGGACCAATCAATGCAGAGTCCCCCGCTACAGGGAGTGTCTTTATAACCCTTCATATGCATCCTTATTATTATTGTGCCGTTACTTGTTGCTTTAAAAATTCCCATTTTATTTTGATGGGAAAAATCACTATATCTAACTCCGAAGTTAAGAACGGGACTGGAATCTAACCATTTGATTGAACCCGATGTGGCAAGAAGTGTGCTGTATCCACACTCAGCTGTCATATCAAGAGAGGCTAAAAATACATCTCCCTTTTTTACATCCGTAAGAATTATTTCCGGTGCGCCTGAAATGTATTGATAGCTATAGGAAGACGTGCCTAACGTTGTGCCCGACCAGCCATCAGAAGCAGAATATGATAAATCATCAACGGTATCCTTTAAATCACCAACAGAAATACCGCCCACATACCCTTCTAAGGTATTTATCCTGGAATCGAGATCATTTGATAAAAATGAACCCACATGCCCTTCTAAGGTATTTATCCTGGAATCGAGATCATTTGATAAAAATGAACCCACATGCCCTTCCAATGTTTCAATTCTCCCGGCTAAACCACTTGAAGTATCAGCTTGTTGATTAGTTAACTGTTCAATCTCTTCATTCAGTTTTTTATTTTCATCTTCCAGCGCTTTTATCCTTGAATATAAATCCGAAAAACTAAACCCGCTGCCCCCCGAATCGTCCACAGAGCCATTACCATCATTACTCGTTAAACCGGCTTCACATCCCATAAACCCAAAAACCGAAATTACTAATAAACCCGCAATACATACACTGAGAACTTTTTTCATACCTCTACTCCTCTTGTTTTATATTTTACAACATAAGCACAGGACATTACACGACCATTACCCTGTCAAAGTAAAAAAGGTCCGTGAATAGTTTCGAGTTGTAGGGAATTGTTGGTTTGATGCCTGGTCTATAACACTTAACGTCAAGAATGAGGGTCTAATTTTTTATCAAATTTTATAGCTTCTTCAAGCTGTCGGTATACCCGGCAGCTTGAAGTTCGGTAGAATTTTATTCCCTGACCATAATAACCAATTTCTGAGTTATCTCATCTCTCCTGGTATATGATGCTAAAGCTCTCCTGCAGTCGCTGTTTGACCAGCCGGCACCGCAATCGCTTACATCTGTAAATCCTTTAAAGGAGGTATCGATCTGGAATATATCGGTTTCAAGCAAAGTACTCATCAAATCGGCTTGACTATAATGATCATACGTATTGCATGACCCGCCAAACCAGGTTAATCCCCAGTTGTTTTCTGCCGAATTACAGTCCACCCAGTTATCAACAATACCTAAAGGATCATCTCCCTGAAAATTATCAACAATATACTGAATTAAATTAGTATCAATGGTGCCATACCCGTTGGTTGATAATTTCCATTGTTTTGAAGTGGTGGAACCATCTCCAAGATCCCGGGAGTATAAAGAGACCGCAGCATATTCGGTGTAGGAAGGCCAGTTTTTTATCCTGGTATATGTTTCATCTGTCAGGATGGTAGTGGGAATATCAACTTCAGATTCGGGTGGGAAGTGATATTTATGGACGTGATGTCCCTTATTACTTAACCAACCATCATTACCGTCGTATTGTGTACCATCGGGAGCTGTGACCGGAGTTTCCAGGTTCTGAGCTGCCACGACAGTCCATCCTCCGCCGTCAATGGTCATATCACAATAAACGTTGAATGGAGCTGTTTCTCCGGCACCATCGGGGTCGATAGTATATATACCGTCGCCTGTGGATGCTCCTCCATCCAGTATCTTTTTGCATGATGTGTAATTGCCTATGATAACGGCTCCACCGCCTACGCTGGAATAAGGTTCGCTTGCTGTGTTGTTCTCCCCGCCGTTCGCGCTGGAATAGTCCCCACTGGCAGTGTTGCTCCCCCCACCGTTTACACTGGAATAGTCGCCACTGGCTGTGTTGTTGTTCCCACCGTTCACACTGGAATAGTCGCCACTGGCTGTGTTGCTCTCCCCACCGCTCACCGTGGAATATTTGCCGCTTATTGTGTTATAGCGTCCGGCAAGCAGCCCGCCATACGAGGAATAATTATTCCACGAGCCTACCACAATATTGTGAGAACCTGTGCGATTATTTGCGCCACTGCTTCGTTCTTCGTTATAACCCACAATTAAATTGCCAAGACCGTTCACTGTTCCAGCTGTAAGCCAATGATTATCAACACCATTCGTATACCCCAGGTCATTAACGATCTGTACATTGACCCCGCTAAAAGTAATAGTATCATACCCGTCCGCATTCTCACCCCTGGTTACTCCTTCCAGTCTATTCTCTAAATCAGCCACTCTTGAGCTCACACCCGCAACCGTATTGCTCGATTTTAACCGCTCAACCTCTTCCTGCAACGCGTCAATCTTTGCGTACATATCGGAAAAGCTGAATCCCGAATTCTGGTTCTCTTCCGAATCATTAGTCGTTAAACCAGCCTCACACCCCATAAATAAAATAACCGAAACCGTTAAGAAACCCGTAATACATAAACTGAGAAAATTTTTCATACCTCTACTCCTCTTGTTATATTTTAAGCATATACATAAAATATACATGCTTGTTTGATGCAGATATAAAGGTCCGCGAATAATATAAGTCTTCTGAATAGTAAAAGACTTTCGAGTTGTAGGGAATTGTTGATTTTAATGAAATGATTATACTCTATGTGAGATTTATGTCAACAATTATTCATCACCGGCCTGTTGTAATTTATTGGTGATTTTATATAGTCAATACCTGTTGGCGCAGTGCTTGTCTTGACTGTTGCGATAATAACACTTACAGTCAATTATTCATTTCACAATTTAATTTAATATTTACAGGAGGAGACATGAAAAATATAATAAGATTATGTTTAACGGGTTTATTTATGGTTTCGGTTTTAATGTTTATTGGATGTGAAGCCGGTTTATCGAGTAATGATCTATCAGGAGACGAGCAGGGATTCAGCTTCTCTGAAATGTATGATAAAATAAATAAACTTGGTAAGTTGGTAACACCTGTTGGAATGATATCGCCGTTCGCAGGTCCAAAGGAAAAAGTTCCTGGGGAATGGTTGTTTTGTAATGGAAGGGCCGTAAGCCGCTCAGAATACAGCGCCCTGTTTGATGTTATTGGTACAGCATGGGGTAATGGAGATGGCTCAACTACGTTTAATCTTCCCGATCTCAGGGGGATGTTTCTCAGAGGAGTAAGTGATGAATCAGGAGTTGATCCTGATGCAAGTGAAAGAGAAAATCAAAATGGCGGGAATACGGGTGATGCTGTAGGAACATACCAGGGACATGCTTTTGAGAGCCATAATCATGACTATACTTATGCTGGCTCAAGACAGCTAGGCCGTGCTGGAGGGGATTCTGGTTTTACAGCAGTTAATGGATATCAGACTGAAGCGACTGGAGACAATGGTACCAGTCGTGAGACAAGGCCTGTAAATGCGGCAGTTAGTTATATAATTAAGTATTAAGAAAATAGATGCTGATATGTTTTGCCGGGTTCATTACCCATTGAGGGTAATCCCGGTGAATAAACAAACAGGCTCACTTTAGAGAGTAAGCCCTGGAGCTTGATCTCCACCACTAAATCTGGTTTAGCGCCGAGCATGGTCAAACGTAAAAAAGACGGCCCCCTTTTCTACTCTCAAAAAAAAGTGGCCTTGATGGGAGTAGAAAAGCCTGGGAGGGAGGGTCGATTAGCCTGAGTTTTATGAAAATTACGTTACCTCGGATGTAACGTTAATGATTCTATTGCATCCAATTCTACGACTAAAGACAGAGAAGTATCTAGAAAGTCTACCGGGACATAGACACAATTTTTATTATCTACATGCAAGAATCTTACTCTTATCGGTTGCATTCCACCTTTACCTTTAAAATTCATAGTCACCTCATTCCTATTTTGTATTGAATGCCCTATTAACTGTATAAAATAATTTTTTATTGTAAAATCTTTACGTCCTTTATATATTTCGTTCCGGTCATTTAATCTGGGAGAGTAAGGATTTACTTTTTTTATATCTTTAGGCAATTCGACACTTGATGGGTATGAAGATGATGCTGATCCGAATTGAATAGCTTGATGTTTTTCATCATCACCATATTTCCTTTTTCTGATTGTTTCTAATCTATCTAGCATATTTTTATGATTTTCTTTTAAAGCATAATAGTCCCCCGGGTCATTAATAACTAAATCACCCTCATCTGATACCAAATACTGAAAATCTCCAATTCTTTTTTTTAACTTTATTTTTAGTTGCACGATTTCTATGGCTTTAGCTTTTAATCTGTTAAAAATATTTATACTCTTCGCTTGACTTAAAACATTGACAAAATTTGTTTGTGGATCTTTATATTGTGTATAATTTTTATAAAAGTTCATTTTGTACGCTAAGCAACCATGTTTTTCTTTGTCAAAAAGAGTAATTTTTGGTAACCTTTTATTCTGGGTGTCATCAACTTTGAAACAGGGCACTCGAATTACGTCTTCAACACCATCAACCACGGGGAGACCATCCTTCTTCATCTTTTTTATGTTTGCTACTTCCCCATACACATTCTCTAATAGACCATCATCAGGATTGGCCTGGTAGTGTCCATGATCTGTAAGTTTTCTAATGGCTATTACTTTTCCTGATTGTGTTAAAAATGTATTTTTATAAGAACCACTCTTAATATACTCTTTTATGATAATTTTCGGTGCATTTTTTTTTAGTTGAGTTTTAGGCCAATTTACATAATACTTCATCTCTACTATTTCGCATGGAAGTTGAATCACACCACCTAATGGAACTTTATTACACAAATCCGCCGCGTACAGGGTATTTCCCCCTAAAAGAAGGATTAATACTGCTACTAAATTGATGTTTCTAAAATAAACAATAAAGTTATTCATAATTCGACTCCTGTATTTAATTTTTTAGCCTTACATTTTTTCAAATATAAAAAATTTGCCATATTAATGTATACTGCCTCCCCCCTTCGTCAAGACAATTTTAAAAAACTTTTAACGCGTAATCTTGTGCTATCTTAAAGTTATTTTTCCTATTAATATAATGTTTTAAGTTGCCGTTGTACATATTTTTATCGTAAGATTGTGTTTTTAAAGTTTTCCAATATTTACTTTATTTTCATATTGACAATTATAATAGCTATTTATTTTTTACTATAAAAGAGTGATTGAAAAGCCCCCCTTCTCAGAAACTCAATATTTTTTAAGCAAAATTTTATCATGTTAAACAATACTGGTTGCGCATCCGGGTGTTTATAAAAATTTAATTAATTTTATAAGGAGTGGTGTGTCATGAAAAAGAATACATTTTTTTCGGGTGTTTTTTCTATGGGGTTGGTGTGCCTCAAATGCTCCTGCCGGGACAATTGTGGCATGGCATAAAAATATGGGAAATACTCCCGGGATTCCCGAAGGATGGGTTCAATGTCTTCCGGAGTGCTGGAAGATGACGCTGTTCAGGAGCATACTCATCTTGAAAATATTGCTAAAGGTGGTTATTATGGCATCACCATAGCCCTCACCGCGAAATAAACACTAACCGCTCCCGCGACCCCCCACAGCGTCAAAAACACATACGCCGCCGCAAGCGACTCGGGCTTGCCAATGCGAATTCCCTTCCGCATACAAGCCGTGCGGGTAAAAATCCCGCGCCCGGCAAAATAAACATAGATCCCGCCGCCAACGAGCCCAAAGTAAACCCAGAGAGAATTCCCCAGAAGGGAAAGAATCCCGGCAACAGGCAAGGTCCATAAACTAAACGTATCCCACCAGGCCTCACCTCTCACGTCGGCGTAAAACGCCGGGTCAACTTCATCTTTCGGCTCCGTAAGGCCAAGTTTAACCGCGGCCCCGGGGAAGAAAGCCGAAACCAATTGCCCCAGCCACCCGATTAAAGAAAAAATAAGTATAATAACAGCCAATATCGTGTTCATAGAAGGCTCCTTGTTTATTGGAAATGAAATAATAGAGAATAGTCATCCGTATGTCAAGGACTTCCCTCTCAAGAAACTCTTTTTAAATAGAGCCTTTTTCGGGGGATCTTACCCGGGGTGGTTTCAGAGACGTTGCAGTGCAACGCCTCTACGGGCCTGTTTCCGAAGATATTGCCCGGGGGTCAACACCACGGAGGGGTTAAACC
>JAAENB010000724.1 GCA_024224995.1 bacterium | reverse complement strand
TTTTTCTCTATACTATTAATTCGAATGGGAAAGCGTTATCGTTCGAAAAAAACCTGGTTTTTTAGTGATTTTTTGAAAAAAAGTAAATTTTTGAGAAAACAGGAGAAATCTTTGTGTATTTGCCGTTTATTGACTATATAAACCTGAGCGTAATAATATGAACAAGAAAGGATATTTAGATTCATATAGCTAAAAAACCTACCCGAAAACATAGAAGAACTCCTCACGGGGATTCGGGACAACTCCGAGGTTCTGCCCATGAGCGGGAGAGAGTTGAGCATTTCACTGGAGAGGTAAGCTGTGAGGAATAGGGAAGGGTACTTGCGAGTAATAATTATTTTTCCCTGCTATAAAAATATCTTGCTTTTTATAACAGTGTGTATAAGCTCAACGCCTTATATGCTAAAACGTTAAGAAAATTTTGAACCAAAAATAAAAAATTATGAAACATACTGATAAACCAGAAAAAGTCGATAAAGTTCCGGAAGATGTTCTGGAATTTGTAAACAAAATTATGAATAAAGATACATCTAAAAATAAAATAATAGAATCTGTTAGAGGAAAAAAAGTTGTTGATTCAATATCAGGTACTTCCGGCTATATACTGATATTAGAAGATGATGTTTATTTATTAAGTTTCATGAAAAATCAAGAACTGGAATTAATGAAAAAGTCAGGAGAACCATCACAAGAAGATATTTTATTAATAAATTCCCAACAGTATGGAAATGGAAAAAACCCACTTACTGTAAATCTGCCATACGCAGATGAAATTAACAAAATGGAAAATGAGATAAGAAAATGTCATGGTAAAAAAATTACCGGAATAGCAATTGGGGCAGCAGATTTTAGTATTTGTTTCCCAAATAAGTTAGAATTGGAAGCAATAATTATTGCACAAGATGGTGAATGTTTATTAAGGGTGTTTTGGGAACAGTGGTAAGATTCGATTACCCTGACTCAACCCCGTCTCCCCCTCCCCAAAAAATCAGGGGGAAGCAGCGCTTGATTACTCCCCCCCCCCCTTATAGTTGCTATATTTTTATTGTGCCTTTATGATATAATAGACAGCAGCGTTTTTGGGTCTATTGTCTGCTCCTGTTGGAACAACTCTTGAAGCATCAAAATAATGCAGACATCCGTTGCCATCGCCTGAATTACCCAATCCTCCATCGGTACTAGAGAATGCTCCTTCTGTAGAATCTCTTTTGGCTTCATTGCTGTCACCACCTATTTGGCCGGTTATGTTTCTTATTGCGTCACCCTGGTAACTGCCAACAAGATTGCCTGTGTTGCCGTTATACAAGGAGAACCTGGCATTTTTGTCCTGGTCATTCCCTGCATCCCCATCAACGCCTCTTAGGAATCTTCCACGAAGATCGGGAAGACTAAATGTCGTTGCGCCATTACCATTGCCCCATGAAGTACCAATAACATTAAACAGGGCAATGTAATCGGAACGGCTAACAGACTCGCCGTCACATATCAACCATCCCTCAGGAACGTTATCCATTGAGCCTGCAAACGGTGTTATTGATCCCGTAGGCAAAACCAGTTTCTCCAGATTGCTAATGTTACTCTGCAAAGAGGTAATGGAATTTGTCGTACTGGCTTGCAGCGCGGAGATTTTATCATCCAATACGGTATCGGAATTTGTCATACTGGCTTGCAGCGCAGAGATTTTATCATCCAATGTTGTATCGGAATTTGTCATACTGGCTTGCAGCGCGGAGA
Organism: bacterium; assembly: GCA_024224995.1. Next base: position 1,196 of record JAAENB010000724.1, on the reverse strand, counting down.
TTTTATCATCCAATACGGTATCGGAATTTGTCATACTGGATTGCAGCACGGTAATTTTTTCATCCAATGCGGTATCGGAATTTGTCATACTGGCTTGCAGCGCAGCGATTTTTCCGTCCAAAGTTGCATCGGAATTTGTCATACTGGCTTGTAACTTAGCGACTTCCTCTTTTAAAAAGGCGATATTGGCATATATTTGGGAAAAACTGAATTCCTCCGAATCATCATCTGATGTTTTCTGGCTGAGTCCGGCCTCACATCCCATAAAACTTAAAACGAAAAGAACCAATACACCTGGTAAATATGATCTTAGAATTTTTGTCATATTTGTGCTCCTTCTATTGTATTTATTTTTTTAAGACACACCCGGCCTGTTGACCTGAGTGCGGGCATTTTTGAGCATGAGTAAGTTAAAAAATCGTGATTCGTATAATCACCTGGATACTAAATTGTTTTTGAGTCGTAGGGGCTTATTTTTTTGTGCCTGGTTTATGTTGTAATTTTCTTAACATAATCACCAGTGTTAATATAATCACCGGCGTTAACATAATCAGCAGTATTTTATTTATTCAATTATTATTATAACAACAGGAACACATGTTGTCAATAGTAACAGGCTATTTTTTTTGAATTTTGAATTTTTTTTTTAATAGTAAACGAAAGAAGACCGTCTGATTGGCTTTTTTCGTTTTTTACTTATCGTTATTCGAAGTGTAATTGTAAAAATTTGTATGTATTTTTTTTGCCATAGAATCGTAATTATAGATATTGCCTGCTCCCCTGTTTTTTTGTGCTCACGCTTCTTTAGCCTGCTATAAAAAATTTGAGAATGATGTTGATATTGATATGCAGAAATGGATCAATGGCATATTTAAAAATGTTTAAATTTTTTAGAATGTGGACTCCAGATCAATAGTATTTCCGATACCACCATCCCATTGGGACACACCGGTCCCGTCCCCATCCCTTGGGGGTGTGGTTTTTTGCCGATAAAAGGGTTGTATTCCCGGGCTTACTCCCGCGGAAAATACTCTTCCAGCTCTTTGGTCTCCGGGAAACCCCACACAATCACGAATTTCTGCAATCCACCGGAATCCCTTGCAGCAAAAAAATATTTATCACGATAATTATCGGCAAAAAGGGGATCTTCCGTGAGGGTGGACTGCATGAGCAGGATATCAAGATATTCCCGGATG
>JAAENB010000723.1 GCA_024224995.1 bacterium | reverse complement strand
TGGCTGGTTAATTCCGGTGATCCCTATGTGGGCAAAGGTGTACTGGAGGAGCAGCAGAGGGATGGGACTCCGTTTGAGATTATAGCTCTTGAGCTCACGGAAAAGGGAGTGCCCAGGGAAGATTACCAGGTCCTGAAAGGGAACGCCACCCTGGGAACTATTACAAGCGGGGTTTATTCACCCACACTTAAAAAGGGGATCGCACTTGCTGTGGTAGCCCGGGATCTTGTTTCACCGGGAGATGAGATATTTGTACTTATCCGTGAGAAAAAGGTTGCTGCCAGGGTGGTAAAAAAACCCTTTTACCAGGTTGAAAAAGGGAGTTAATACGATATGGAAGACGTTACATTGTCTTCGCCGTAGTCATAATACAGAGTAGTGGACATTGTTGTAGTTGCAACAGTGGAGGCCGAAAGCGTTGTGGTCTCCACAATATCTTCATCCCGGTATACTTTTATGACTATAGTAGTATCGTAGAGGTTGCGTGTAACAGTGACCGAAAGATCATCAAAGTCGTTTGTAATGGCTTCTTCAATGGCATATACATAAGAACCGGTAGAATCAAGAACTGCTGCGGTGAGGGTGCTTGATGTTACATTGTCAATGGTATAGGTGGCGGAACAGGTTCCTGAGTTGTTTGTTGGCCCCCCGTAGCAGAGTACTTTGAATTTATACGCTTCATTTGAACAGGCAGAAAGCATGAGAACAATACTGCCCACAAGGACGTAGAGAAGCGGTTTTATACGCTGTAACGATTTATGTGAAGGTTTAAACATGGGGTACCTGCTGCCTTTTATTAACTGGAACTGTCGTCATCATCGGTTGTTGTGGTCGTGCTGTCTTCAGTGGTATATTCATATTCCAATTCAACATAGTTTGTTCCATAATCGGCGGTATCGGCATCCAGTGAGGTCTCTTCCGTCACAGCGCCGCTCCGGTAGATCTTTACTACTAATTGAGAATCGTATTTTTTCCGGACAACATAGACCCGCAGTTTTTTGAATTCCTCATTGATCACTTTTTCATATTCATAGACCGTTGAATCGGTTGAGGTTACAATAGTTCCGTTAAAACCGGCTGACGTTCCGTCATCAAGTTCATAACTCCCTACAAAGTCTCCGGAATTCGTTGTTGTTCCCGGGTAACCGGTTACTTTTATTTTTACGTCTTCCGTATCACCGCAGGCGATAAGGAAGGCTGTAATAAATAGCATTATCAGCAGTTTTCCAATTCTCATCGTATCTGGCCTCTTTTACAGCATATCCACATATTAATTATAGTAAAATTTGAAAAAAAAATCAATAGAAAGTTACAATAAAAGTGTAACAAATTGGTAAATATTTATTCTAATTCCAACTTTATTTCAATAGTCGGGCTCTGTCAATACTTTTAGTCAGGATTTTGCCATGTCCCCTGGACCTTGCACCTTTTTCCTGCCTCTTTTCTTTTTTTTTGGGCACTTTTTTGATTTTTTCTCTACTATATTAGTACAACATCAAAATAATAACTAAAAATTGAGGAATACAGCTTGGCGGGAACGGATTTTCATTGACATTCTCAAATTAATGTAATTTCTATGACACCTGTTTAGTTGTTTTTTGTCAATTTTAGGGGGAGCAACAAATGAAACTCATGTTAAATAACACTATAAAAAAGAATATAAATGCTTCAAAAAGGGCATCTGTCTCGATAGTTATCGGCATGATTGTTCTTTTTTCTTTCCCGGTTTGTAAAAAGGCCGGGGTTGAAAAAAAGGATACCATGGGGGTGATAACATTTTCAATCGGGTCTGTTGAGATTGTTGATTCGGAGAAAAAGGTCCGGGAAGCTATGGTTAAGGATATGATTAAACCCGGTGAACTCATCAGGACCGGGAAGGAATCTTTTGTAACCATACAGGTTGATACTGTTGGTGTGGTACGGATCCTTGCCGATACTGAAGCCTCTTTTTCGGCTCTTCTTGACGCGAAGAAGGATACGGAGATTAGCCTGAATAAAGGCAGGATATTTTCAAAGATCATCAAAGGATCGGGGGATAAATACCGGGTTAAAACACCAACCTGTGTTGTTGCTGTCCGGGGCACGGAATTTTTAACTTCCGTTGGGGAGAAGCGGTCATCGGTTTCCATGTATAAAGGAGTTGTTGCTGTTAGCCCGAATGAAACCGCGGACAGAGAGGTTACGGTTAGAGCCGGGGAACTGGCTAAGGTTGAGCCCAAAAAAGATGTGGATATATCGACCCTTTCAAAGAGTCAGAAACTGAATCTTGAAAAGCTGGCGCTCCATCCCTATATCGCGGACATCAATACCAGGAGTACGGATGATATCAACAAAATATTTGAAGACCTGAAAGTCGATGAAAAGAGCCTGGAAAAGGATATTCTCGACCTGTGGAACAGTCTTTCTCCCATTGAAAAGCTCAGGATGAAGGGAAAGCCCCTGTCTAAAATATACGTGCGGGACGGCAACGTTATTATGGGCAGTGTGATTTCACAGAGTACAAAGAAATTGCGGGTGGATACGGGGTCCGGAGTGATTTCTATTCCCAAGTCTGATGTTATTCGCCGGAAGATGATGAAATAAAAGACAGGTGCAAGGTTCAAGGGAAAAGGAAAAAAGGGAAAAGGAGAAAGGAGTTTGAAGAGGATGGGCGGGGTTGCGTAACCTCGCTTTTCAATAAAAGGAGAGGGATGTTTTGAAAAAATTATTTTTTGTTTTACTTATTGTGTTTTCGTATACCTGTTTGTTTGCTGAGATTATTTATCAGAAAGACGGGCAGGTTATTAAAGGGACCATTATTAAAGAAAATCGTACTCATATTACTGTTAAGACCAGGTACCAGGTCCGGAAGATCCGGAGGAACCGTATCAAACGGATACTGTATGGGAACCGGGAAATGGAACGTATCCATATTCTCATGAAAGACGGCTCGTCTATCCGGGGTTTTCTCGTGGACCAGGATTCTGTTCGGGTATATCTCCGTAAATCGAAGGAATCTTCAAAGGAAATTACTGTTCTCAAGAAAGATATCGACCGGATGTCGTCTGATGAGATTATTCCGTTTGATTTTGCCATATCGGTCCGTATGGGGCTCTATATTCCTATTGATTCCGGTGGATCGAGCCTGTCCCCGGCTCCAATGTTTATTGCCGGGTTTGGATTTAATTTTCCCTGGATAAAACGTACCAGGATCCTTCTGGAAGGGGCCTATGTAAAAAGCGACAGCAGTGTTACTGCCGGGCAATATATACGGGTTATTCCCGTAACGCTTAGCGGCTGCTATGAAATTCCGTTTTTCTTTTTGAAAATTGTTCCCAAAGTTGGTGTCGGCGGCGCGTATATTCAATTTGATGAAGGCGACGGAGCTGTAGAAAATGGTGCCCGGGATGTGGCCGAGGGTTTTGGGGTGAGTTTTCTTGGCGGAGCCGGTCTCAGGTATGATATTGTTAAACGGAAGTTTTTCATATCGGCCTGGGGTGAGTATAACCTGCTGTATGACGGCTCTACAACCATGAGCAATGTCATTGTCTCCGGGGGCTTGAGCTACCGGTTTTGACGATTTTTTATTATAGAAAGAAATTTTCATAAAAAAAGAGCAGCGGACTCCGCGCAGGGAAGGTAATCGGAGGCCCTATGGGCCGGGTAACCGGTGATGGGTATTTCTCATAACGTGGGGCTTCCAGCCCCTCGTTATAAAGAAAGAGGTCCTGATTTATATTTTAGTTTCTTGAGAGCAGCTGACCCCGCAGAGCGGGCTATATAAGGTATATCAACTCGGAATGTAAATTATGCCTACCGGGAGTAATACCTCTGCAGAACGTTCGGAACTCGCTCCGCTCAAACAGCCTCACAACCTGCCGAGGCATCACTCCCGGTAGGCATAATTTACATTCCGAACTACGTTTTTCGGTATATTAAGACACGACCGCCCCTGTATAGCGGGGTGCGACCCCTGCGAGGGGAAAAAATACGTCAGAAACTAAATAGTATTGCGATCTGCATCTGGCCTGGAAGCATCCCTCTTCTAAATGTGAGGACTGTTTGAGCGGAGCGAGTTCCGCAGCATTTAGAAGAGGGATGCTTCCAGGCCCGCTCACTTGCACAATTTAGTTTCTTGAGAGGCGATTATGAAACATTTTAAGAAACTGGTTGGAGCAAAGTGTTATCTTTCTCCCATGAACCCGGATGAGGCGGAACAATACACAGAGTGGGTCAATGATATGGAAGTATCACTCTATATGCAATGGTTCCCCCTTATAATTTCATTGCCTGCTGAAAAAGAAATTCTTGAAATGATGAGTAAAGAAGGGACCAGCTTCGCCATTGTCGATCTCAAAACCGATGAGCTCATTGGCAATTGCGGCCTTTTAAACAAAGACCCTGTTAACAGAACAGCTGAGGCAGGGATCTTCATTGGCGCAAAGGATTTCCGCGGCAGAGGATACGGAGAAGAGGCCATGCGGCTCCTCCTCGATTACAGTTTCAATATCATCAACATGAATAATATCATGCTATTTACTTATTCGTTTAATAAACCGGCACTCAAGTGCTATGAAAAATGCGGTTTCAAAGTAATCGGCACCCGGAGAAAAGCACGTATCCTGGGAGCCCGTAAATATGATATTGTCTACATGGATATGCTGGCTGAAGAATTCACCGGATCGATTCTTGACAAATTCCTCTAATGCTCGCTGCACACACTTAAATTAGTTCTCGAGTTTTTTAACATCCGGAAGAGGGAGAATGGAGATGCCTTCTTCGTTAAGTTCGCTTATTTCTTCAACCGTAGATTCACCATAAATATTTCTTTCTTCTTCAGCACCATAATGAATTGCTCGCGCTTTGTCGGCAAATTCTTTGCCCACATTTTCAAAGTTTTCCTTAACATAATGGTCAATTATATGCATGGCTTCTGAAAATGTTTGCGGGGCTCCGGGTGAATGCGAACAGGCTGTTGATTTTTTTTGCATTGAACAGCCGGTAAAAAGCTGTTTTATCTCTTGATTATTGCAAATAGGGCAGCTGACCATCTTTTTTTCCAGCTGGTCTTTAAAAGAGCGATGGTCTTTAAATACCCCTTCAAATCGATGGCTGTTCTTGCATTCAAGATCATATGAAATCATTAATAATCCTTTATAAAACAGGTATGATTATATACTCTAAAATAGCCGGAATAGTGGTCAAAAGTCAAATAAATTATTCATTTTTTGCGAAGTAATTAAAGGCGGCCCAATGGCTCAAAATACACTTTTTGGGTTTTTTATTGACTTCAAGATAATTTTAGAGTATAATTATTATTTGATGCCGTTTATAAACAGAGAAACTGAAAACTTGAATGAAAAACAAAAGTTATAAATATAGCATCGGTGTTTGCTCTTTTTTTATATGCGTATTTATATTATTTCAGGCGGATTTTTGTTCCGCTCAAAATGCAATAATAGAGCTAAAGGACGGATGGTCTTACCATTGGGGCGATTCCCGGCCCCATGATCCCGGGGCATGGAGTCCCTTAAAAACCCCGGGACAGCTGCTGAGACGTGATAACAGGAAGATCGCCTGGTTTCGAATCACCTTGCCAGAAGGTAACTGGAAAGATCCCTGCATTCATGTGCACAGGGTAGACCAGGTATTTGAAGTATATATCAATAACAGGATCATCTACCGGTTTGGTGAAATTGAAGTTAAAGGGGAGCGGAAATTTCCTGGATCACCCAGTCATATGATTCCACTGGACCCCGGTTTTCAGGGCAAGGATGTCTTTTTCCGCGTATATTCCAATTACCGGTCTATTGGCATAAATAGCACGGTATTAATTGGTTCTCGCGCCGATCTTATTATTGATAAAATAAAGAGAAATAGCGCCGGAGTTATCCAGAGTCATTGGTTTCTTTTTGTTGGAGTTCTGGTTATACTGTTTTCTTTAGTATATCGCAACCAGCTTCCCTTTTTTTCTTTTGGCTTTCTTTCGCTTTCTCTCGGGGTTTTTGGGCTGGCACGAACAAGAATTCCTCTTCTGTTTATAGACTTTCCCATACCATTGATCTATATCCAGTTAATATCTCTTTACCTGGTGCCGGTGGGTGCCGGCTTGCTTGTTGAGGGGCTTTTTGGAGCCGGGTATAAATCGATAGTCCGGAGAGTCTGGCAGTTTTACCTGGCTTTTGCCTGTTCCGCCCTGGTATTGTCGTATTGTAATGTAATTTCACTGGTCTCTTCAATTCCATATTTTTTATTTTCCCTGGTTCCCGGGATTCTAATATTCCTGTTTGTGATATTTTTTTTCGTACGAAAAGGAAACCTGGAAGCGAAGATTTTCCTGGGAGGATTTGTTATACTTGCTGTTTGCAGTATACTTGATATATTTGAGAGTATGAATTTTATTTCCTTTGGAGGCGGCCTTACTCACTGGGGATTTTCCGGTATATTTCTGGCAATTATTCTTATCCTGGTTTACCGGATTTTTGATGTCCGTTTAAACCTGGTGAAGTTGAACCGGGATTTAGAACAGAAGATCGAAGATCTTGATGACGCGAACAGGCAGATTAGTCTTTCGGAAGAAAAGTACCGTTTTCTTGTTGAAGGATCAAATGATGTTGTATTTTCCCTGGATGAAGATTTTAATTTTATTACGGCAAACAGGGCAATAGCTTCTCATTTGAATCTCTCACCGCAAATGGTGAAAAAAAAGAATTTTCTCGACCTGTTGTATGAAGATGTTGATGGGGTATCCGTTACCAGGCAGATTATTATGGAAAAACGGGAAGATCTCATAAAGAATAAGGAACCCATTAGCTTTACCGGGGAGTTTAAGACCCCTATTACAACGGAACCAAAGGAAATGGCAGTGCGGCTGGAATATATCAATATTGAGGGGAAAAACCAGATTCTTGGAAAAGCATCCAGGCTGCTTGATGATTCATTGGTAAAGTATTTTATTTCGGAGAATCAGCATTTTATTATTGGAAATTATCTTATTACCGCGGATGATATTACCCACCGGATAACAGGCAGTCTTAAACGCTATATGATTTCCAGGAATATCAATCTATTACGCATTGCTTTGCGGGAAATAATCATAAACTCCGTAGAACATGGAAATCTCGATATAACCTATCATCAAAAAACCGGATTGATAATTGAAGGGAAGTACCTGGAATTTATAGCCAGGCGCCAGAATGATCCGGCGTGTTCTGAAAAACGCGTTTATATTAAGTATTCAATTGATCCGGAAAAGGCGGTCTATACAATTACCGATGAAGGAGAAGGATTTGATCATCAAAAAATATTAAATGCCAATATGGAAGACATAAATGAAGAGATGCTTGTTCACGGAAGAGGGATTTTAATGGCACGGGAAATTTTTAATAAAATAGAATACAATGAAAAAGGCAACGAGGTTGTCTTGACCAAATATTATACGGAGTGATCTTAAGAGCAGCGGCCCCCGTGGTCGCGTCTTAATATAAGGTATATCGACCCGGAATGTAACCTATACCCGGAGCAATGCCTCCGCAGAACGTTCGGAACTCGCTTCGCTCAAACAGCCTCACAACCCGCAGAGGCATCGCTCCGGGTATAGGTTACATTCCGAATTACGTTTTTCGGTATATTAAGACATGATTGACTCTGTGTAGCGGGGTGCGACCCCTGCGAGGGGAAAAAATACGTCAGAAACTAGATAGTATTGCAATCTGCATCTGGCCTGGAAGTATCCCCCTCTTCTAAATGTGAGGACTGTTTGAGCAACGCGAGTTCCGCAGCATTTAGAAGAGGGGGATACTTCCAGGCCTGCGCACAAGCAAAATTAAGTTTCTTAAGAGAGGTTTGTTATGAATATGCTCAATGACTTTCGAAAATATTGTTACCCTGTGTTTCTGCTGCTTCTGTTAACCGGAATGCCGGTATTTGCCGATTCGGCGGATATTATTGTTGTAACAGACCAGAGTAGAAGTATCACAAAAAATCTTCCTGTTGTAAAGGAATACATAAAAAAATCGATCTTTGGGAAAGTCGCCAAAGAGGACGATACCGTATATATATTTTCTTTTGATGGTAAATTTTATTTCGAAAAAACTCTTAAGGGGAACGCCTCCCCGGACGAGATCGACACTGTGCTTGGAAATATACAGGCAGTGGGTATGTTTACGGACCTTACGGCGGCAGTAGAAGGCATGACCCGGTATATTCAGGAACATACGAAAAGTGACACAAGGAAAGTTGTCTTTTTTCTCACCGACGGGCTAAACGATCCTCCGGCGTTTAGCCCGTATCGAGAGGGACTCAAGCACCGGTTTTTTAAGGAATCGAAAAAGATTGTTAATACCGGCGGCTGGAGTGTTTTTGTAACGGGAATTGGAAGCAAAACAGACGCGGCACAGGTTTCCGACCTGGTAGGGGCGGAATATGTCGAGTTGAGTTCCGCGCCCACCTTAAGTGAGTTTGATGAAAAACTTACCAGTAAACTGAAATCGGCCCGAAGCGGCTGGGGACCGCTGCCCTGGATCGCTCTTGGAATCGTGCTGCTGGCCGGCATCGGTGGATTTGTTTTTTATTATTTAAAAAGATAGTGCCTGGAAAAGTTATGAAAATATTAATATGTTTGATATTCCTCTTTCCGGCAGCCTGTTCCAGCCCCTTTGAACTTGCCAACCTTACGTCGGCGGAAGAGGCGGTCATTGAAAAGGTCAGTGCCGAAGAATTCAGCGTAAAGAGCATACGCGGGGAGGAGAACGCACGTCTTCTTTCAGCGGCACGGAAATATATTGCCGATTCACAGCCGGAATTCGCGGGTACCCTTCTTAAGTGTGTTAACCGGGAAAAGATGGATTTTATAGAAGATAAAATAAATTATTACTACCTCAGTTCACTGGTAAAGTCCCATAATAATAACCCCGGGGGAGCTCTCAGGGATGTTTACCGCTCCCTTGAACTCTGTAAAAAGACCCTTAAAGACCCGGCACTACCGGCTGATATAAAAGATTTTGCCCGGCTTTTCCATGCCGATCTAAATAGCTATATATCAACCCTCTATCGTTCCCTGGGGAATTATAAAAAGGCGCTTACGTTCGCGGGAGAGGCCGCGGCAGCATATTCGAAACCCGGAAAAGAGGGGCTGCATTTGAAGTTAATACAGAGCTATGTTTTCCAGGCAGAGCTTTATTCACGATTGGGAAAAAAACATTTTAAAGAAGCAAAAAAAGTTTTGGCATTGGCAGAGCAGGTATTTAACAGGAGTAAAGAAAAAATAACCGGGGATGATGATGAACAGAAACAGTGGCAGCAGAGTTTCCTGGGGTATACAATCGCAAAGATCGATTTTTTAATAAAATCGGGAAACCGGGAAGAGCTGGAAAAACTTTTTACCCGGGCAGAGGACCTGGCGGAAGACCTGGACAATAATAAATCTCTGGCCCGGATTTGGCTGCTCAGGGCTACGGAGATTGAAGAACGGGAAACAGGTAGAAAAGACAGACAGGCTTTTAAATCGCTTCTTATCGCGGTAGAATACGCGGAAAAGTCCGGGGATACTTTGCTTCTCGCGGTAGCAGAGCACCGGACGGCCTTTCTTATTGACAGGCTTTCCGGAAGCGGCGAGTATGAGGGAGAAAAGAGTATTGGCCACCTGGAAAAAGCACTGGAAAATTTTTCTATTCTCAATAATACTTTTAACGTAGAGTCGGAATATAGCCGTTATTTTTCCATGCTTCTTAGCAGCTATGAACGGTATATCGATCTCCTGGTAGACACGAAAGAGACCGCAAAAGCATTATTTTACGTGGAAAAACTGCGTTCCCGTAAATTGAGGAACCTGCTGGCACGGAAGAAGATGAACCCGGAAAACCTGCTGGACCCGAAGTTTAAAAAAGAGATCAAAAAAAAGCAGGTATACCGTGATTATCTTTTAAAGCAGTACATGAAACAATCCACATCGTTTTACCATTCCCACCGGGTGGAGAGTGAACGGATACTGGCAAAAATAAAATATGTTGATAAGGAGATAGCGGAACTGCGGGAAAAAGCGGAACTCCTTTCCCATGGATTCCGGCTGGTAACGCAAAATCCCGTAGATGTTGATGATGCGCGGGCGCTGCTCAGGGAAGACCAGGCTCTTATTTTATTTCATTTAAAAGAGAATAATACCGCCTACCGGTGGATTATAACGAATAAAGAGGTCGTTTTTAAAAAGATCCTTCTTACCTCTTCCATTAGCGGTCTTATACGGGAGATGAGAAAAGGAATCGGGATCGGTTATTTTTCCAAAAGAGCTATAGAGAACAGTCATTTTATTTACAACCGGCTTTTTAAGGATTTGCTTGATATTAATTTTGATAAAAAACATTGGATAATTGCCCCCCATAAGAACATAGCTCTTGTTCCCTTTGACGCCCTGGTAACGGGATTTGACAAAAGGAACAGGCCCCTGTTTTTGCTCGATAAAGATATTCGGCTGAGCCTTACGGCGTCTCTTACGGTTTTTGCCATGCAGCGCAAGGAAAAGCCGATAGAATATAAAAAAGATTTTATTGGCTTCGCAGACCCCTATTATGGTGGTAAAGCAAACCAGTTATACCAGTCCATTAGTGAAACAAGGAGAGTGGGGGCTTTTTTCAGGAAGAAGAAGATTTTGCAGGGAAGGGCCGCAACTGAAAGCAGGTTTAAGAGAATGAACCTGTCGGAGTACCGTTTTGTCCATGTGTCTACACACGGAGATTACCTGGCAGGGACCTTAAAAGAGCCCATTATACTGTTTTGCCTGAAAGGAGATCCCCGGGAAGACGGCTTTTTGCTTGCCCGGGAGGTTTATGCCCTGGATATTAAGTCGCAGCTGGTCTCTTTTTCGGCCTGTAATACTGCCCTTGGCAGAAGGGAGCAGTATGAAGGGGTTGTGGGATTTACTCACGCGTTTTTTACCGCCGGAACAAAGGAGATTTTACTTACTCTGTGGCCCGTAAATGCCAACAGCGCGGAGCTTTTTTTTGTGGAATTTTATAAAAATGTTTCTCGTGATACTGAGCCGGGAGAGGCGCTTTTTAAGGCTAAAAAGCGGGTAAGACGATCGTATTCCAATCCCTATCACTGGGCAGCTATGGTGCACCAGTTTTAGGGTAACGTGTAACATAGTATATCGGCGAGACAGTTTGAAAGTGCTCTTCCGGCAGGTGAAAATATTCTTGTTTCACCTGCCGGAAGAGCACTTTCAAACTGTCTGGACAATGTTTGTGAAAGAAGAGAGGGGGACTGCTGATAGTTGTTTTCAACACAAAAAGGGCATGTTTTAACATGCCCTTTTGATAGTAGACTATTTTGCTCAAACTTACTGCTTGATATTGTATTTCTTTCTAAATTTCTCTACTCTACCAGCTGTATCCATAAGTTTCTGCTTTTTGGTATAAAAAGGATGACAATTTGAACAAACTTCAACGTGCATGTCTTGTACTGTTGCCCGTGTGTGGACTTCACTTCCACATGCGCACTTTATTACTGTTTCTTTATAATCGGGATGAATTCCTTTTTTCATTTTATATGTTCTCCTTATTTTCGATTTTATGAATTCATTGACTTAAAAAAGGCTTTATTATTCTTTGTAGCCTTCATTTTTTCTACTAATAGCTCCATAGCTTCTGTAGAGCTCATGGAAGATAATGCTTTCCTGAGTACCCATAATTTATTTAACTCATCTTCGTCAAGCAATAATTCTTCTTTTCGTGTTCCTGATTTATTAATATCAATGGCAGGAAAGACCCGTTTGTCGGACAGTTTTCTGTCCAGAACAAGTTCGCTGTTACCGGTTCCTTTAAATTCCTCAAAGATAACCTCATCCATCCGGCTTCCCGTATCAATAAGAGCAGTTGCCAGGATTGTAAGGCTTCCTCCTTCTTCAATGTTTCTTGCAGCTCCAAAGAATCTTTTTGGCTTCTGCAAGGCATTGGAATCAACACCACCGGACAAAATCTTACCACTGGCAGGAACAACCTGGTTGTATGCCCTGGCAAGCCTGGTAATAGAATCGAGAAGAATAACAACGTCCATTTTTCTCTCTACCAGTCTCCTGGCTTTCTGAATAACCATTTCAGCAACCTGTACGTGACGGGTAGCAGGCTCATCAAAGGTTGATGAAACAACTTCTCCGCTAACAGAACGCTGCATGTCCGTAACCTCTTCAGGTCTTTCATCAATGAGGAGTACAATGAGATAAACCTCAGGATGATTCGTTGTTATGGAATTGGCTATTTTTTGCATTAATATTGTTTTACCGGTCCGGGGAGGAGCAACAATCAATCCTCTCTGACCCTTTCCAATAGGTGTTACCAGGTTCATGATCCTCATTTCAATGTTTTCAGGGTCAATCTCAAGATCTATTCTCTCATCCGGATAGAGAGGAGTAAGATCATCAAAGTGGACTCGTTTATGGAGATTTTCGGGATTTTCAAAGTTTATGGCTTCTATTCGGAGCAGCGCGAAGAATCGTTCATTATCTTTAGGGGACCTGATCTGTCCTGATACGGTATCACCTGTTTTAAGTCCGAAAAGCCGTATCTGTGAAGGAGACACGTAAATGTCATCAGGGCCCGGCAGGTAGTTATAATTGGAAGATCGTAAAAATCCGTATCCGTCACTCAGTATCTCAAGAACACCACTTGAAAAAATGAGTCCCTTTTGTTCGGTCTGGGTCTTTAATATTTCAAAAATCAAATCCTGCTTTTTTAAACCCGAAGCCCGTTCAACTCCCATTTCTTTTGCCAGTTTCAGCAGCTCGCTTATTGTTTTCGCTTTCAGTTCCACAAGATCCAGCTTTACTCCGGTGATTGTGGTATCATTTCCTTCGCCTGGTTTCGTGCCGTTACCGTCGTTTTTTCTGCTTGCTGCGGCGGAACTTTTCACGCTTGTACTGGTTTTGGCGGCAGTGCTGCTCTTGGCCGCTGTACTGCTTTTGGCCGCTGTACTGCTTTTGGTCGTTGTGCTGTTTCTTGCATTTAAAGATTTTGAGGAGATCTTAATTTTTTCTTTTTCTTTATCTTCACTTGAGCCATTTTTTGTGTTGGTGGTTTCAGTTGCCTTTGTCATAGGATACCTTTATTCATTTATTTTAAATTTTAATTTTATAACGAAGTTCCTGCTGCAATCAGATTTTACGGAATGGTGGACGTTCAGATTGAGCAGAATATTTTCATAACTCTATAATTATTTGAAGGAATTTATTTATCTACACAAAAATCGAGTAGCTAATTTTTATATGCCTCAACTATTATTAAAAGGAATAATCTACAAAATATATAGTTAACGGGGAATCAACCCTACGAGGTATAGAGGTGATAATTTACGTATCTTGCTGATATAATAATATTAATACCATAACAACAAATACTTAATAAAGTCAAGGAAAATATCAATATTTTCTTTAAAAAGTCACCGGTTCTTATCAAATGTTTGGTGTTTTTGCTTGCTTTATGTTAATATTAAACTTTTTTACCCTGCTTTGCAGGGCCGGTTTGCTGATTTTAAGTGATTTTGCCGCTTTTACGAGATCATTTCCCGCGTCTTTTATCGCGTTTACAATCAGCTGCCGTTCTATTGATGTGAGCATGTCTGCCAGTGATTTTGCGCGGGCGTCTATTCCCGGAAACGTTAATCCTGTTGATTTTTCATATTTTTCATCACAATAGATCAGGAATCCAACTTTTTTTCCTTTGCTTACAAAAGGTACCTTTTCATAATATATTTCCAGGTCTTTATTATAAAAATAGATCTCAGTGTCGTTTTTTCCTGAAAAAAGTTCGTTTTTTTCCGCGTTTTTTATTGTTTTTTCTACAAACCTGGTATCTACATCGGAGTGCATTTTTTTTGTGTATATATCCTCGAAATAACTATTGAAAAATATAGTTTTTCCCTTTTCATTGAGCGCGTATAATGCCCGCGGTATATGTTCCAGGATTAAATAAATCATCCATTCCAATACCTGCTCTTCTTTCTGCTTCTCTATTTCTCCGTTTACATTCTTTACTTTTTCATTCGTTTCACAGGCCGTAAATAACTGCAGCCGGTTCCATTTTCCCTGTACTTCTCCAAATATGTTGATGATAATAAATTCCCGGATCTTTCCATATACCAGGAGTTCATCAAAACTCATCTTTCGCGCGATCTTTGTTACAAATTTGTCTATCTTTAGCTTTGATACCCGCTCTATGTCACTCAACTCCGCTATGGCGTCCTCTTTCCGGATAACTCCCAGTAAAAGCCCCCGCTTTGAAATTACCGGTATTATTGGGACGTCATGGCTGTAAAACAGCCGTATTATATCTTCAGGCTTTTTATTGTCAGGATTATAGGGATTTTCTTCAAAGGCCCTGAGTTCTTCTGTTGAGAGACCTGCGTTGCTTTCTGCCATTAGAACCCCAGTACATCATACATTGTGTAGAATCCCGGTTCTTTATTCTCCAGGAATTCCAGGGCCAGTACCGCTCCTTTGGCAAAAATGTCTCTGCTGCCCGCGCGGTGAGTCAACTCTATGCGGTCTTCCATTCCCGTAAAAAATACCGTATGCTCTCCTACAATGGACCCGCCCCTCATGGCGTGGACTCCTATTTCGCAGTCTCCTCTTTCTCCTATCATCCCCGCTCTGCCGTTCATTTCTACGGCGTCCTTTAATTCCGTGACATTCTCTTTTACTGCCTCTATGAGCCGTTTTGCCGTTCCCGATGGTGAGTCTTTTTTTAACTTATGATGCGCTTCGAATATTTCCACATCATATTCGTTTTGTAATGCTTTTGCCGCAATCTCTGTTAACTTGAATAACAGGTTTACCCCGAGCGACATATTCGGGGAATATACCAGGGGAATCTCTTTTGAGCCTTCTTTTAACGCGGCTATTTCCTCATCTCCAAATCCTGTTGCTCCCACGACCAGGGGCTTCTTATGCTTTACCGCCTCTCCCAGGAACTGCATTGTTGCCGCCGGAGAGGTGAAATCTATAAATCCATCTGCCAGGGCCATCTCTTCGCTGTTTGCCGCATTGATCGTTACTCCCAGCTGGTCCATATGCAGCATATCGCCCGCGTCCCGGCCAAAGTCCGGGGCCGATGCTATGTCAAATGCCGCTCCCAGGGTATGACCCCTTTCCAGCAGTATCCGGAGTATTGCCTGGCCCATTCTTCCGTTTATTCCCTGAATCCCCATTTTCATTTTAAGGATACCCCGTAATTCTCCAGGGCTGCCCGTAATACGGCCTTTTTATCGTCGCTTAATGGTACCATAGGAAGCCGCAGCTCCGGTCCGCAATATCCCAGCATTTCCATTGCCGCCTTTACCGGGATCGGGTTTGTTTCCAGGAACATTGCCTTGCATAAGGGCAGAAGCCGGTAAAAAAGCTCCCGTGATTCCTCTGTTTTTCCTTCCCCATATAAGGTTATTACCTTTTTTACGTCTCCCGGTAAAAAATTTGCCAGGACCGATATTATCCCTTTGCCGCCAATTGATAGTATTGGCAGGAGCAGGTTGTCATCTCCCGAGATGAGGGTAACCTTGTCTCCGCAGAGCTCAATTACTTCCATCATCTGGGACAGGTCTCCGGTTGCCTCTTTTATAGCGACTACATTGCTTACTCTTTCCGTTAGTTCTTTGATCCCGGGCGGTAGAAAATTGATCGCTGTTCTGCCCGGGATATTATATAATATCACCGGTATTGAGACCGATTTCGCTATCTGCTCAAAATGAGCTACCAATCCGCGCTGCGGGGGTTTATTATAATAAGGATTTACCGACAGTATTCCGTCAACTCCTGATTCTTCTGCTGATTGCGACAGGCAAATTGCCTCCTCTGTTGAGTTTGCTCCTGTTCCGGCTATCACTTTAATCCTTTTGTTTACCGTATTGACTACCCATTTAACGAGCTCTTTGTGCTCATTAAATGGTACGGTTGGTGATTCTCCTGTGGTTCCCAGGGGCACTACTCCGTCAACTCCCTGCTCAATTTGCATCTCAAGGATTTTCTCAAGTGCTTCGTAGTCGATTTTGTTGTTCTTAAATGGCGTTATGAGCGCTGTGTAAACTCCTTCAAACATGTCCTTCCCTCTAATAATTTTATATAATTTTTTCATAGATTTTACTGGATTAACTATCCCGGTTTTACTACTGTGAGCAGTCTATCTTCAAAGATTTTCATGTCAAATATTTCCTCCGGAAATTCATCAGTGAACATATACAGGATCAGTGTCCTTTTCGATTTCAATAGTTCGCCCGCTTCCGGGAACGCGTATACTTTTATCCACTCATCTCCCGGTACGATATGGATCTTTACCCGCTGACCTGCTTTTAAGATCCGGTTCTTAATTTTTACTTCGTTTTGCATAACGTAAATTTTTGTTTCATAGTTCCTCAGTACCGGATCTGCCTCCTCAGGGATAAATCCCGCGCAGGATGATAATAATGAGAATAAACTTACTGTTATTAAAAATAGTATTATTTTTTTCATTTTGTACCTTTTTTTTTATTTTTTCCCGGTCCGGGAAAAAAAGCTGAATATTTCCTTAAAAATTAATTTCATTTCTCTGTCAAGGATTTATTTATGATAAAAAGTTCCTTCGCCTGATGCTATGAGCCTGTCCTCTTTTCCCCGGACCTCTACTTTCCAGACACTTACTTTTTTTCCTATGTTTAACGAGCTCGATTCGGAGAATATTCGTTCTCCCTCTGACGCTGATGAAATAAAGTTCAGGTTTACGTTTATTACAAGAGCCATGACTCCCGTGGAATTTGAGGCTATTGAGAGTGCCTGGCCCGCCACTGCCGATATTACGGCTCCATGAGAGCGCTCCACCGCGTTTAAATGCTCCGGTTTTATAGTAAGTGAGCATCTGGCATAGCCTTCCCGGACTTCTTCCACGGTTATGCCCAGTAATCGGGATAAAGGCTCCTGGCCGACAATATTTTTCGCGTATTCTATGGGATTATCTATTGTATTCGACATTCTCTCCTCCCGGGATAACCGTTATTATGATGATAATACTTGCCTGAGAATTTTCGTCAAGAGGATTTATCTTTTCAGGGGGGGCGGGACCTCAGAGCTCTTTTAAAGAGCTCTGAGGTGCTCACACCCCGCAAAATTTTTTTTCCCCTCTTGACACCCCGTCATTTTAAGGGTATAATCCGTTAAGCTTTTATCGCCCTTAATCTTATTTTTTACCGGGAGGAACCCATGTCCGAAAGCGAATCCAGTCCGGATTTCTCCATTAAACTGAACGGCTCCAATATCCCCCAGGAGCAGGCGGTGGCGGTAAAATCAATTATCATTATTGAGATAATCGATTCTGTCTCCATCTTCTATATCCGCATGGCAGACGACGCCGACCGGACTCTCACGGACAGCTCCGACTGGGCCGAAGGGACTGAGGTTACTATTGAACTGGGATTAAAAGGTGATCTTACTGAAGTCATTACCGGTGAAATCACGGGAATTATTC
>JAAENB010000722.1 GCA_024224995.1 bacterium | reverse complement strand
CGCTCAAACAGCCTCACAACCCGCGGAGGCATCGCTCCGGCCATAGGTTACATTCCGAATGACGTTTTTCGGTATATCAAGACACGATCGGCCCTGTGTAGCGGGAAAAATATAGATCAGAGGCTAAATAGTACTGCGGGCTGCATCTGGCGTAGAAGTATGGGCTCTTTGGGTTGTGAGGACTGTTTGACCGGAGGGAGTTCCGCAGCAATCCAAAGAGCCCATGCTTCCAGGCCCGCGCACAAGCAAAAAGAGTTTCTTGAGAGTGCGGACCCGGCAGGGCCGGGAAAAAATACGGAAGAAACTGTGATGATACCGGGGTCTGTTTTGCAAAGTTGCTCCGGGCAAGGTATGCGACCCCTGCACGAAGCATCTTCACAGAGCAAGCCCGTAAAGACGTTGCACTGCAACGTCTCAAAACAGACCCCCTGTTTTAAAAGAGTTTCTTGAGAGTAACATTGGTGATTTTACTTCAAGCTATCTGGACTCCCGGATTGATCCTTTGGAAGGGTATGCGGGCAATGTAATTTAAGAGCACCAGGTCAGGCAGCCGGGAGTACTGCCGGATATTCGGGAGATGATGTGACACCCTTTGAATAAATTGTAAAACATCATGTGGAGCATCTTTTGAAAAAGATGCTCCACCGAACATCAACTCATAACTTCTTAAACCTTCTCCACCAACAAGGCCCCGGCATTCCCAAAAGCGCCGCACAACGAAGCAAGCCCGTACTTCGCGTCGGGATAATCCGTTTTCATAATATTAAGCAGCGTTGTGGTAATCCGCGCGCCCGACTGCCCAAGAGGATGACCTAATGCCAACGCACCGCCCCAGGGATTAACCCGGTCAAACGGAGCATTCTCATTATCTAATTTAAGATCCCTGATACAGGCCAGTGACTGGCTGGCAAATGCTTCATTCAGTTCAATCGGACCGATATCTTTTGGTGAAAGCCCGGTTTTTTCAAAGAGCTTTTTAACGGCAGGAATAGGCCCAATGCCCATAACCGTGGGATCGCACCCGGCCATAACACCAAAGCTGTACTTATGCGTGTAAGGCAGGCCAAGTTCATCGGCTTTGTCCCGGCTCATGAGCAGCAGTGCAGTGGCTCCCTGGGTAAGAGGGGAGGCTGTTGCGGCAGTAACAACACCACCTGGCTTAAAGGATGATATCATCTGCTTCATGCGGTCTTTGTCAACGGTATCCCTGATCCATTGATCATGTTCAACAAGAAATTCTTTGTCATCGCCATTGCGCCCCATAAGGGGGATTATCTCACTTTTGAATTTCCCCGCGTTTCTTGCTTCGGCTGCTTTTATATTTGACCAGGCGGACATATTCTCCATGTCGTCACGGGAGATATTCCACTGCTCCGCGACTTTTTCCGCGGTAGCGCCCATGAGCAGATCGGCCCCGTTATAGTGTTCAAGAAGCCGTGGAGGAAAGTCCATGTTGGAACCCATGGGAACTTTTTCCATGTCTTCAACACCGGCAGCGATCATAATATCATTTTCGCCGGTAATGATAGACCGCGCTGCGTGCATAATGGCGGACATACCCGAAGGGCACTGGTTGGTAATGGTGTTGCTTGGCACGGAATCGGGATAGCCTGAAGCAAGCCAGGCGAGCCTGCCAATATCGTTTTGCATGCCTGAAGGATTGGCTGAACCAACAAACACCGCGTCTATAGCTTCGGGGGAAACAGCAGCGTTTCTTTCGAATAACCCCTTGTAAACGGCAGTAAGCATCTCATCGGGTCTGAGGTGGCGGAACCATCCTTTTTCCCGGTGCGCCCTTCCGTTCGGTGTCCGTACCGCGTCAATAAATACACATTCTTTCATATAGTGTTCTCCTTAATTGTATTAATTATTGTTACGTCTGTAATTTAGTTGTTGCACCCGGTAAATGAGTGAGACTTCCTTCGGGAGGTGAAAATATTCTTGTTTCACCTCCCGAAGGAAGTCTCACTCATTTACCGGGCTCAGTAACTTAGTTATCCTCCATCTTCCATCGCCATCTTCCGCAAGTGTTTTTTATCGACCTTTTCCATAGCGGTCAGCGGCATGGAGTCGATAAATCGCACGATT
Organism: bacterium; assembly: GCA_024224995.1. The sequence continues at coordinate 3,977 of JAAENB010000722.1, read as the reverse complement.
TTGGGAACCGCGTACCTGGCAACTTTTGGTTTTAAATATAGCCGGATATCGTCTTCGGAAATTCTATGTTTCTTACCGTCTTTTAATTGAACAAAAACAACAACCACTTCACTCCCTTCCCGTTCTTTGTCGGGAATGCCCACAGTGGCGCCAACGGTAATAGAAGGATGGTTAATAAGGATATCATCAAGCTCACGGGAGTATACTTTATAGCCGGAAACAATAATCATGTCTTTGGTTCTGTCCACAATATAGAAGTACCCGTTTTTGTCGACTTTAACCACATCGCTGGTACGAACAAAACCTTCTTCATCAAGACCGCTGCCCGGCCGGGGCCAATATCCCAGCATACGCTGCGGACCCTTAAGACACATCTCACCTGTTCTACCGTTCCTGATATCGTTCCAGGTGAGCCGTTCACCGCTGTCTATATCAAGAAGTTTTACTTCAGTATCGGGATAGGGAATTCCCGTAGTGCCGCGTTTTTCTCTTTCCGTTTTGGCCGGCTTTGCGGAGCTTTTAGCGGAGCTTCGTTCTACCAGCCGGGACATAACGCTGGTAACCATGCGGCCAACATTCCTGCTGCCGGCCAATCGCAGCATTCCGTTTAACGTGTACGAGACACCCGGGAACGCAAGAAGGGAACTGGTGAGCCGGACAGGAGTGCGCCCTCCCAAAACCCTGATGAGAAACGAGGTGTTCAGGTGGGTTGTAGGAGACATTTCGGAGAGGCCGTATCCTTCCATAATACCACCGCTCGATTTTTGTTCAAATTCTTTCTGTGTATTGGGAGAGAGCGGTGCCGAACCGGATATCCCAATAATACCAATTCCTTTTAAATCTTCATTGGACAGATTCATGAACTGGGTTGGCACGCCGAATTGAAGAATCGGGTAATATTTTTTTATCATTCTAACCATTCCTTTTGTATCGCGGGGGTCGGGAACCAGGATTTGATTAAAACCATTGTAGGTCATGGTATGCATAATAGTATGACCATAGGAATGGTAAAAAGGGAGACCAAGTATAACAGCAACAGCACCACGGAGCAGGTTAACTGACTGACCCATGACATGGGAATTCTGAATAGCATTGGCGTAAATGTTCCGGTGAGTAAGCATGCAGCCTTTTGGCAGGCCTGTAGTACCCCCGGTAAAAAGCAGTGTTTCAAGATCATGTTCAACATTAAATTCAATATCAGGCGGCGCGGGAGGAGTGTCGGCAATAAGATCGGTCAACCATATGGTGCCGTGAATATGTTCCCGTTCGCCCCGGTCATGGGAAACAAGGGAATAATCATTAATCTGGGTGACGATGCAATGAGGGATTCCTTGTTTTTCAACTACCGGTAAAACAGTTGTGAGATAATCATTAAGGCAGATGACCGCTTTAGGCTTGCCTTCTTCGAATTTGTGTTCCAGGGTTTTGGCCGGTTCAAGGGAACTGGCCGGGATATGAACGCAGCCTGCCCGCGAGATCGCGTAGTCGGCAATAACGAATTGTATGGATGTGGGAAGAATCGTGGCAACACTGTCTCCTTTACGAAGCCCCATGTTGTATAAGGCGGTTGCCAGCCGGTCCACGTGATCTTTAACCAGGGGGTAGGGCATTTTGTAATTCATTTGAATAAGTCCGGCGTTTTTATATTTTTTCGCCGTCAATTCGAGAATATCGCAAACCGGTTCTTCGGGGTATGGCTTAAATGATTTTGGGATTCCAAATAACTTGTATTCATTGAACCATGGAAATTTGTTTTCAGACATACGAGCTCCTCCTTTATTATTAATTCCTTATCTCGCCGGAACGGGTGTCCCGGGAGACAGGAATTAATGTCAACATATAATAGTTGTTATGTGTTGACATGAAAACCCTCCAAAAATTTTATCGCCCTGTGTTTTTTTGTTACGTAAACAGGGGCTGGGTTGCCATTGCAAATCCCATATCGCCTTCGATCTTCATCGCTCCCGACATAAACAGGTTTACCGGGTTAGTTTCTTTACGCATGAGAGCGGAAGAGTCCGATGTTTTCATCTTGAATGTAGCCTGGGGATCGGCAGTGCAGTTCAGAACGGCTTCCAGGGAAACCGTGCTTCCATCGTCGTTAGTAAGTTCAGCAACAATACTACCCCTGAGACTTTTTATGGCATTATATTTTGCCAGGTTAAGATCGTTTTGAATTCCCAGGAGCATGTCGAGATTCTGAGAAGCGATCATTTTTTCCAGGTCTTCTTTTGTTATTTTGAGATGGAGCATGGCATTGTTAACACTGCCTTCCTGAAGCTGCAAATCGGAACCGTTTGTAACAATGTAGCTGTATTGATCTCCTGAAACATCAATGACCATTGAAATTTCAGTTCCCGAGAGTTCGCTTGCCGCGCTGTTTGCAGCAAGGGATTCCTTCGCGATGTTGGGCATAATACTGGTAAGCAGATCTTTGATACTTGTATCCACTGGTATTTCTGACATAATAAATTCCTCCTTTGGATTTTGGTGATAAAACTGACATGTCAGTCTAAATAGAATGACATGTCAGTTTCTACGACATGATCATTTTTGTGTCAATAAAAAAATCAATTTTTGTACAGTTTTTTTTGAACTGTACTCTTCCGAGTACTAATTTGTTTTTTTTAACAGCAATAGTAAATTAAAATTGACATGGGGATGAGTTTCTTAAGAAAATGACTTTTCAAGAATGACCCACCGGGAGGCAGCGTTTTATGGATGCAAAATTAAGAAAAAAACATATCCTTGAATGTGCCAAAAAGCTCTTTTCTAAAAAAGGTTATTATAATACCCAGATATCGGATATAATACAGGAAGCGAATATTGCCCGTGGTACGGTATATCAATATTTTAAAAACAAGGATGATATATTTATAACACTACTGGAAGATTTCTACAAGCAGTGGGAAGATGTAGCAATAAAGGATATGGGAGATCTCACTTCCAAAGGATTAACGCATTATAACTATCTGCGAAACCGGGTAAAGAATACACTCCATTTTTTTGCCAATGATCATGACCTCAGTAATATTGTTTTGAGGGTAGCGCCGGGACTTGGGGGGAATTTTGAATCACCCATAAAACGTCTGGAAAATAAGATCAAACTAATCATTTCAAATGACCTGCAATTTGGTATAAACAATAAAAACGTAAAAGATACCATTGATATAGAGCTAACCGCCAATCTGCTTGGAGGAGGGATTCTTCGAGTGGCCTTTTATAATTTTGTAAAGAAAAAAAATCAGAAAGAATACCAGGATATAGAAAAGCTGGCCAGCCAGATTGTGGATATTTTTGCCTCAGGCATCTTTTTCCATGAAAAAGTGATTGACTAAATATATATTTTTTTTAAAGTGAGAACTGACATGTCAGTCTACAATGGTTTAATTTATGTTCAAGATGATTTTTTTGATAATTAAAAATAGGTAGTTGAAGGAGGAAACTATGCTCAGCTTTTCAATGTCGGAAGAACAAAATATAATGAAAGAGACAGCAGCAAAGCTGGTTAAAAACAATATAATTGATGCTGCTCATGATATGGATGAAAATGGCGCAATTCCGGAAGAACTTTTTCAAAAAGTATGGGATCTTGGTCTGTCAATATCAATGATCCCTGAGGAATACGGAGGATATGGGCTTGAATATTCACCGGTAATGAGCGCCATAGTTCTTGAGGAATTGGCGTATGGGGATATGGCCTATGCCATAGCGGCAACAGTGCCTTCTCTTTTTCTTTTTCCAATAGTGGAAATGGGGACAGAGGAGCAGAAACAAAAGTACCTGCCGCTCTACTGCACAGAGAAATTTAAACCCGCGTCACTGGCCGTTAATGAGCCGAATTTTAGTTTTGACCCCATTGATTTACAAACAACAGCAATTAAACAAAATGGTTCGTATATCCTTAACGGGAAAAAGTGTTTTGTCCCTCTTGCTGAACAATCAGGGCACATCCTGGCAGCAGCAGCTCTTGAAGG
>JAAENB010000721.1 GCA_024224995.1 bacterium | reverse complement strand
TCTCATACCGCTGATTCTTCAAACCGCCCTTGGTAAAAGAGAATCTGTCAGTATTTTCGGCAACGATTATCCGACCAGGGACGGAACCTGTATCCGTGATTATATTCATATTGACGATTTGGCCCAGGCTCATCTGCTTGCTTTAGAAAGCCTTTTGAACGGATATCCGGGAGGGGTATATAACCTGGGAAACGGCAATGGCTATTCTGTGAAAGAAGTGATCGAAACTGCCTGCGATATAACCGGAAGGAGCATTCCTTCAAATATTGCAAAAAGACGGCCCGGCGATCCCGCAGTGCTTATCGGTTCAAGTGATAAGGCTGTTAAGGAACTCGGATGGAATCCCCGGTTCAATGATATCCGGACAATCATTGAAACAGCATGGAAATGGCATAAAGAACATCCGGATGGTTACAAAAGTTGATGGCAGATGTCCTGAATATTATGCAGCATTCATTCTAATGAAGGGATGTTGGAACATGGAAACAAGATAAAAATATGACTTTAATGTTTACGAATATGATTTTAATAGTTATTACATGGTTATTTATCATATTCATCTTCTGTGGAATTGGTCTTTCTGTTCAAAAATTATTTGATCTTAGCCATCAGAATGCAGAACTTATTCTGTCATCTTTCTGGATAGGATGGGTTTTCACGATGATTATTTTACAGATATGGCATTTTTTTGCTCCTGTGGATATTAGGACAACTGCATGTGTGATCGTGGCCGGAATTGCAGGTGTTATACTGAGTCGGACCAAATTTTCACATATCTTTGAATTCAAAGGATCTGGAAGGGCGGTATTTGCCATAATCTCAGTTCTGTTTGTCATCTGGCTGTCAAACCGGGCAATGGGACCAATCGGACCTTTTGACGCAGGATGGTATCATTTACAATCAATCCGATGGGTGTCTTCATTCCCGTTAGTCCCCGGATTAGGAAACCTGCACAGCCATTTAGCTTTTAACTCTTCTTATTTTTTATTTCTGGCTCTGTTAGACGTGGGCTGTTGGACCAATATGTCTCATAACCTTGCCAATGGTCTTCTGCTGTTCGTAATTTTTTTGCATACAGGTCTGAGTATATCAAAAGTTGTTATAAATCAAGATAAGGAGATTAATTCCTCTGATATTTTTCAAATTTTACTGATATGTCCCATAGCATTTTACTGCTATTATGATTCTTCAACTACCTCAACAGATCTTCCCATATTTATTCTGTCCGTCTTAATAGGTTTTCAATTATGCAGTTTATTGTTTACAGACAACAATTGCAATGAAACCTCATACAGATGTTTTTTTATTATAATCCTTTCTACTGTCGGCGTCACAATTAAGCTGAGTTTTATAGGTTTCGGATTTGCAGCTTCGCTGATTTCACTGGGAAAATATATTTCATATCGATTTAAGCATAATAATATTGAATACAAAATAATAAAAGAACTTTTATATCTGTTTGTGCCAGTTGCCTTGTTGCTTATTCCCTGGATTATCCGAAACATTGTTCTAAGCGGCTATATTGCCTTCCCAAGCGATCTGGGTTCATTTGAGTTAGACTGGAAAATTCCTCACGAACAGGTGGTTCATGTCAAGGATGTTATAAAAGCAAGAGCGCGTCATTATCCTGGGTTTCATCCGGAAGTTCTTGAAAATTGGACTTGGTTTTTGCCATGGGTCAAGAGACATATAAAACAATTTATTATATTGTTTCCGATTGTGCTATTGATTATGGGAAGTTTTCTGATCTTTTATCAGTTAAAAAGTATGAAACGCAATTTTTATCTTTATGCAATATTTCTTTTTCCTGGGATTGCATCTATAGTCTTCTGGTTCTGTACTGCTCCTAACCCCAGATTCGTGACTGGCTCTTTTTGGTATCTTGGCGCAGGCGCGCTGACATTAGCTGTCAGAAACCATTATGTGCGAAGATATTCCAAGATTGTCTTTTTTATTCTTATCATGTCAGTAGTCCTAAGCATATTCCCGCATCTCTGTCTGAAGAATAAGTTGTTTGTGGAACCAGGCCCAGCAAATGGTTTTTACCCTATTCCAAGTGTGGAAGTATACCAGTTTGTGACAGACTCAGGACTTAAGGTAAATGTTCCGACAAAAGGAAGTCAATGCTGGAATGCCCCTTTACCATGCTCATATCCGGTTCCGGCACTCAGTATGAGGAAAAACGGAGAAATAGAAAAAGGATTTAAAATCCGGTCAGAAAATGATTAGAGCGTAACCTTTTTGATTTTTTCATAACTACAGGGATTATTTCTAAGAAGGGACCTCCTTTCTTAGAAATAACCCCTGTAGTTATGAAATCGAAATTCAATAAAAAAAACTCAAAAAGGTTTCTGAAACCTTGTCAGATATGGAAGAAGTTTTGAGATCGAATCCCCCTTTAGTCAGTGTGTTAACAACCGTATATAACCGTGAGCAATATGTAGCCACAGCTATTGAAGGTGTTCTCGCACAAAGTATGCCTGATTTTGAACTCATTATTGTAGATGACGGAAGCACAGACCAGTCTGTTGAAATTGCGCGGCAGTATGAGTATGACAGGCGTATAAGGATTTATGTTAACGAGACGAACCTCGGTGATTATCCGAATCGGAAACGTGCAGCATCGCTGGCCCGGGGGAAATATCTTAAATATGTGGACTCAGACGATGCCATTTACCCGCATTGCCTTGAAACGATGGTACATATGATGGAAAACCATCCACAAGCAGGTATGCTGCTCTGTGCCTGGTCAGAACATGATCCGTTTTACCCTTTTGAACTGTCGCCCAGGGAAGTTTATCAACGGTGTTTTATACATGAAGAAAGAATGGGCAATTCTCCTCTTACAACGATGTATCGAAAAAACGCTTTTGAGGATATCGGGGGTTTCAGGGGAGAAAAATGGTCTTTTTGCAGTGATTGGGACATGATACTCAGAATTGCGCGCAATTATCCTGTTTTGTTTGCGCCAACAGGATTTTGTTTTTATCGAGTCCATGAAGGACAGGTTATAACCACAACCAATGTAACGCACAACTACACAACAGAAGGACTTGCCATTTCTCTCGAAGCGCTCCGGCATCCTGATTGTCCCTTGCCGGATGATGAGAAAAAATGGGTTGCAGGAAAGCTTATAAGAGGGGCGGTCAAATGCGTTGCAAGCATTGCGCTTAAATGGAGAAAACCCTTTGCTGCAAAGCGGTTTCTTAGAACTTGTGTGACTGGCAGGGAAGAATGGAAAAAACTGTTCCAATTTCAAAAACCCCTTGTATCCCGCCCGAATATGACTGCCATACCTGACTGCTCTGCCTATCCGCGAACAAAACCTTTGGGGAGTGTGAAAAAGCAACCACAAAATATTAAGGTGAGCGTGGTTATACCGGCATTATCTGGCCAGAACAATTTGAAATCCACTATTGAGAGTGTTCTTGTGCAAAGCCTGTCCCAATTTGAATTGATTATTTGCACTGCTGATGAGAGCCTGTTTCAGGAAATATCCACAGAACCTTGCTGGTCCGACCCTCGGATCAGAATTCTGAACATGAATACGGAAAACAGTGATCAGGAAATGATGAATCAGGCTGCCAAGGCAGCCCGGGCCGAATACGTCAAATTTTTTCGCACCGGAATGATCATGTATCCATGGGCGCTTGAACATATTATATTTCCTTTATGCAAAAAAAAGGCTCAACTTGCAGTTGAATGTGCAGCAGGCTATTTAATATATCCTGCCGCCATAGATTTCCAAAATGCCTGTCGGGAAAATTTTCTCAGGGGGGGCATATTTGTTATGCCTCCGGAAGCTGGATGTGTCAAACGTGACACATTCCTTGAGCTTGGGGGGTTCAATGTTGAACTGGATAAAGCTGCTTCTCATGATATGTGGATCCGTCTCGGTCTTAAGGGTGACATTGTTCTGCCAGTCACCGGTCTGACAACAGCATACAAAGGCTGGCAGTATCCTGTTCCCCAAGCATTTATGGCCGGAATTCTGCCGGAGCAGTACAAAAAAACTCTTTGTAACTGGCTTGAATCTGTCAGCAATAAACTTGACCCCTCACTTTTCAAAGAAATAATGGCCCGCCTGAATATGAGCGAAAAAGAGTTGGCAAAAGCTGAACGCCCGGATCGTATGCCGCTGTCCGCTGACTGGTCACTTTATCCCTGGTCCAAACAGAATCCTTCAGATAAAGAGGCTCTTACAATATGAAGACAAACAGGCAGATCGATCCTGTTTCCCTGGTCAGTCGCAATAAATACATTCAGCAGGACAGGGTTGCGGAATTCAAAAGCGAGT
>JAAENB010000720.1 GCA_024224995.1 bacterium | reverse complement strand
GAGCTGCATCTGGCCTGGAAGTAGAATGGGCTCTTTGGGTTGTGAGGACTGTTTGAGCGGAGCGAGTTCCGGAGCAATCCAAAGAGCCCATACTACTTCAAGGCCCGCGCACAAGCAAAATTTAGTTTCTTGAGAGGAGTGCCGAATGGATTTGGAAATAAGGGATACCATTGTCTATTTTGAGACCTCCTGGGGTGATGGAGAGAATGAGGTCCGGTATGAGAAAGGTGAAACTGTTGAAACTGATATCATACCAACCTTTTTCCAGGTCACGAGAAATTATGTTTATTTAGACGATGTTTTTGAGAAACAGCACGTAGTAAAATATTTTGAGTATTTCAGCAATAATAACAAGCTCATTTATATAGAAGATTTTAAAAAGGGACTGCAAAAGGATAAACGGTATAAAAAAGCGGTTTCTTTTACCCCTCTTCAATGCAAGCGCTATAATGAAAGTTTAATTATTCTTCTGGCCGTACAAATAGAAGAGGAAGAGCAGGAACGATACATTCTTGTGGAAGATACCAGTTTTCAAATAAATGTATTAAATGACAGGCTCAACTGCCGCAAGTGGCAGGAAGGAGACTGGTTTGAGATAGCGGCAGACGGAAGTATTATACTAAACCAGGGTGAGAATATCTGGCTGTACAGTGCCGGGGGAGACCTGGAAAAAGAGGAGACCTTTGACCGGAAGATACTGTATATAGACAAATATAAGAATATTTACGTAAAAAAATCGATACAAGAGGCAGAGGTTTACAACCTGGAATCGGGGTTTCAGAAACCTGCAGCAGTCATTGAGGTACCGCCAGAAGTGGGACCTGATTTTCATATAGACGGCGGAGATGTTGATTCCTTTATATACCAGTGGAAGGTTGAGGAACCGGACGAAGCAGGCGGCGGTTTTAGCCGGGGAATCCATCTCTACCAGCTTCACCGTGAACCTGGAGAGGAGTGGCTGCTTCTGTATAAAGGATTCGGGCACCTTGGCCGCTGCCGCGTAAAAAAAGAACCGGAAAAGCCTCATGAAGTGATGAATTACATTGATGCCCGGAAAGAACTGATCCAGGTAAACCCCGACGGCGCGATCTATCATATTGAACGTGACGAAAAAAGCTTCAGAATAATACGAAAGATCTTCGCAGTTTAGGACCCGCCTATTTCTTCGCTGCCTGGGAGAAAAGAGTAATTCCCTTTCTGAGATCCTTTTCAATGAGGGCGCATTCTCCCAAAACCGTAAGGGTTTTGGCATTGTCCGGTTCCAGAACCTGGCAGGTTCTGAAGAATATTTTAGCTTCGCTTAAAAGACCCTTTTTTTTCAGGAACAGCCCAATGTTAAAAATTGTGGATACTTTGCTCAAATCAGAAAAATTTGAATTCAGTTTGATGAAGTTGGTTAAAAGATTGATCTTGTTTTTAAGCGGAGAAACAGCAACTTCCTTTTCCAGGAAGTGGACGCATTCTTTAATATTGTCGAGCATAATATATGAGATAACAATGCCGTACAGGAGGTCAATCCTGCTGGGATGTTTGTAATAGTTGTCGGAAAAAGCATAATAGGCTTCTTTGAAGTTGTTTGATATAAAGTGATTGAAACAGGATTCAAAAGAAACAGGATTATTTTCGGTATTGGCCATGATAAGTATCCTTTCTGTTTTTTTATGTAATATCCGGCGGGGAGCAGCCGGTGAGGGTAATAACTCCCTCGGGGTCTATTATTAGTTCCACGTCACCTGCATCCAGATCCTCGTAAGAATATTGTTCCGAAAGGAAATGGATCTTCTGGTTTGATGATGAGAGCATAAGCTCTTTTGTTGCCAGGCTTTCTTTATAAGGCCCGGCAATTAAAATGTCAATATAAAATAATAATTCTTTTTTGGCTATATCTTTTTTTATCTCTTCCAGGGTGAAACCGGTGAAAACAAGAACTGAGAGCTTTGTTTGCAGTTTAATTTTTTTTAGCAGGAGCAGAAGTCCTTTTTCCTGTTCAAAGGGTTCGCCGCCGGAGATTGAAATACCGCAGAGAGTGGAATGTGAACCCGCGGCACCAGTGACCTGGTTGAACAGTTCATCTATTGATAGTTTATAGCCCTGTTCAAAGGAATGAGTTTCCGGGTTAAAGCATCCGGCACAGTTCCGGCTGCATCCCTGGACCCAGATGCCAAAGCGGCTGCCGGGACCATTTACTTTGGTAAGGGGGATGACTGTATGGATATGTAACTTCATAAATTTTGTCCTTTGCGGGCAGGGTGTCAGAAACTGACAATGACTGTCAGAAATTGACAATTCTCTGCCCGGCTACGGGAATAATAAGCTTATTTATAATTCTTTATTATAAAAAATACAATAAATACAAAAAAGAATCAAAGAAATCTGAAAAAAAATAGGGAAAAACATAAAAAAGTATAAAAAACAGGGCTGTTTTTTTATACTGGCACAAAACATGCAATATAATATGTATAAAAGCCTGAAAGTAAACCGGGCATAATTATTTTGAGAAAATTTAAAAAAAAATTGTCCTTTTAAGCCGCAAACGGACACTTATATAATAGAGAATTAAAGAGGGAGGAAAGTAATTATTTAAGCAAATTTGGAGAATTTTTTCGGTAATTACTCGACCAGGGCGAGTAATTTAAATTCTTGCTTGACTATAGCTTGTTTTTTATATATATTTAATTAATATTGTGCCTGCTCTTCATAAATTATGAGGGTGTTAGGTGAAACTTTGTTGTCATATTTATATATAAATATAAATATATGTGCACATAAAGAGAAAAAGGCAAGAAAGGGTTAAGGGGTTATCGAGGAGTATCTTCCGTTTTTTCTCCGAAATTTCAAAATTTATTCTTTACAACCCTGATATAATTAGAGTATACTCAGGTAAGGAGAGTAAGTATATTTTCTCTCCGGATATTTAGAGTTGACAGAAAGTAAAGACTTAATTATGTATATGTAAATTTTCACAAGTAGCGTATTCTTAGCTGGTTTTCAAATTCCTCATAGAGGAATTTTTATTAGTAATAAGTGATTGAGGGAATTTTTTATTATGCCGATAAAGATGGATGGAAACTTCTTAGGTGCAGGCTGGTGCTTTCCGTTTAATATAAACACAATAGGGAATGTGGAATTATCCTATTTTGAAAAAAGTATCGCTGAATCGGTGAGGTTAATTCTCGGAACTTCAAAGGGCGAGCGAATCATGCGGCCCGACTTCGGATGCGAGATCAATGATATGGTCTTTGCGCCAAATAACGCGAATACCAGGAGTCTTATTGAGTATTATATTTCAGAAGCGTTACTTAAATGGGAGCCCAGGATAGACCTGCAAAAAGTTGAGGCTATTTCTGATCCTGAAAATGAAGCAAGAATAAATATTGGTATAGAATATAAGGTTAGAGAAGTTAATAATGCTTTTAACCTGGTATATCCATTTTATTTAGAGAGGGGAGAAAGTGATACCCAGTCCCAATTTGGATGATCGAACATATAAAGAAATAGTTGATGAGGCGATACGGCTTATTCCTCATTATTGCCCGGAGTGGACAAATCATAATCCAACAGATCCGGGAGTAGCGCTCATTGAGTTATTTGCCTGGATGATAGAGATGGTAATTTACCGTCT
>JAAENB010000719.1 GCA_024224995.1 bacterium | reverse complement strand
GTTGGGCTCCATCACTCCGTGCGTTCTGGTAAAAATAATTGGGAATATCAACATTGGGATAGCCGTGCCGTATGGCCTGTTGCGGCGTAAACTTGTAAAACCGGTTTCGCGCAACAACATTGTATGTGGCAAAATCAAAATTGGAAGCACTGCTGCCGAATCTATACCCTTTATCATCATTGCAATACCACGAGCTGGCCTGGCGGGAACCCAGGAAAATAGAAGGGAATGCCGAAATTTTATTATATTTATTATAATAAAATATATTGTTGATAATCTTATTATATGAAGGTGTGGCATGCCTCACTGTACCGCCTTCACCGCAATTCCGGTATAAGTAGATACCGCCGTAATTGAGCCCGGAAAACCAGTTATTCATAATGGTGTTATGGCTAGAACCGTCTATGGCCATAACTTCTCTTTTGGACTTACTGGTTCTCTGGGTATGGAATTTGTTGTTCTTAATGGTATTTGCAGCAGACTCCGCGTCAAGGTATATTGTTACACTGTCGGACTTCCCGGTAAATGTTGAATTGATTACCCTGGCATGGGTTACCCCCGGAGATATATAGAGCGGAATTCTTCCCACGCCGCTAATTGTAAGATTACTCAGTACAATAATTCTGGGCGCGTTGTTTCTTGCCCTGGCAATATGTCCCGGTCTTCTCGAAGACTCTCTCAGGTAGGCACCTTCTCCGTTCGTTGCCATGCCCCATATTCTGATGGAACCGTTAACCCGGCAGTTCTTTATGGTAACACGTTCGGGCCGTTCCCAGGTATTAACTCCATTCCGGTTACGCCGTATTGACCGTACTTCGATCATGTCTTTGCCCTTGTTATGTGTTCCATAACCTCCGTTGAGCAAGGCATTGTTGCAATTCATTGTAACTCCAGTGGCGTTTTTTCCCTGGAAAATAAGCCGTTTGGTAATAACGTTATTTTTTTTAAGATTCAGGTTACAGTCCACAACAGCAGCATGTCCCGCTTTTTTTGCGGGCGCTAATATTTCCTGCATCTTTTTGGAACTGCACGCGGGCCTGGCAGCTGTTGAAACATTCAAGCTATAGTCCTGAAATCCATCTTCATCAAGAGTGGCAAATTCATCGTCCCGGAATTCTCCATACTCATCAAACTCGCACGCGCTAAAAAATATCACGTACCCTATTCCTAAAAGCACCATACCCTGCACCAGCAGCAGGGATAGCAGCTTTACGGGATTTTTTTTCCTTCTTCTCATTACATTATCTCCTTTTTTGTATATGTACTTCTGTGTTATATATGTGTTGTTTTAGACTCTAAAAGGGTAATTTTTTCTTATCTTTTTGAAAGATAACAGTGTTATGCTTGACATATACCGCTCGTTCTAAATCCTTGTATATAGTTAAATCTTTTCCCCGAGAGGTGATATTATGAAAGTTACCATCATTAATGGAAGTCCAAAGGGTGATAATAGCCTTACACTACAGTATTTGCTCTATATTCAGAAGCATTTTCCTCAGTATGAGTATGAAACATTTAATATTGGTAAGAAGATCAAGTCCATTGAGAAGAATGAAGATCAATTCAATGAGATAATTGACTCTGTTAAAGCCTCTGAGGCTGTTTTCTGGGTTACGCCTATTTTTTACTTTCTTATTCCCGCTCAGCTTAAGCGGTTTATTGAGCTGATCCATGAGCGGAAAGCTGCTAAGGCTTTTGAAGGAAAATACACCTCTGCCGTGTCCACTTCCATCCGGTTTTTCGACACCACTGCCCATCATTATCTTCACGCCGTATGCGATGACCTGAACATGAAGTACGTCAGTTTTCATTCCCTTGATATGTGGGATATGTTTGAATCTTCCGCCAGGAAGCAGCTTTATAATTTCGCAGCAAACTTTTTCGCTGCCGTTGAAAACAAAGAACCTGTTTCCCTGCAATACCCGCCCCTGCCTAAAAAGAAAATGAAAGCCTATACGCCGGGGAAAAGCTCCGGGAAAATTGATTCCAAAGGGAAGAAGATCCTTGTTGTGTCTGACGGAATTGACGCGAAAACAAACCTGGGTAAAATGATAAACAAGTTCGCCGGTTCTATTGACGGTGAAGTGAATATTGTTGATATTAATGAGCTTGGTATTAAAGGCGGCTGCACCAGCTGCGTGCAATGCGGCTATGAAAATATTTGTATTTATAAAGACGGCTTTACGGACTTCTGGAAAAACACCATGGGCGCTGCCGATATTATTATCTTCGCCGGAGAGATCCGTGACCGGTATCTTTCCGCGCAATGGAAAATGGTTTTCGACAGAAGCTTTTTTATGAATCATACTCCTTCGATAATCGGCAAGCAGCTTGGGTTCCTTATTTCCGGTCCCCTGAACCAGGTTGCCAATCTTAAGCTCCTGCTTCAGGGTTATGTGGAAGGCCAGATGTGCAACTTTCTCGACTTTGTTACTGATGAATATGAAGATTCTAAAAAGATCGATTCTCTTATTACTGCCATGGCAGACCGGGCAATCCGCTTTCATGACCAGGGCTATATTCGCACCCATACCTTTCTTAAAGAGGGCGGCATGAAGATTTTCCGTGATGATGTCTATGGCCGTCTCAGGTTTGTATGCCAGGCCGATCACCGCTGGTACCGGGACAACGGTATTTACGACACCTTTCCTCAAAGAAACAAATATACCAAAAAACTGAACCGCAGGTTTATGTTCCTTACGCGCTTTAAAAAGTTCAGGGTGATGTTTTATAAAAAGGTCAACAAAGAGATGCTAAGACCTATTCATAATATTGCGGTGCATCCGGATAAGTGAGGCAGGGACAAGGAGCAAGAGATAAGGTGAAAGCTCAAGATTTTTTTACGGAGTCTCTTGCACCTTTCTTCCGGCTTTGCGGGGGCAGGTGCTCTTTCTTCATAACGAGGGGCTAAAACCCCGGGCTAAAATTGACTCATTTCCAAAAACTCTTGCGCCCTAAGGGGTTGGGGGGCCGATGGAAATAGCCCCCGGTATCACCGCAGTTTCTGACCTATTTTTCCCCGCCCATTCGGTGTCTGAGCGGAGCCGCCTTCGATCTAAAAACCGTCCAGTAGGTCCGATTTTTCTTGACCTATAAGATTAACAATGTTAAGTTTAACTATGTTTACCAAGTGTAAACAATACTTAACATTATTTTACTAAATTTTATAAGGAGAAAAGCAATGAGTTTAAAAAAAATGGCATGTTTTCTATTTGTTTTCCTGGTATTTTTATTCGCGTCTTTCTGTTCTGAGGAGGCTCTCTATGCGTCAAATCTTCCTTTTGAGATTGGTACGGGAATAGCCGATATTACCGGTCCTCCTGCTGAAGTTCAATTTGGCGGTTATGTCGATTTTGAGCAGCTGGGTAAAGGTCTTTATATGCGGCAGTTTGCCCGGAGTTTTATTATCAAAACAAATGATAATAATCCAAACAGCAGCCGGAGGATTGTGCTTGTTGAGGCCGACCTTCCCATGCAGTCGGCTGGTGTTTTCGCGGCTGTTATTCGTAAACTCAAGGAAAAATACGGCGGCCTTTATTCCGAAAAGAACGTGAACCTGGGCGCCACGCATACACACAGCGGCCCGGGCGGTTACTTTAAGACGTTCATGACAAACGCCATGGTTGGCATGACTTTCCACGGGGATTATTTTAATACTATTGTTAATGGGATTCTCGAATCAATTACCATGGCCCATAACAACCTGGCACCAGGCAGACTTTATTTAAATTCCGGAGAGTTTAATGCCGATAAAAACATAAGCAACGAGTTTTCTCCCAATACCCGGGCCTGCCGCAACAGGTCTCCTGAAGCCTACTATCTTAATCATGATATTGAAAACTATCTTTTACCGGAGGGGACTCTTAATCCCGACAACGGGTCCCGCTATGACGATACGAATCGTGAGCTTACGCAGCTGCAATTTGTTCGAAACGGTTCGGCTATTGGCATATACAACTGGACTCCGGTCCATCCTCATATGTCGGGTCCTCATAAGTTTCTTATTCATGGCGATATTATGGGCCTTACTTCATACCTGTTTGAAAAAAAACAGGGCACCAATTACTCCGATAATTTAAATTTTATTGCCGGTTTTGCCATGAACGATTGCGGCGATATGTCGGGCAACCTTCCCGATGACCGGCTCTTGTTTGATGATATTAGCAACTCAAATGAAAACTGGGGCGCAGACGGTTCGCACGATTATGAACGATTGGAATTCCGAGCTAAATCCGTATACGCACTGGCGAATTCTTTGCTCGAAAGCGGGGGCTCCGAGCTTACGGGTTCTATTGAATACCGGCAAATGTTTGTTCCCGTACAAAATTTTCCTATTAACCCTCAATTTATTAATGAGGATCAAATTTATTATGCCAATGAACTGGGCGAAGATATTAATTCCTGCAAAACCTGTATGGGCGCCATTGGGCTTGGCATGTTTGCCGGTCCCAGTGAAGACGGCGGCGGTTTTCTCGACTCCGAAGGACATGCCCGTGAAGACGTTACCGATTACAGTCTTCCCTCCGTGGCAGACCTCGTTGATGAACCGCTTCCTTCTATTATGGAATTATTGCAGGCCACGCTTGTCCCCGGTGACGAACTCCATGATGAAATGGACTGTGAACTGGAAAAAATCATGGCTGCCGGTTTTCAAGAAATTGATGCTGTTCTGCCAAACGCAAAAGCCTATAACGTTATTTTTCCCGTAAGCATTTTAAAAATCGGCAGCCTTGCCGTGCTTACGCTTCCTCTTGAAGTGAGCACCATGGCGGGAAGGCGTTTAAAAGCGGAAATTAGATCCGCTCTTCCCGGTGTTACCCATATTGTTATTAATGCTAACTCTAATGCCTATGACAGTTACCTTGTTACCCGGGAAGAATACGCCTCCCAACAGTACGAAGGCGGGTCCAATCTTTTTGGTCCTTATACCTTAAACGCCATTCGCCAGTGGACGAACGATCTGGCGCTGTCGTTTTCTCCCGGTGTGGACCTTCCGTATTACGCCGTTGATATAGAAACTTTTGAAGAGGGCCTGGAAGAAACCCCTCTTGTTCCCCAGGTCTTAGGCCATGTCCTCCTGGACGATAAACCGCTTCTCACCGATTTCGGTGATGTGCTTACCCAGCCGAACGCTTCATACGCGAATGGGCAAACCGCTTCCGCTGTTTTTTGGGGAGCGCATCCAAACAATAACCTGGCTGTGGGCTCTCATGAAAGCTATCTTGTTATTGAAAAGAAAACCGATACCGGGCAGCAACAATGCCGTGAAGAAAGAGTTGGCTGCGACACGGTTAGCATTTGCGAGACGGTTTACTCCTGGGAACAGGCTGCCTCAGACATTGATCCTTCCACGCGGTACATCTGGAAACGAGAGGGAGCTTCCTATTCTCATATCACCATTGAATGGGATATTCCCAATGATGATGCTGCTGCCGGTGAATACCGGATTCGTCATATTGGTCAATGGAAATCGGGGTGGACCGGCGCTGTTAGCCGTTACGAGGGCGTGAGTGAGACTTTTTTTGTTGAATAAATTGAATAAACTGCTTCATGGCACGGGGAGAACAATCCCGTGCCATTCTTTATTTACTCCTCGTCAACCCAACCAACATCGGTAAGGAAATCATCATACGATCCGTTGTATACCTGTATGGTATCATTATCAAAAATGATGAGCTTCGTGGCCACAGCCCGTAAATGCATCTCGTTGTGGGTAACCATTATAACCGATCCGTCGAAATCATCGATCGCTTCAATGAGGGAATCGCAGGACTGCATGTCAAGGTGATTGGTTGGCTCATCCAGGAACAGGAGATGGCACGGTGTCACGAGAATTTTGCCCAGCAATACCCTGCTTTTCTCGCCACCGGACAATACCTTGATTTTTTTTAAAGCGTTGTCTCCTGAAAACATGAGGCCGCCGGCGATGCTTCTGCCCTTGTTGTCGGTGCATGAAACGTCGGCGCTTCGTATTTCTTCAAGCACCGTACGATTGTCGTTAAGATCAAGCTTGTTCATTTGCCCAAAATATCCTTCCTTCAAAGCCGGATGCTTGTTGATACTCCCGCAAACCGGTTTCAGTTCTCCGGCAAGTAATTTCAACAGAGTGGATTTTCCCTTGCCGTTTTTTCCGATGATGCATATTCGCTCGTTCTTTCCCACATGAATTGAAAAATCATTGATCAAAAACGGTTCCGTTCCATCATAGGAAAAAGAAATATTTTCACCGGACATCATTTGGCTGCCGGCAAAATTGGCGCTGTTGAAATACAGATCCAGGTTTTTAATAGTATCAAGCTGCTTCATCTCTCCCTGCTTTTCAAGTTTTTTAACACGGGATTGCGTACGGCTGGCAAAGGTCGCCTTGGCCTTGAACCGCGCGATGAATATCTCTTCCTGCCTGCGCTTTTTCGCTTCATTCAAACGGGTCTTTTCGTATATCTCTTCTTCCTGGTTTATCATGGTATACAGTTTTTCCGTATCGCCTTCAACCTTTCGGGCCTTTGCGCGGTGGATCGCCGCGACGTGGGTTACCACGCTGTCCATAAAACTCCGGTCATGCGTAATAAGTATGAATTCTCCCTCCCAGGATTTTAAAAAATCTTCCAGCCATCGTATGGCGACAATGTCCAG
>JAAENB010000718.1 GCA_024224995.1 bacterium | reverse complement strand
GGCAAGAGAAAAGGGAGTACCCCGAACGAAATTCTGACCGGCAGAAAACAGGAAAAAGACTGGATCGATCTTCTGCTTGATATTGCAGAGAAAAAAGATACTTCTTTTTTTGCGCCTGCCGGAAGCAAAGCGGGTTTATAAAAAAAGCGGATTTTTCAGAAAGAAAAATCCGCTTTCTCAGACTCAGAAAAAAAAATATTTTTTCTATGACACTATCTGTGCGCCAAAAAACAGAGATGCTGAAAAGTGTCAACTACTTTTATTGATATATGAAGGATGCCCAAATTTTGTTAAAAATTCCTGTTAAAACATTTGGTATCCCTATAATGACATTATATATAACTATCTGAAATCATAGAATTTGAACAAACTTTTAAATTCATAACGATAGGTTTCATTACAGCGATACATTGTAACCCCAATTATTCAATGCAATATCTGTGCCAGCTAATCTGTAAATGTTTAAAAAAATAATGTGACAAAGTAGAATTAAATGCATTCCCAAGCCGGAATTTGGGAATGCAGCAGTCTTTTCCTATCGGCCAACAGCAGTATAGGTATAATCGTTGTAAAGCCAGTCGCCGTCCACTACTGACCACAGTCTGACATACAGCGTCTCTCCGTTAT
>JAAENB010000717.1 GCA_024224995.1 bacterium | reverse complement strand
GCTGACCACAGAGGAGGAACGGTGTATCCACATGCCGGATGCGCGGGAAGTCTCTAAAAAAGAGTTACTGATTTTCCCGATACTCGGCGTCCTGCTCTGCTGCTTTCTCGCTCCGGCATCCATCCCGTTGCTCGGACCCTTTTTCTTCGGCAACCTCATGAAAGTTTCCGGAGTGGTTGAACGTTTGGCCAAAACAGCGCGGACCGCAATCATCGATACGGCAACCATATTTCTCGGGTTTACAGTGGGCGCCAGTACGCAGGCTGATGTTTTTCTGACTCCGAAATCGGTTGGGATTTTCTTCCTGGGTGCTGTTGCATTCAGTATTGCCACGGCATCCGGTGTCATTTTCGCCAAGATCATGAACCTGTTCATGGAGCAGAAAATAAACCCGTTGCTCGGCGCGGCCGGCGTTTCGGCTGTTCCGGGTTCCGCACGGGAGGTACATCTTGTCGGACTGAAATCGGATCCCACGAACTATCTCCTGATGCATGCTATGGCATGCAACTCTTCCGGCGTAATCGGTTCCGCCATTT
>JAAENB010000716.1 GCA_024224995.1 bacterium | reverse complement strand
TCAGACATGATCTTGATACGTGATACAATTGCTCTTCTGTATGTATGGGGAATTTTCTGATACACAGAGCAGCGTCCTTCTTTCCTCACCCTGACCAGTGTTTTCTGTTTTCCGGTATGAGGTTCAAAATGTATATCTGTAGCCCCTTTATTAAACGCGTCAATGATGATTTTGTTGACAAGCTTGACAATTGCGCTTCCCTGCTCATCTACTTCTTCTACTTCGTCTTCATCTTCCTCATCATCCGGCATGGCGTCTAACAGTTCTTCAGAGATATCTTCAAAGGACTCGCCCTCAGTTTCTCTTCCGTCACTCGGTCTTTTCCCGTTGCGGTTTACTTTTTTATCTTCAGAGTCCTCTTTTTTTTCGTAGGTAAAAAGCGAAATATAATCAAGAATATCTTCCTTTAATGCCACGCGGAACTCAATCTGGTTCTTTGGAAAAACTGATTTGATTTCACCGATCTTGCGAAAATCCTGGGGGTTGTCCAGGGCAACTATGATTTTGTCGTCTTCACTGTGCAAAGGAACCCATATATTTTTCTTCATAAAAGGAAGTTTCAGATATTTCAGGAGTTCAACCGGAACCGGGGTGTCTTCATCATATTCAACAAACGGAACTTCATAGAATTTCTCAAGACATATGCCCAAGTCCTTTTTCGGGATTCTCAGGCGATTTACCAGGTAGCTTTCAATCGGTTCACTTTCTTTGATTGCTTCGGTCATTGCATTTTTAAGCTCTTTTGCTGTAATAAGGTGTTTTTCAAGAAGGTGATGAAACTTGTTTGCAGTTCGTCTCTGGTTGTTAAGGCCGATGCCGATAATACCGGACAGTTCTTTTGCAGCCATCTCATCAGCTTTTGAATATGCATCATTGTTTTTCCGATTCATGAGCATCAGAACACCCATAAGGTATTTACGGAAGAATATCGGAAGAGCAAGAACCTGTTTTGTTGTAAAACCTGTTTTTTTATCCCAGGTTTTGTCATGTTTCAGGGCAGGGTCAATTGCAGCCAGTTCTGCTTCATCATAGGCATTTGCAATATTAACCAGTTTCTGTTTGTGGGCAACATATCCTGTTATGCTTTTCGGTAAAACAGGGATACGGTATTCTCCGATCTCAGCTCCGATCTTGAACCGTGACACCAACTGCCGGGTTTTTGCTTCCAGCACAAAGATCGTAATTCTTTCCGAATCAAACAGGTTTGCAACATCATCTATCAGGTTGATTAAGATTTCATCCAGGTTTTTGGCAGAATGTATCTTTTCAACAATCTTCTGGAGCTTCACTTTGAATTCAAGGTCCGAGCCTGCCTGCCTGGTTCCTGCATCTGTCATGAGACGCGCAGTCGTGGCCTTTTGGTTTACATTACCTGGGTTGGAAGTATCAGTTTTTTTTACCATATGCATCATACCTCATTTGATTTTTGATTTTTGATTTTTGATTTTTGATTTAGTGAGTTGCATGACGAATACTGACCAATCGCAAATCCCCAATCGCAAATCGCAAATCTGAAATCACTATTCTGGTAACAGATCATAAAAATAGGTCATTGCATCAGACCTGGTAATAATCCCTATAATTATCCCATTTTCCACCACCGGGAGACGTCCAATATCATGTTTTACCATCAGTTGTGCTGCCTGAACCGGGCTTTTCCCTGGATCTATAGTTATGACATTCTTGTTCATAAACGCTTTAACCGGTGATTTTAACCCGGATTGTTTTTTGATTTTTCGGAAATCCCTTCTTGATATAACACCGACCATTTTTCCGTTCTCAACAACCGGTAATCCTGTACACCCTTTTTGTTTAAGTATCTTATTGACTTCTTCCATGGAACAGTCCGATTGTACCGTATAAACTGGAAAAGACATCAGGTCGCCTATCTGTATGGAAGCCCGCTGGTTTCCCTTTATCAGTTCAATTATCATTTCTTCCACTGTTGCAGGGTTGACAGACTTCATCATTGCAGAACCGGCACCCGGGTGTCCCCCGCCGCCAATAGCACGCATAATTGTCCCGATATTGATATCATCCGTGCTGCTGCGGCCGATGACCATGCACTTGTTATCACCTTTAACAGTAAAAATTCCAAAAACAACATCAACACTCATGATCTCCTTGTACATCTGAACAATAACAGAAAGGCTGCTGACATGGCCTTCTATTTCCAATCTGTTTATGCTGACATTGTATCCCTTTATTACAATCCTTTCTCCTAATTTAAGCATTTCATACAAAATATGCTTCTGTCTCTCACCATAAGGCTGGCGCAGAAAAGACCCGAGAATATTCAAATCCGCGCTTCGCTCAAGCAGATATGCGGCTGCATAAGCATCTTCGGATTTTGTGGAAGGAAATCTCAGGTTGCCTGTGTCTTCATAAAGCCCGATCAGGAAAAGGGTTGCCTGTATGGGAGTTAAAGTTTTTTTCTTATTTCTTAACTGGCGCACCATCAGCGTTATATTAGCTCCCATTGATTCACGGTATTTAAGTTTTGCGTCTATATCTCCTGTTATCGGATGATGATCCCACAGTATGATTTCAAGGCCCTCTTTTTTCTTTAACTTATCCATTCGGTCAAGACGGTCCCACCTGTTGACATCAACAACAATCAGCCTTTCTACTTCATCAAGATCAATTTCCCCTGGCGTGTATATGTTAAAAATATCTTTATGAATTGAAACAAAGGCTTTAACATTGGGATTTAAAGTTTTCGGAAGCACCGGGACAGTATCCGGGTAAAGGATTGTTGCTGCAATTGTGGAAGCCAGCGCATCAAAATCAGTGTTTTTATGTGTGGTAACTATGTTCATTTTATTTGTCACTCAACTTAAGAAGTACTGAAATGTATTGACTGCCTTTCAGCCAATATGAAAGATGCCATTATTTTGTCCATATCTTTTTATCCTGTAACATCTTTTAGAAAGATAATAAAGAGAAATTTCAGGAGGACAGGAGGATTTTTCAATCAAGGATCACTGCTTTTTTATGACAAGCAAATCATATCAAATAAGTCATCCCATAGATACAGACTTCCAGATAAATAATTTGGGTGTAACCAAAATTATGCAGTTGGAAATGAAACCCTAAGGGTTTTGAAAACCCTTAGGGTTTAATGTGATCAGTCTCATTTTTCCTTTTATATTACTTTTGCACTGATATTATTTTAAGTAATGATGTATTTTTTTTGATTACTGTGTTGACACATCAGGAATAATATTTATATTAAAATTAAAAGAACAACCAAACAAATAACCTGTTTAAAATTAACAAAATAACCAGAATTATTCAAGGAGGTGTTACTATGAATCTTGTTAAATTTAATCCTTTAAGTGATGCAGTGAGTTTTCGGAACAATATAGGCCGTTTTTTTGATGAGTCATTTTTTCCTGCAAAATGGAGCGAGGAGCTGGCTGCTCTCAGGCTGAACCCTGCTGTGGATGTTTATGAAAATGAAAGTTCGTTTGTGATAAGCGCCGAGCTTCCCGGGTTGGACAAAGACAATATTTCAGTTGACCTGAAAGACAGGGTGCTGACACTCAGGGGCGAACGTTCATGCGAAGATGAAAAGAAAGAGGACAAATATTACCGCAAAGAAAGAGCTTACGGGAAGTTCCAGAGAGTTTTCACCCTGCCTGGGAGAATTGACTCCGGGAAAATCGCAGCCGAGTATAAAGACGGTGTTCTTAAAGTGAACATTCCGAAAACCGAAGAAGTTAAACCCAAAAAGATTGCTATTCACTAAGTTGTACATAAAGAAACCGGGTTTTTCCGAAAAAACCCGGTTTCTTTATGCTCTGAAATTGTATGCCTTATCTTTCAATTCCACAAACCGAACATTAAAAACTTGATTTTCCCGACACTATAATTTATCATTATTTCAAAATAAAAGAAGTGCAAAAATTATTTTCAGCTGCCTGCACCAATACCGTTCAGCATGATTCTTGCATGCCTGTTTCAAGCCCGCCGGATTCCGGGTTAAAGCCGGGAAACCCGTGAGGCGGTTTCCCGACTTTTATATGAAAGAGGAGTTCAAAGCTTGCTTTGTGAGTGTTACTTACAAGGCAAGCTTTGAACTCCTCCTTTGTGAGTGTTACTTACAAAGCAGGCTTTGAACTCCTCTTTCATGCTTCGACTGTGACCGCCGGGTCATGGAAGTTCCCCGGAATGACAGGCTTTGAATTCAGACAGTTATCCTGATGTGCAAAAACTGTGCCGCTATTGTGCCTGCACTGTGAAAAATAATTTTCGCATTCCTTTAAATTTTAACCGGGAAATTAAATACAAGGAGAACCAAGATGGCTGAAACAAAATCTTATCTTAAAGGAAAGCATATTCTGGCTGTGGATGATGAAGATGATATTCTGGAAACAATTGAAGATGTTTTGGAAGATACGCATATTGACCTTGCCCGCGATTATAAAACCGCATCTGAAAAAATAAGGAACAATAAATACGACCTGGCAATTCTGGATATTATGGGAGTCAGCGGTTTAAAACTGCTTGAAGAGGCAACAGAAAAAAATATTCCGGCTGTTATGCTGACTGCCCACGCCATCAACCCGGAAACACTTATGGAATCTGTCCGCAAAGGAGCTATTTCCTATCTTCCCAAAGAAAAGCTTGCTGAACTTGATGAACTCCTGGACGAGCTTCTCGGCGCCCATGAAAGGGGAGAACATCCTTGGAAACTGCTGTTTGACAAACTGGGAAAATATTTTGATGAACGGTTCGGACCCGGCTGGAAAGAAAAAGACAAGGCATTCTGGTCGGATTTCAGCCGCACTTACCAGATTGGCAAGGGGATCCAGCAGCGTCTTATGAAGGATGAAAGGATTCGCAGTATGGGAGTTTGATGATTGGCGATTGATGATTGATTATTGATGATTGATAAATGAGGTGTGCCATGAAAGAAGTTGCATCCCTGCGCTACGGCGTAGTGTTCAAAAAAGCCTTCAGCGACCCTGAGATTTTCACGGCATTTGTCCGTGATTTTCTGGGAATTGAGATTGAAATAGACAAAGTGGAAACCGAAAAATCCTTTGACCCGCCTGTGGGAAAAATTGATTCCAGGTTCGACCTGTATGCGGAGGACAGAAAAAACCGGGTCATAGTTGATATACAGCACGAACGTCTTTCCGACCATTACCACCGTTTCATGCATTATCACTGTGCAGCGCTCCTTGAACAGGCTGCAAACTCGAAAAACTACCGCCCCAGGTTGAGCGTGTTCACTCTGGTGGTGCTGACATCAGGTGACAAACACAAAAAAGATATCGCAGTCACCGACTTTGATCCCAAGGACCTGAAAGGAAATTCCCTGGGTGAAATTCCTCACAAAATCATATACATCTGCCCCAAATACGTAAACAGCGAAACCCCCGAATCGTACAGGGAATGGATGCTTGCCATAGAGGACAGCCTTGATGAGACAGTTGAGGAGTCAGATTACACACACCCGGAAATTCACAAGGTTTTTCATCACATTGAAAAAGACAGGATATCTCCCCGGGAGCGGGCAAAAATGTTTGATGAATATGTATGGGAAGAACGGGATCAGGAAAAGATGGAAGAAGGCAAAGAAATCGGCATAAAAGAAGGCAAAGAGCAGACAGCACGAAACCTGCTGTCAGCCGGAAAGCTGACCCTTGAAGAGATAGCTGAAGCAACAGGACTGGCTTCGGAGAAGGTCAGAGAACTTTCAGAATATAAATAAAAAACATTGAAGGTTTTTTATGGGTGCGTACAGCCAATAATTTTAAGAATATTTCTAATTATCTGATATTGCATTATTTTATAAGGAAAATCTCATTTTATACATTTAAGTTAGGGACTCGGAAAAAACGCATTATCCCAGTTCTCAGAGTGCGTCATTCCGGGGAAAATCAAAAAATCGCTTAAGGATTTTTTGATTTTAACCCGGAATCCAGT
>JAAENB010000715.1 GCA_024224995.1 bacterium | reverse complement strand
AGTTTGTCAAGCGCCCTTGAAAAAGTAAGATGGTATAGCTGCCGCTGGTATATAGAAGAATTATTTCGAATCTTGAAATCCGGTTATAAGGCCGAGAAGGTACAATTTGATTCTGGCCATGCTTTAATGAATTGGTGTGCACTGAGGCTCATGATGGCAGTTAGGCTCCTTCATCTATTGACTCAAAGGGATGTAGAAATACCTGACTCTGCATTACCATATTTTTCATCAGAAGAGATTAAGATATTAGCATATAGTGAGAAGAAATTAATTTCACCTCGAAGTAAAAGGTATCGACCACCTGCAAAAAGTCTCGCGTGGGCCGTGCTTATTTTAGCAATAATGGGTGGCTATAAGGCAACACCATCTGCATTGCCTCCCGGTCAGGAATGTCTATGGCGAGGATTGGATAGCCTTGAATCAGCAGTCATTGGATTTCAGGCGGCGCTGGAATAAATGTGGGTAAAGGTCAGCCCCAAAGGGGGCGAAAGAGTTTTAGAAAATGGGCCCACCGGTTCCGTCCCCTTCCTTTGTTGGAGCGGTTTTTTGAAGAAAAAACGTTTTAGGTGATGAATCTGTTCCTACGTAAAGTACTCTTCCAGTTGAGTCTCCTCGGGAAAACCCCAATAAATAACAAATTTCTGTATTCCACCGGATTCCCTTGCTGTAAATAAATAGTTATGATGATAATTATCGGCATTAACCATTTCCTCGGGAGAGGTAGACTCCTTGAGCAGAATCTCCAGGTACTCGTGGATAGCAAATGCAATTATCGCGGAAATGGACATTTTATGGATTTTTCGGAGATCCTGGAAGGTTTCGTACACCTCTGGCGGAAGCCACACATGGATTCTACGCCCGGGTTCACCATCTCTTAACTGGTAATGAATCCGGTGAAACATATTGATCTCCAGTTCTTTTTTCTCCGAAACGTGTCTCATTAGCAGAATAATAACTTTGCTACGGGACAACCCCATCTGAGCGGCAGCATCCTGCACTTTAGCAAGTAATTCGCATTTAATATGTATTGTACTATCGATATTCATCGTTTTCTCCGTGGGGTTTGGTTTTATGTTAGAAGTTTTTTTACCCCTTATTAATAGGACGAACGGGAAGGCTTTTATACTAAAAAAAAACTTGTTTTTTTGCGATTTTTTTCAAAAAAAATCAAATTCGTGAGAAAAACAGGGATACACATCAAAAAAGTGGGAGAACCCCTCGTTATGAGAAGGGGGTTTTAATGAACAAAAACCCACTCCTTCACGCTAAAACAACCACCCTCCCCCACTATAAAATGATCGATTAAATCAATTCCAACGATCTCCCCAGCTTCTTCAAGTCGTTTTGTGAGCATTACATCTTCATCAGAGGGTCGCAGCCAGCCGCTGGGATGGTTGTGGCAGGAGATGATTGCTTCGGCATTGGCCATTATCGCACCTTTGAAAATTTCTCTGGGAAGAGCTATCGCTTCGTTAACGGAGCCTTTGGAAACAAGGGCGTACCCGTTAACCTGATGGTCGTGGTTTAAATAGAAGACAAGAAAATTTATTTCAGTACAGCTGCCGATTAGCTTTTGGGAGAATTCCCAGACTTTTACGGGCGTGTCGAGGCGGGTTAATTCGGGAGAGGGTTTGTAGCGGATTTCCATTTCTTTCATTATTGTCAGGTCGATTTGTGGAAGGCTTTGTTTGTGGTTCATTTTACACCTCGCGTTGTTTGCTAATTTACGAATTTAAGCATATGCTTACCTAAATACGTAAATTCGTAAAGCACTTTTTCTTTTTAGCAATTTTTTTACGTAAATTGGCATTGACAAAAGTGAAAAAAATATTACTTTTGAAGCATGGAAAAAAAGAAAGCTTTAACCGTGAAACTTAAAGAATCTGACTACAAAAGGTTGGTCACGATTTGCAGAATTGAAAATGATGATATTTCTCATCAGGATTTTATAGAGAATGCGATTCTTTATGCGATGAATAATGGAATTGTTCCTGAAGAAAAATAGGAATGCACTTATTGAGCAGTATCTGGCCGAATTGCGTCTGAATACAGGGACAAAGATCCCTAAGAATGAATTTATCAGCAAAGCGGTTCTTTATTGCGTTGAGAATAAGATTAATCCTTTTGATGATAATAAATAAATTAATT
>JAAENB010000714.1 GCA_024224995.1 bacterium | reverse complement strand
TAAGGGGGCGAAGCCCCCTTAACCCCCTCATCCTGTGCGGCGCGGAAGCGCCGCGCTTTTTGAACACTTTTTATTGAAATTTATTCTTAACATCTCAAAAAGTGTGGTATAAATTCAAATTGATGGTTGACAAGTATACCAAATTAATAGTATACTAGTAATAAGACTTTTACTAAAGAAAACTTTACAAAAGCAATCCACATATAAGCCATACTACGGAGTTTTTTGTATGAAAAAATTAAGCCTACTCATGGTTGTTCTATTTCTTTTGTTTTCAATAAATTTGAAAGCACAACTTCTGGAGGAGGAAGAAGAAGAGGAGCTGATCCAGAAAAGAGCAGATGACTGGTCTTTTTTAATCGGCATGCATGGCGGTTTTGGAGTTGCATATGCCGGTGGTGCATTTATCGATTCGGTCGAACCAAAAATAGGTTACGGTTATGCCCTTAACCTTGAATTCGGATACCAGATCCCCAGTTTC
The DNA here is from genome assembly GCA_024224995.1 of bacterium. The sequence continues at coordinate 49,036 of JAAENB010000714.1, read as the reverse complement.
GGCGCAATTATTGTGGGTATAGAATATGCTCAGAAAATGATGGGAATGCTCTCAAAGGATGACGCCTCATCAACCTACGTCTATGCCTCATTTTTCGATATCATCCTTGGGTATCGATATGTCTATGACTGGTTCTACTGGGAAGTCGGCGGGTTTTACGGACTCAAGGTCGGAACCTGGGAAAACGAGGTTTTTGACGGGAACGGCAATAGTGTTGCCCAGGGAAGCCTGGAAGACAAACTGGGCTACAATGAAATCGGGGCCTATTTTGGTATGGGCATCGCAATCGCCCTTACCAACGAGGTTAATCTCGACATTGGGATCAAATACGAAATATCCTTTGTTGACGGCTACCGGGAAAGCGCGGACGATCCCAATTCACTCAAATCAAGACTCGGGATGATTTATACCGGCTTCTCTTTCAAAAACTAAGCCCGGCAGCAATCAGTTATCACATCCTCTCAAAAAAAAAGAACTCCTTAAAAAGGAGTTCTTTTTTTTATCTTTTATGTCAAATAATAAAATTTACTACGGAGTATGAGACAATTCTCCGGCCTTCCAGGCACTGTCGTCTGAAGTTGAAGCCCGGTATCCGCCGCTGACACTGGAAGCGTCCCCGCTTGCCCGGTTTTCAATACCGCCGCTGACACTGGAATAAAGACTCCGGGATACATTGTAAGCACCGCCGCTAACGCTTGAGTTGTCTCCATTGGCCTGGTTTTGCATCCCCCCGGAGATGGAAGCGTATAAACCGGTCGCAAGATTACGGGTTCCCCCGGCAATGCTGGCATTCAGCCCTTTGCTTCTGTTATATGAACCGCCGCTGACGCTGGAATTCCCGGAAATTGCCGTATTATGTGAGCCGCCGCTTACAGTAGCGTCTCTTCCAATGGCATGGTTAAATGTTCCGCCCGTTACACTGGAATTCCTGCTCCTGGCACTATTGTTGGAACCGCCGGTTACCGCGGAATAGGCCGCAAAAACATTATTTTGTTCTCCCGCCACCAAACAACCGTACGAGGAAAAATTCTGGCGGATTCCCACTACTATATTATGAGATCCGGCCCGTTTATTATTTTTGTACCGCGGCTCATTATAGCCAACAACCAGGTTGCCAAGGCCATTCACCGGTCCTCCGGTTGAACCGGTACCGTTTACAATATTAAGATTCATTCCGCTAAAAATTATATCATTTTTCTTCCGGGTAACACCCTTTAAAATGGATTCAATTTTGCCAACTCTCTCCCCAATACCCGCAGGCGCTGCGGTTTCTGCCCCTGACGCGACAGTCGTTCCCGATGTAGAAAAGATTTTCATGCCGCCATATACAACAACCAGCGATATAATAACTCCCACGACAATCCCCAGAACCGTACTCAACATATTAGGACCATCTTTCGATTTTGTCTTTTTTAAATTAGCTATTTCCCGCTCCAGATCCTCAATTTTTTCCAATAGCATTTCTTCGTTCATTTGTTACTCCCTGTTATTAACATTATTTCTTTTTAGTCAGCTTTTACATCAACTCTATCCGATTTTGCTCCCTCAAAACTGACGGAATTAACTCCAAAAATAAGTTTTTCCTGTGGATCAAGCCCTTTTACCGTATATCGCTCACTTGTCGTTTCACCAATCTTTATGAATTCTTTTACTACCCATTTGTGTATATAATACTTTTGAATTTTATTTTTCTCATTGCCTTTAACGATTCTCAAATGTCCAACTTTATTGGTGTCAATATATTTCCCGCCTTTTTTCCGGTAAATCTTATAAAATACCGTTTTTTCATCGGGTCTTTCCGGAGATCTCCAGACCAGAATTGCTTCCTTTGTTTTTCCGCCGGGTTCCGTGGAAGTAGAAAATTTTAAATCCAGCGGTGGTTTTAATGAAGTATTAACCAGCACTTTAAAACGAATCCACTTGGTTTCCCGTTCTACCCTGTCCTTGGTTTTACTTAATATAACCCCTAATTTTATCTTATATTTTCCAGATTTAACAGTATAATTAAGATTAGGAGCAGGAGTTTTTTTCTTTAGAATAATCTCTCCATCCTGATCCATTATTTTTACAAAATATTTCCGTGCTTTTGGAAATTTTTTCCATTTTAACTTGAGATAAATCCGTCCGTCACCAGCCTTGTTCTGCTCTTCATTAGCCCTTGCGTCTCTATTCCCTGCTCTCCTTCCTGCTCTATTTTGCGGCTGAGCGAAAAGAGTAACACTAAAAAATATCATTAATAAAATTATAACCAGTATCAACGGTTTTGATCGTGGTCTGTTATGCAACATAATTGCCTCCTCTGTTTTCCTTGTAAAATAGCCTGCAGCCAGCTAATATAATTTCGGCTCATAAAAATATGTTGAGAATATAGTAATTCCTCAACTCATCTTCAGAGCAATCATTTCACAACTGTATTAATCTAAAAAGCCTTATTTATATTATATAATATATTATTCAGAATGTCAACATCAAAAAGTGATCTTATTTAATGAAAGTGCTCTCTTTTTTACAATTAATATACATTTTTCAAAAGTTGTACAAAAACTATAATGATTTTATGATTAATAATAAAAATTATTTGATATTTTGGCAAACACAATATATAAATGATATAAAAATGTATACTCTTATATCATAATGATAAAACGGAGAACATAATGATTGTAAAAGAAAAAGAAGCCCTTAAAAAAACATGCCCCATAACCCTCCAGAGCGGTTCACGCAACACCTGCGTTGCCCAGGACTGTATGGCCTGGGAGTGGTATAATGACTATGAAGGATACTGCGGTCTGATCCGTGGTGATATTGAATACTTAAAACGGCACAAGGAGCCTAAAGAAGCATAAACTTTTAATTCCGGGGTATCCGTACGCAAATAGTGGAACCCCGGATTTCCGTTTATGCTCTACTTGATCATACCCTTTACTTTGTCTGAAAGTTTTTTCTTTGCGGTTTTCCCTGCTTCTCCTTTTAACTGGTTCTTCGCTGCATCTTTTATATCTTTGCAGGATGTGGAACTAAACAGGAACAGTGAAATAATAATAAATCCAATCTTTTTCATGTAATCAGCCTCCACGTTATTAATAATAATCACTGTATAATAACGCAGTTTAATAGGCCTGTCAACAGAAATAAAAGAGGTACAAGGAGAAAGGCAAAAGGTGAAAGTCGCAAGAAAAGACTTACTCTTGTTCTTCCCTTGCCCCTTTTTCCTTTTACCGTGCACCTGTTACTCATATCTCAAATGAGGCGTCTTCGTCTTCTTCTTCAGGTGAAAGAAGCCGTCTGGGAGTTACCGCAAGCAAGGCAAGCATGGTTAAACTGATAATGACTACAAGTATTGTTATTACCAGGATTAGCATCTGGTTCTTTAAGATATTGATCCTGTTTACGCTCACCCCAACAAGGAATGCTCCCCAATGTTTGCCGTTTACCTCTACCGGTGCTCCAATATTCCATATGGTCTCTCCGGTATCCCTGTCGTACAAGCGCTGCGAGGTTCCATCCCCCCTGTATTGCAGGGCAGCTTTTATGCCGGGTTTCCCGGCAAAATTCCTCTTTGTCCTGTTCTTAAGGGGATCTTCTCCCGGTTTTGAATATTTTGAATTATGCGTGGGTACATATCCTTTTTTATCAATCAGGATCGCGTAGTCTACATCGGGATCTACCAGGAACTGATCCTCTATCTTCTGAATATACTTGTCGAAAATCCTGTCGTATTTGGTGTGAGCCTTTTCCTTATTGGTACCTTCAATATATTTATAGTTGGTATCAAAGATATCCTCTTCCGGTATAATATTCGCGTGAATCATAAATTCCATATAGTTACTCATCACCCGCGCGCCCATTAATGCTTCAACCCGGCATTTTTCATGCAGCTGGTTTTCAAGCTTTTGAAAGATCAAACTAATTATAAAGTATGATCCAATACACAAAATAATACCAAAAGCCAGTATTAAATTGATCTTTTTTTTAAAATTCATGCCCTACCCTTAATCAAATTATTTTTTTGTTTTAGAATCCTTTTTATTACTTCGAATCCCATTCACCAAAAAACTAATTAAGTTCAAATATGTCAAATATTTTCTAAAAAAATCCCGCCCGTGTGGTCGGTTTATTTGTAATTAAACCGTGCCATTCCTATTCCCGAAAGCAGGCCAAAAAGATGCCCTTCCCAGGAAATTAAAGGATTTCCCGGAACTATGCCCCAAAGTGCACCTCCATATAATAAAAATACAATTATTGAGATAATAACCGGTACTACTTTACGCTTGAATATTCCAAGTGCCATGGCATACCCCAGGTAACCGTAAATGAGGCCGCTGATTCCCATATGAGCCGTTTTATAGCCTCCGATGTTTGCCCTTCCGAAGATCCAGATGCCGATTCCGCTTCCAAGAATAATAAAAAACGAGATCATTAGAAAACGGCGCCGCTCAAGGCTTAAAACAAGCGTTCCCAGGAAAAAAAGTGTAATTGAATTGGAGACTATATGCTGCAAATTTTTATGAAAAAAAGGTGCCAGAAATATTCCGGGAAGCCCGGCCACGGATCGCGGGCTGATTCCATACCGAAAATTAAAGAGTTTGCTCACGAAAAAAATAACCCATAAGACAACAATAAAAGTCCCTATTGTTTTTATGGATGCAAAAATAATTTCTTTATTTACTTTGTTCATTGTAATTCCTTTTCTTTCCGGATAAATCTATAATCCACGCATCTGCTCACTTCTCAGTGCCTCGGAATCCCTATTATGCAGTACCGATTCTACAGTGTCTATCATTTTTTGCTTATCCTGCTGCAAAGTCCCGTTTATTGGCAGGTAATTCGACGCGTGAACTCCTACAAATTTTAAATTGTCGATAGTGATATTTTCAAAGATCCATTTCATTTCCTCAAGTGTTTCAAAAGGATCAAGCAGCTGAAACGATCCCGATTCTACCTGGCGGTGCAGGACCGTTCCCGGTACCGGGGTGACGGTTAGCGCCGCTAGATACCGGGGCTTCATTTCATTGCATATCCGGGCTGTTGCCAGGGCGTGCTCCCTGGACCGTTCTCCTTTTCCCGCAAGGCCAAGCAGCACCATTGCCGAAAGGTTCATGCCCGCGTTTACCAGGTTTTGCCCTGCCAGAAGCATATCATCATACCCTACTCCCTTTTTCACCTCTTTAAGCAGCGCGTCATCTCCGGTCTCTACTCCGAGATAGACTTTTGAGAGCCCTGCTGCCCTAAGCGCTGTTAGCTGGGACATGCTTTTTTCCAGGACACTGGACGGCCCCACATAGGTTCCCACATGCCTCAGTGAGGGAAAAGCACGGTATAACTCCGCTACTATCTCCAGGAGCATATCGGTTTCAAGGGCGATGGCATCTCCGTCACACAAAAAGACCTTTTCCAGGTCTCCGTGATGCTCTTTTGCCATGCCTATATCGGTCTTTATATCTTCCAGCGACCGTACCCGGTATTTTTTATCTTTGTACATTCCGCAAAACGTACACTGGTTATGTGAACAGCCTATTGTACACTGGAGCAAATAACTGTTTGCTTCACTAAACGGCCTGAACATATTTCCTTCATATCTCATCTTTTATTCCTCTTAAAAAACTAAATTTTGCTTGTGCGCGGGTCTGGAAGTATCCCAGACCAGATGCAGCTCGCAATGCTATTTAGTTTCTGATCTATTTTTTCCCTGCTAAACTGAGTTGGTCGTGTCTTAATATACCGAAAAACGTAATTCGGAATGTAAACTCTGCCCGGAGTGATGCCTCGGCAGATTGTGAGGCTGTCTGAGCGGAGCGAGTTCCGAACATTCTGCCGAGGTATTACTCCGGGCAGAGTTTACATTCCGGGTTCATATCATCAGTTGCTGATAACCTCTTTCTCTTCCCCGGGTAAAAACCCGTTTTTTTCAAGGGTTGCACGGACAAGGCGGGCATCATCGTAGCTTACCGATTCTTTTGCCGCCTCCACAATGGGCTTGAGCCTCCAGGTTTTAAACTCGCGGAACATTGATTCGATCAATGCTCGTTTGTCCGCGTCTACATGCGGTGTTATGTCGATCTCACGTCCTTCCAGGATCAGCTTTTCCATGTGCTGCACTATTGTTCCATTGCTTACCCCTCTCCGGTCTGCTATTTCCTGTGAGCTAAGCCCCTCCTGTACCAGTTTCCAGGTCTCTTCTTGTGTGCCGGGCTTTTTTTCTCTTTTTGATTTTTTTACTGCTGCCGGATTAGGTTCCGTCATTGGTGTTAGATGAGTATTCTCCTTAAGAAACTCCAGGATCTCAGTTAAAAAGATCTCTCCGTACTCATCAAATTTCCGCTCACCTACTCCATTGATCGACAACATCGCTTCCCCTGTTGCCGGGTACAGGCGGCTCATCTCGCGAAGGGTTTTGTCGGAAAATACTACAAAAGGCGGTATATCGCGGTCCCTGGCCAGTTCCCGCCGCTGTTTTCGCAGAAGCTCAAAGAGCTCTACATTATATTCCTCAACAAGCTCATCCTGCTGTTTCTGTTCTTTCTGTTTAAGGGCAAAAAACTTTTCTCTCCCGTATAAAACCTCAAGCCCCCGGGCAGTCAGGTTGAGTGTTGGGAATTTATCCCTGGTCTGCTGCACACACTCCTGACCGATGAGCTCATCAAGAATCCCCCGCCAATACCGTTTACTAAAACCTTTGCCTGCTCCATAGGTCTTTAATTCATTATGACGCAACGTCCGTATCTTTTCGGTATTGGCTCCGGTTATAACGTCCGTGACATGAGTTGCGCCAAAACGCTGCTCCACCCGCATAATAGCTGACATGGCAATCTGTGCATGGGTTGTGGCATCAACCTGCTCTACATCACCGGTACAGATATCACAGGTGCCGCAATTTTCTTTTTCATATTTTTCATCGAAATATTCCAGTATCCGGCGCCTTCTGCACGCGTTAACCGAAGCGTACCCGGCCATCTCACTCAGGTTATTTACTGCTGTGCGCCGCTCATTCTCATCTTCAACCTGGTCTATAAAATAACGGATCTTGGCGATATCTCCCCTGCCGTAAAAAAGAATACAGTGAGCAGCCTCTCCATCACGCCCGGCCCGTCCCGTCTCCTGGTAATACCCTTCCATGTTTTTAGGTAAATCTCCGTGTACGATGAAGCGGATATTCGATTTGTCTATCCCCATTCCAAAGGCTACTGTTGCCACAATTACCTCAATATCATCACGGTTAAAAGCTTCCTGGTTCCGGGCCCTGGTTCCCGAATCCAATCCCGCATGATAGGGCAGCGCCCGTATTCCGTTATTGATAAGATACTCCGCCGTATCCTCAACACTCTGCCGCGTTGTCCGGTATACAATTCCCGCCTCCCCGGGATGCTTCTTAACAAAAGATAAAACCTGCCGCTCTACCCCGTCTTTCATGGTTACCTGGTAAAACAATTCGGGCCGGTTAAAGGATGCCCGTACCAGGTAGGGCGTTCGCAGCCGGAGTTTTTCGATTATATCCTTCTGCACTCTCCTGGTTGCTGTTGCCGTAAACGCGGCTATTGATACCCCGGGAAATTGATCCGATATCTTTGAAAGACTAAGATAATCCGGCCTGAAATCATGTCCCCATTCGGAAATACAGTGTGCCTCATCTATGGCAAACAGGTCTACCGGTACTGTTTTCAGGGTTGCGAGAAAACTCTCCATTGAAAAACGTTCCGGTGCCACATAGAGCAGATCAATCTCATTATCCCGGAGCATGGTAAAAACCTGCGACATTTCATAGCTTGTTAAACTGCTGTTAAGATAGGCCGCGCGCAGTCCAATACTCCGTGCCGAATCGACCTGGTCCTTCATGAGCGCGATCAAGGGACTTATTACCACTGTGGTCCCGGGCAGCAAGAGGGCCGGCAGCTGGTAACATAGTGACTTCCCGCCTCCCGTGGGCATTGCCGCAAAGACATCACTCTTTCCCAGGATCGCGTCTATTATGGACTCCTGGTTTTGCTTAAAACTTGAAAAACCAAATACTCGCTTCAAAGAAGAATGAGTATCATAGGCTGATGAATTATTTTGTTGTATCATTCCGTTACACCTCAATATATAGTAATATTAATCAACAATTTTTTACCACTTTTAAAAAGGGTATATACTATATACGAATGGGAAGCCCGTATCATGAAAAAAAAATTGAATTTTTTTTAGTTTTTTGATTTTTTTTTCAAATTTCCGCCAAAAAATGACGTATCAGGCTCACCTGTCATTTTTAGAACCTGCATATCTTGAAATATTAATTATTAGTTGACTAACTTACAGCCTTTATGTTTTATACTATATAAATATAACTATCAGATTTTTATTATCATATTTGGGGTTATTCAATGGATCTAATTCTCATTTCTGTCGATATGATAGAACTCGACCTCTACAATGCTACGGGACTTAAAGAAAAACTTGAAGAGTTTGACCTGCCAAAATGTGACATTATTATTGATATTCATAAAGTTGGAAGGATGGATTCTTCTGCGTTAGGCGCTATTATTCACATCTATTCCAGCTTAAAAAAATTAAATCTCGAACTGGTTGTATGCGGTGCCACTTATTATATTCGAAAGCTGTTTCACATTTGTAAATTCGACCGGTTTTTGCCTCTGTTTGAAACAGTTGATGAAGCCATGGATTATTTCCAGGGAAAATTAGTCCATTCGGAAGAATTAAAGGTCGAGAATATTTCAATCAAAAACGGTGTTGTGTACCTTCGAAAAAAATAATCCCTCTATTTCTCTCAATTCCTCTCTATTTCTCTACAAAGAAACTTTACCGGCCCGTAAGATATTTCGCTTCAAACTTGGTTTTTGTTGTTATTTTAAAAAATTTATTCAGGTTTGCTTTTTCAAACAATCCCTGGATTCCCGGGTTCAGATCATAAAAGATCAGGCTGATGTTTTTATTCATGGCGATATTAAGAAACCGGACAAGAACTCCTATTGCTGTTGAGTCAATCTGTATGAGATATTTACAGTTTATTGCAATAACCTCTGGTTTACGGTCAATATACTTATTCCAGGTATCCTCAACTTCTTTAATTGTTTCCATGTTAAATTCACCATTTATGTGAACTATCACCAGATCCTTATGCTCTTCTGTTGTAACTTCAATCATTGCAGCATTACCCTATATTAACATTTGTTATACAATATAATCATTACAGCCGGGTGTTGTCAATAATCTTTTTGCGTGGGTAAAAGAGTCCCAGCCCGATAAAAAAAAGTACCATAAGCATTTTCATATCTCTCGATTTAAATAAATGCTTCACTCCTTCAAAGACCTTAAACCGTTCGTCTTCGTCTTTTTATATACAGGGGGTTGAATAAATTCCGCCCTCCAGACTTATTCAACACTCCGTAGATCCCAAAGAATGAGCGGTCACTCAGAGGTGCTGCTGGTTTTGTACGGTTTTTGGTTTCTGTCAAGTTAAAAGTGTTTTAGTTCTATAATGGCAGGAATTCCGAATTTTTTTCCCTTTTTCAAAAAAAGTTTGTTACTTTTGTCTCAAAAATGATGCTCTATTAATAAGGGGTATAAATTATGCTTTTCAAAATAATAATATAGGACTATGATGTAATCAGCATTGATGAAGAAGGATCTAAGAATGAATAAAGCGATAAAAACTCACAAAAAACGGATTTTAACCCTGCTCATATGCAGTTTTCTCATACCGGTCCTCTTTGCCGGAAAGAGCACTCTCTCAGGCAAGGAGAAAACAGTCCCTCTTTACCGGCTTCTGTTTACCGAAAGCGAATGGAAAAACACAGCTCCCGCAATTCCGGCTCTCCTTGCCAAAACGCCAAAAAACATTTTTGCTTCCGGAGAAAAACCGGAAACACAATTTCTTCTTGGGGCCTGGCCTGTTATAACTCAAGAGGGAGCTCCTCCCACGCCCTATTATTATATTCCCCGGCGAGTCCATATCAACATCAATCAAATGCTGCAAAGTAAACAGGGTACGGATCTATACAACCAGGCTCGAAAGATGTTCAATCATTATTCTGATACGCGGTACAACGGTCTTAAGCTCGACATTCGCAACGCAATCCGGGAAGCGCTCATTATCAATCATTATTATAATAACAAATCAAGTTTCGATCCTGCTGCTTTAAACGCCTTATACCAGGCCATAAACATCCTGTTCAAAGAAACCCTCAGTTATGAACATTTTTTACATCCAAACAGGGAACGCGGCGCAACCGTTTACACCACCTATCTCGAATTCATAAGCAGAAAACAGGTCGATCCGCTTTTTGAACAAAAAAGAGAGATCCGGAAGATCTACGGAATCCTGAACTACCTCTGCTATCACTACCTGGATGAGATAAACGACTTCATCCTTAAAAAAGAAAGCAGCGATCCGGCCGCGCGCCCGGTACTCTACTCTGCTGCGTATATACATCAACAGTACGGCCGGTATAACAAGGCCATTACGATCCTTGAAAAACTGGCGGCTCTTGAACCGGGAAAAAGCTCCTGGCTTGTGCGGCTGGGGAACGCATACGCGAAAACCAACAACCCGAAATTTAAAAAAATCCTGGCAAAGGCAGTCTCTCAAAACCCGGCACTCCAGGCCGAATCGGACCGGATCCACCGCGAATGGAATATCAGCCGGGAGCTGGATTCATGGAACAGCGATTGGAAAGGATTGTCTAAAGAAGAAAGCAGGAAACGCTGGTTCAAGATTGCCCGCCTCCTGCTTGAAGCCAACAGGATGAAAGACCTGAACGACCTGACACTTTCTATTCCGGGTTCGCTTAAACCCGGTATCAAATCATCGAAAGAATTTAAGATATTTACTCTTGAGCTCATGGAAACAACCATTATGCGTGATATCTACAACAACATTTTCAGCCTCATGATGAATCCTTCTTTGATTACACAAATGCTTCTCTCCAAGCACGCCCAGGTTAACCAGTATTATACCTTCACGATAAAAACAATAGGAACCGATCCCGGGGAAAGCCGGCTGCTCCGGCACCTCTATATCTCGTCCCTGGAGATGATGGTTGTTGATGCCGCGAACAAGGTTGTATCATTTACCGGCAGGCAGAAAGACCGCGCGTTAACCCGGAAAGAAAAAATTGAGATCATAGAAAAAGTTCAAATCCGATGGGATTCCATGCTGGTATACGCGGAAAAAATAAGTAAAACAAGCGCGCAAAAAAAAATAGTTACCATACTAACCAAAACCGGGAATGATTTTTTCCCTCTTCTTAAGTCCGATAATTTCCGGAAAGCGGTTGAATCCGACCAGCTGTTCAAGTCTGCTTCGGGAAAAAAGCTGTGGAAACTGCTCTCCGCCCGGGTCAGGGACTGCAAGAACATTTCCCGGGCAAAAGGATACCCGGGCAGCAATGAAGCGCTGTTTATCCGGTTTTCTTTTGACCGTCTCAATACCTGGATGGCAAAAAAGGATTCTTTAAAAAAATTTATCGCACTTCTTGATGAGATGGAACAGGTTTCCGGGGAAGCAGATGACAATCCCTTGAAAATTATTTCCTGGATACTGGATATTCTTAACAACAAGAACAGGGAATTCCTGGGCTCTTTTCAGTCATATCCCGGGGTTTCCAAAAAGTTCAAGGCTCATCTTGGACAGTTCCGGCAGGAGCTTGGCGAGCTAACCAGCGGAGCCCGGGCTTTTATTGCTTTTTATGAAAAGCAGCAGGGATCTTTTAAAGACAGGTTCTGGCAGCTTCGTCTTCCGTACGACACGTATACGAAACTGGCTGCTATAAAAAAACGCTACCTTTCGGAAAAACCGCTTGAAAATTATTTTAAAGCGCTCTTCCTGTTAATGGTCCATGCCAATACAAACGATCAAAAATATATTCCAAAAGTCTTTCACTATTTAAACAGCGCGTTAGAAGACATGGCGCAAAGTGAAAAGACCGGGACCAACAGAAATTTTGTTGTTATTAACTCGGAACAAACCAAACTCCGGTATTACCTTTACCAGAATACCGGGTATTGCCTGGGGCATTCAAATCACCCCTTTACTTTTTTCTTTACGGAAAACTCCCGGTTAAATAATTCCATGCGCGATCTAAACATCCTCTTTATACTTGACCATCAGCTGGCCCTGCTGAGACCAAACCCTTCTCAATTTACTGCGGCGCTGGAAAAGACATACGGGGATATTCAAAACTGGCCGGAGCTTTCTCAAGAAGAAAAAGACAAATACTCGAAACCGGTCCTGGCCCGGCTTGTCCGCCTTTCGAAAGATACGGGCGACAGTGCCCGGGCAAAACAATACGGAGACCTTTATGAAAAACTCGAAGCGATCCCCATTATTCCAACAGCGACTTTTAGCATTGGACTCACCTATGGAACAGCCACGGGCCTGGAGCTCCGAATTGACCTGTATAAGAACTGGTTCCGTGAGCCATAGCCCCGGGACCTTATACTCCTGTTAACAACGCATAATAATTAACAGGATCACCGTGCGCCAGGCCTCTCTCTAACAAATAATTATATTGCGCGAACCGTCCATAACCATGATCTTCAACTTCCGTATGGGCCATTATTTCCGCGATCTCTCCCGGAGGAATTTCAAGGCGGGCCCGCGCTGCCATAATATCCCCGAGATCATAGAAGCGTGCCGGGCTTATTATAGTATTCTCCCTGAGCAGCCGGAGCGCCAAATCCCTGTTTTCATGATGTTGATAAAACCCGGGGAAGAAACGGGTTCTGCCAATACCATTCTCTTTCATCAGGGGAACAACCATCTCCAATATCTCAAGGAACTGGTGTATACAGTGATGGCTGTCCAGGTGCGATATCCGCAGCCCTGTTTCTTTTAGCACACGGATCTGGCCAGCAATATCTTTCCGGATTGCCTCCTTTTTTTCAGCAATAATCTCCCGGTACCCGGGAACAATATCATCTTCGTTATTACCGCAGCAGCCGTTTTCATCAAAGAGAAAAAACTCATCCAGGTCGAGATGAAGCCCAATACTCATAGAATGGGCAAGCTCTTTCGCGTACTCCACAGCCTGCTCAAAAGCAAAGCGGTCCCGCTTCACCAGGATCGTGGCACTTTTCATGATGCCTTTCTTCGCGAGGATTCTTATACTATCGTTAATAGTATCCCGCAACCCGAAATCATCTCCATTTATTATTATCTTCATAGTTTTGTCCTTCTATCCCGGAGCAGCTCAATATGTGGGTGCAGCAGGCAGTGGAGTAATAGCTCTTCCGAATGCTCCGGAACTCCCTCCGGTCAAACAGTCCTCACATCCGGAAGAGCTATTACTCCACTGCTTGACAACGTTTTGCCAGCCGTTTATTGAGTACTAATGAAAAAGGTACTGTAATATACCGAAAAACGTAATTCGGAATGTAAACGATGCCTGTGCCGGGAGCGATGCCTCGGCAGGTTGTGAGGCTGTCTGAGCGGAGCGAGTTCCGAACGTTCTGCAGAGGTATTGCTCCCGGCACAGGCATCGTTTACATTCCGGGCTGATATCCCGTATCCTGCTGCTGCTTCAATTCAAAAATGAGCTTTACAATATGAAGTGCCAGTATACTCTGCCCGCATGAAAAGAAACAAGAAGAATAATCAAAAAAACTATATGGTGTGGGCTCTGGTTCTGGGGATTCTTATAAGCAGCGCGGGTTGTTTTAAGACAATGAAAGAGAAGTCAGCTCCTCAGGAAGAATCTCCCGGGGAAATTAATAAAATAACCGTTACTGTTGTGGATGTGACTCCCAATGACCTGGGCCAGGTTATGATCTTTGCTCATGACAAAAAGCGGAATAAACAGGTTTTTATTAAGGACTTTTACAGCCGGGATAAAAACCCCAGGGCGTTAAAAACAGAAATGAACCGCTACCTGGACCGGGTTATGGAGTATAAGGGGAAAACCAAAACCATACAATATTATAAAAACAGCAGCGGAAACTTCTGTATAAAAGAGATCCGTTAAGAGATTAGCTGCTCAGAACCTCTTCAACGGTTCGGCAGTCATTTAGAGCCCGTAAGGTGCTCACGGTGGGGAGTACCATTTTAAGATCTCCCTGTTTGTGCCGCTTGAGCGCTTCTCCGGGCTCAATCCAGAGCTGTTTTACCACCTCATGCCCGTCGTGAAAAACCTCCTGGTTTTCAGGAGCTTCCGCCACAAAGAAACGGGCGTCATAGCGTATTGATGAAAAGACCGGGGTTACCCAATGGGAAAAATATTTGATCCTGTCCGCGGCCAGGGTCAGTTCTTCCTGTTCCAGCATATCATTAAATGACAGGTCTTTTACGTAGAGGCGTTTCCGGTAATCCTGAAATTTTCTCTTCTCTGCTTCCGTATTCACCGAAAGCATGGTTCCTTCCCTGGTATAGGCCAGCAAAAGCGATGCCTCTTCAAAGGTCTCCCTGATAGCGGCAACCCATGCCCCAAGAGCTTCTTCCGGACTGCCGATGTCGGGAATAGCCGCTTCCGCATCTTTCCTGGTAATCCCGGAGCAGAGCTGTTCCAGCGGAGAAACAAGGTCGTCCTCTTCCATCGCTCCTCCGGGAAAAACATAATTTGACGGAACAAATTTATTATTCCGGTGCCGGAGCAGCATCAGTACCTCAAAACCATGATTTGTTTGATGCTTCTTCCTGCGTAGTAATATTAAGGTAGAGGCTTTTTTGGGTTTCGTAAACATATCAAATCCCTTTGAGCTTTTTCTCAAAATCCTCAGGGCTCAGAGGCCTGCTGAAAAAATACCCCTGGTAGTGGTCGCAGTTATATTTTGCCAGGAAATTGAGCTGCTCCCTGGTTTCAACACCTTCGGCAACAACTTTAAAGCCAAGATTGTGAGCCATATCAATTATCGTCGTTGCCAGGGTTGCCGAACGAATATCGTCCGGAAGAGAATCAACAAATGACTTGTCAATTTTCAGGATATCAATCGGATAATCTTTAAGCTTGCTTAACGAAGAATACCCGGTTCCAAAATCATCTATAGAGATAGAAATACCGAGATCGTGCAGTTTTTTTAGCCTGGCAATACTATTTTCTTCATCGTCCACAATCTCGCTCTCAGTTACTTCCAGTTCCAGCCACTGGGCCTCAAGTCCTGTCTTTTTTAATATCCCCAGTATATCGTCAATCAGGTTTTCCTGCCTGAATTGCAAGGGAGAAATATTGACCGATATCTTCAGTGCCGGATACCCCGCATCCTGCCACGCTTTATTCTGCCGGCAGGAGTCATGGAGAATAATTTCCCCAATATCCAGGATCATCCCGTTCTTTTCAGCGATGGAGATAAACTCGTATGGCGGAACCAGTCCCCGCGAAGGCGACCGCCACCGGACCAGGGCCTCCATGCCGATTAATTTCCCACTATAGTCAACCTTGGGCTGATAATAGGTTTCCAGCTGGTTCTCAATAATTGCTTCCCGCAACTCCCGCTCAATCTGAAGCCTGTTCAGGAGATCCTTGTTCAGTTCCGCGTCAAAAATATGATACCCGTTTTTCCCATTTTCTTTTGCCGTATATAAAGCAGCTTCACTGTTATTAATAAGCTGTTCCGCGTTTTCTCCGTCATTTGGATACACACAAACACCGGAGCTTGCGGTGAGGTTAATTTCAACATTCTCAACGGTGAAGGGCTCTTGAAACGCGTCAGCTATTTTTTGTACAATGTCAAGAACACCATCGGTACTGCCAATATCTGAAAAAAGCGTAATGAATTTATCCCCGTCAAGGCGGGAAACAACATCATCATCCCTGAAAAGTTTTTTAAGCCGCAGTGAAACCTGTTTAAGGATTATATCACCAATCCGGGGACCATACATATCATTGATGTTTTTGAACCGGTCAACCCCCAAACACATAACAGCAAACATATTATGGGTCCCTTTCCGCTGGGACTTGAGAATCCCCCTTTCCAGGCTGTTCAGGAACATTCTCCTGTTGGGCAATTCCGTTAAGGGGTCATAGAAGGTGAGTTTATGCACATTCTCTTCTGCCGCCCGGCGTTTGGTAATGTCGGTAAAAACTCCTTCCACTATATCTTTATCAGGAAAATTTTTTCCCGTTAGCTCTATCCAGACAGTACTGCCGTCCTTACTCTTCAACCGGATCTCCTGGTTGAAGATATCATCATGTGACTCAAGTTCCGTGAGAACCCGTTCTTTTTCATCATGGTCTATAAAAAGATCATTCAAAGTGATTTTATCGATAACTTCATCTTCCGAAGCAAATCCAAGGATACGGCATCCGGTCCGGTTGATCCTGGTAATTTTACCGCTTGAAAAACCAACAGCCCACATTCCTACAAGCGCGTTGTCGTACAATACACGGTATTTTTTTTCACTTGCAGCCAGTTCTTCATTCTGCTTTTTTATCTTCTCTTCTGCTGCTACAGCGTCGGTAATATCATTAAAGATTGAAACAAAATATCCCGGCCGGGGAGAATAGACCGCCATGTCGAACCACTTGTGCAGCATTTCCACTCGCTGGAGAAAACGGACCGGTTTGCCTGTTTCAAAAGTTTTATTAATCTTTTCCATTGTTTGCGCGTGGCTATCTCTCCCGGTATTGGGATTCATATCAAACACTGTTTTCCCGCCTATTTCATCCCAGGTGATCCCGGTTATCTCTTCAAAATTCTTATTTCCTTCAAGGAAGATGAAATCCACCGGTTTTTCATCATCATCGTATAGTAATTTGCAATATGCCACTCCGCTGGGTAACCCCTGGAAAAGCATGCGGTATTTTTTCTCACTAACGATCAACTCGTCCTGTGACGCGATGAGCTCTTCATTCATTGCCTCAAATTCTTCATTCGCGGCAGTGAGCTCTTCATTCTGGGCCTGGACTTCCATTTCGGCATTATGCGCCTTGTCCACGGCATTCCTGTGTATATGAAAAACCAGGTACGCGGCAATAAATACAATGCAGACTGTTGTTATTGTATATACCATGAACTCAACGACATCGGAGAGCGGAACACCATTGATGCGTTTCAGCTGGACCAGGAAAAAAACAAAAAGAGACAGGTGGCCCACATAATAAAGAATCACCCCCTGTTTCTTTTCCAGTATCAGCAGGGGAACCATCATAAGAACTATCCATATGAAGATAAGTGAGCTTATCTTTACAAAAACCGATACCGGCATATAGAGCATGTTAAAACAGAACAACCAGATACAGATACTATTTGATACGAGCGATACATGGGCGGAAACAACATAATGCCCTTTTATGAGGATAATTGCGGCTATAATGATGCAAAATAACGCCAGAATCGGTATTGGCCAGAGAGTATAATTTTCATATCGTAAATAAAGATATACGGTCAAAAACGGTTCAACCAGGAAAACAGCAAAGATCTGCATCAACAACAGGGTTTTCGATTTCTGCTGGAGAATATAATCACTAGTATCAAATTTTGTTAAAAAGAACCGTAATACCCTGCGGACAGGGTCTATATTCTCTACCGTTTTTTCTTCTTCACTCTCTTCATAAAAGAGCTGACTCAAAGCAATTCCTCCTTGCTCTTAAGAAACTGGAATCAGTTGACGGTTGGCAGTTGACAGAGTTCCGGCAACCGGTCTCTTTTTATTCCCAATCCTCTTTCTAATCAGTTTCTGATCTATTTTTTCCCTGCTTCGCAGGGTCAGGTGCTCTTAAGAAACTAAAATTTGCTTGTGCGCGGGCTTGAAAGTATGGGCTCTTTGGATTGCTGCGGAACTCGCGTTGCTCAAACAGTCCTCACACCCCAAAGAGCCCATACTTTCAAGCCGGATGCAGCTCGCAATATTATTTAGTTTCTGACGTATTTTTTCCCTGCTATACTGGTTCGGTCGTGTCTCAATATACCGAAAAACGTAATTCGGAATGTAAACTATGCCTTATATTAAGACGCGACCACAGGGTCAGCACTCTTAACTAAATAAATATTATACTTTAAACAGGGAAATACGGTCAATTGATTTTTTTATATTCTTAAAAAGGAAAGCAGGGACTAATTTCCGAACGCACCCTAAAAGATTAGACTGCTACCGCTAAAAAGGGAAGCGCAGCTGGATATCCTCTCCCGGTTCTTCCTCTTCTCCTTCAAAATTAGAGATGGTAATTCCAAGTAGCCGTATTTTTTTACTGCCGGCTTCTGTCTTTTCAAGAAGCTCTTTCACATGGGTCACTATTACAGAGGCTTCGAATACCGGCTCAGCCAGGGTGATGCTCCGGGTTATTCTCTGAAAATCAAAATATTTAACCTTCAGGGTGATAGTATATCCCTTTGTTTCACTTTTTTCCAGCAGGTCTTCTATTTTACAGGCTATGGTCTCCAGGATATCCGTCATCCGGTCCATATCGACTATATCTTCTTTCAGAGTTGTCTCTTTCCCTATGGATTTCCGTATCCTGTTCGGCTCTACGGGCCGGTTATCCAACCCATGAGATATGGCATAATAATAGGCTCCCTGTTTACCAAAAATCGCCATGAGCCGCTCTTTTGAGAGCGCTTTTATATCTTTTCCCCTGGTAATGCCCATCTCTACCATCTTCTTTTCCGTAACCTTGCCCACCCCGAAAAATTTCCCTATTGGCAAAGAATCTATAAACGCGTCTGCCTTTTCAGGAATTATAACCGTAATCCCATTGGGCTTGTTAAAATCGGAGGCCACTTTGGCCAGAAATTTATTAAAGGAGACTCCGGCTGAGGCAGTGAGCTCTGTCCGTTCAAATATCTTTTTGCGAATTTCCTCGGCGATTTGTGTTGCAGATGCCATATTCATTTTGTTTTCGCTTACATCCAGGAATGCCTCATCAAGGGAAAGAGGCTCCACCAGGTCGGTATATTCATGAAATATTTCCCGTATTTGCTGTGATACCTCCTTGTACGCTTCAAAACGAGGACGTACAAATACCGCTTTCGGACAAAGCTGGTATGCCCTGCTGCTGGCCATGGCGGAATGGATACCGAACTTCCGTGCCTCATAAGAACAGGCGGCAACAACTCCCCGGCTGTTGGGGTTTCCTCCCACGATTACCGGCTTCCCTTTCAGCTCCGGGTTGTCCCGCTGCTCCACTGAAGCGTAGAAAGCGTCCATGTCTATGTGTATTATTTTACGGATAGCTAAGCAAACCCCTTTATTCTTGTTTAGTACATTTTATTTTACTAACAGTTATAATTCAACTAAAAAACGCATGCCGGAATATTCTTGACAGCAGGTTCAGCAGTGTAGAACACAATGAAATAAAGGCAGAAATATTAGATTATTTTGAAAAATTCGCCGATCAGAAATTAAATTCATTTATGCTGGATCAGTACAGCACAGAGAAAATGGAGATACAACTTCATATTATAGAAACCCTGGGACGCTGCGGCGGAATAGAACAAATTGAAGAGCTCCATACCCTGGGGAAAAAATCTTTGAATCCCATTATAAAAACTGCAGTCCGGGAAACCATACAACAGATCCAGTCCCGCCTGGGAGACGTGGAAAAAGGCTGGCTGTCTGTTGAGGAGCTAACTGAAACAGACGGCGGTCTCAGTATGGCAAATGAAGCGGAAAAAGGCTCATTGAGTATCCATAAGAAAAAGCCCTCATAAAAGATAATTCCAATAAGAAGTTGACATTTTTATATCTATAAAATAATACACTAATATGCAAGCATTAATAATAGTTATAAGTATTTCAATTTTCATCCCCTTGTATGTCGCATTTCTGCACTGGCACTCCAATGAGGAAATGAGAATCCCCCTGAGATACAAAAGAAACAATAAACTTAACAGACTCTTTAGCCTGCCGGGTGAGGCTCTGAATTTATCACACTTCAGGGGAAATAGTGTCAGCTCCCCTTTCTTGAACGGAATGATAAAGGGACATGAGGTTTCCGTTAAGCTGCAATCCGGAATGAATAAAGGTTATATCCAAATGAGTGTTAAACACCGGCGGAAATTCAAAAAAACCTTCTCTGTTGACAAAGAAACAACCCTGACCCGGATGAACAAGATTATTGGGGTTGATGATATTTTAATAGGAGATAATCTCTTTGACGAAAAGATGCAGATTCAAGCAGAAGAACAGTTCCATATTATCCTATTTTTTAACAATGAAGTGCGTGCAATAATTTTAGAACTGGAGCGGAAAATGTCCGGACTGGAGATTACCCATTCCGGAATAAAAATGGTCCTGGCCATATCATGGGCAAATGCGGAATTAATGATTTCCTCCATTGAGTCAGCTCTGGCAATCAGCAGAAATATCTATGAGACACATAAAAAAGGAGTCAAAAAGACCTTTATCCATAATCTTAAGGTTGAAGAAACGCCTTCCGTACTGATAAAAAACATACGGTTCGCAGCAAAGTTCTATCCCCGAAACAAAACGATAATACCGGTCTTTAATAAACTGGCTGCTCACCTCAACCCGGAGGTCCGTTTTGAAGCTGCCTGCCATACGGGTCCCGAAAGATTTGAACATATTTATTCCCTGCTGGAATCCTATACTGAGCTTTCCGAAGAATTGCTTCTAAAAGTAATAGAATATCACAAAGAAAATCCGTATGAAAAATGTATTCCGCTCTTACAAGAGATACTCAAAAACACTAGCAATTTAGAGATACAGCTTCGTATTATTGAAACCCTGGGACAATGCGGCGGAATAGAACAAATTGAACAGCTCCATGCCCTGCCAAAAAAATCATTGAATCTCACCATTTCAAGCGCTGTCCGGAAAGCCATAGAACAGATCCAATCCCGCCTTGGAGACGTAGAAAAAGGCTGGCTCTCCGTTGAGGATCCTGTTGAAACAGACGGTGCTCTCAGCATGATGATAGAAGCCGAAGAAGGCTCATTGAGTCTTCATAAGGAAAAGTCTGAAGAGCTAAAATAATTAACAAAAATACAAGAAACAGGTTCGGGATTTATTATTTAACCAACCGGGTGAGCTTCAATGCTTTTTGATTCTTCCAAAATCAGGTCAATTTCCTCAACAGCAATTTTTGCCTTATATTTAGATACATGGGGTTTCAGTTGATGGATCCTTTCAACTCTTTCTTCCACGCCGGAAAAATTATTTTCTGATGTTACATACAATGCTGTTGTAAGTCTTTCAAGCACGGCAACCCCTTTTGATCCAAGCTTTTCGGCGATATAATTAATTTTATTAGTGTAAAGCCCTATGGTTTTGGAAAACCTTTCCATCAAGGTTTCACCATATTTCGTAACAACCAGAGAAGGGCCATAGGGATAGGTGCTTATATTAATTTCCAATAATTCATCAGCTTGTAATGCGCCAATTTCATCGCTCAAATCAAATGAAAATGGGCCATGTTTATATAGAACAAATTCAAAATCAGTAGGCAACTCCATGATTTTCTGCATACAATACATCGCTTTTTGAATATGGGTTTCACCGCACCAACTGCCATTTTCCTTGAGTGCCGTCATTAATGTTAATGTTAAAGCCCTTTTTTGTATATATTCCATTATTTTTTCTCCCCCTGAGGTTTGATAATATTGTCTTTATGCTTTTCAAGCCATTTTTTTGCAGTATCCATAATGTCACTATCAACAAAAATATAATCAACTGCCACTGACGGTATATGATTGAGTGCTCTGGATACTTGCAGTGAAGACTCCACACTTCCATCGCTTAATAAGACCGGGTAATCAATACTGCCTTTTTTCCCGGGATATTTGTCAAAACGGACTTTTTCTTCTCCGAATTCCTGTACAACCGCGTCTTTAATTAATTCCGGAGCTTCCGGATTTCTCCGCATATCACCTGGAATTCGGGAATATAACCTTTTAAAATGTTCTCTGTTAATAATTCGTTCCGCATGTATACGACCGGGAGCATCCTGATTGGAACATGCCGAGCGAAGCGAACTTGTTATCTCGTTGTCGGTTAATTGTAAAAAAGCGTCAATACTTGTGGGATATTTTTCGCCTTCAAGCCAATCCAGCAAAAAATCCCTCAGATGAATATCATATATGCGCCTGACATGATGAAAGTATACTTGCGTATACATGAAATAACGGGCTAA
Source organism: bacterium (assembly GCA_024224995.1). Next base: position 27,023 of record JAAENB010000714.1, on the reverse strand, counting down.
TGATAATGCTTCGGAGGAATGAATCCCTCCTTCTTCAATACCGAGAGAAGGCTCCATAGAGCTGTCATCATCTTTCCCATAAGACGGTTGTGGTAAAATCCTCAGCGTATCAATTAGACGGTGATGATCAAACCTGCCATAAGCAACACCGGTATGATAGGAATCCCTGAGCAGGTAATCAATACGATCTACCCCAAAAGAGTCTCCAACAATTATCTCGGAAAGTATGTTTTCCCAATCATTGAAACTTACATTTTTCTCCTTCTTTTGCCCTAAAGCCAGTTTGACAATATGCTCCAGCTTTAAAGGAGGTGTTATATCATCCCAGATGGCTCTCATCTCATCTGACAGGATCAACTCTCTGGTCATTCGTTCATGGTCCCAGCCCTCGGGAAAAAGTTCTCTTTCTGCTGCGTGAGAAAACGGTAAATGCCCGATATCATGGCATAGGGCCGCCATTCGAAGAACTCTGCGCCAATACCTTTGTTCATCCATATTATTTATTTGAGGCAGAATTTCTTTAACTTTATCCGTAACATTATTTGGATTGGTTACAATATCAAAAACTCTTGAAGCTAGTTCCATTACACCGAGAGAATGCTCAAAACGCCGATGCGTTGCGCCTGGATATACGAGATATGTTAAAGCAAGTTGATGGATATAACGAAGCCTCTGGAATGGCCTTGAATTTAAGACCTTTCGTTCCTGATAGTCAAGACGGATAAACACATGGATCGGATCTCTTATTTCATGACATATTTTTATCATTAAGCACAAACAACCTGTAACGTATTTTTCAACCATCATTACACAAACATTTGTTTAGTCAAGAAAAAAATAATTTGATTTACACTTTTTCATACGATACTGCACAAAATAAATATATCGGGTACGGAGATAAAAATGCTGCTCCCGATCTCTCAGGTCACCTCAAGGCTTGACAAATTTTAACTTTTGTTATATATTATATAAAATAATCCCGAAACAGTTGACAATCACACAATTTCACGGAGATTGTGTAAAAATTTATATAAAAATTAGAAGAAGCATAAACCATCATGAAAAAATCACATATTGCCATTGATCTTGGAACAACAAATTCCGTAGTCGCGCGCTGGAATGACGAGCTGGATGGTCCCGAAATCATCAATCTCGAATCGGTATGCCGGAATACAACAAAAAACAAGGAATTGGACGATTCATATACTGTTCCGTCATGTCTTTACTTATTGCCGCCGGAAAAAATACTTCGTTTTCCTTTTAAGTTCCTGTTTAAAAAACTAAAACGAAAAACCGGCGGACTCATTGGTATGGAAGCCCTTGCAAAAGACGGGGGCGCCTACAGCCCCTCATTTATAACCAATTTCAAGTCCCATCTCGGAAGAAACAGCTACCAGTTTATTGGCAAACTGGGAAAATGGAATTACACTGCGGAAGAGGTAACCCGGGTTTTTCTAAAAGCCCTGGTGCGGAAAGTGCGGCTCCGTACCAAAACACAGATCAGCCATGTGACCTTTTGTGTTCCTGTTGATTTTTATGAAGTATACCGTGCCAAATTAAGAAGAATCGCGTCAAATTTAAAAGTGAGCAAGGTCAAGACCATTGACGAGCCTGTTGCCGCGGCACTGGGTTACGGCCTTTCCCTTGATGATCCCAAAGTGCTCCTGGTTATCGACTTTGGCGGCGGAACCCTGGATATGGCTCTTATTAAAACCGAGCAGAAAACCAGTGAAAGGGGTTCCTGTGAAGTCATTGCGAAAGAAGGAGTTCCCATTGGGGGCAACGTAATTGACGCCTGGATTGTGGAGGAAATTTGCTCCAAATATTCATATGACTTTGAGCTCCTTTCTACAGATAAACAGAGCAGCTGGTGGTACCGGATGCTCCTTGACGAAGCATGCCGCTTAAAGGAAACACTGTTCTTCCAGGACAAAGAAACCTTTTACCTCATGCCTTCCAGGATGATGGACAATTTCGTCCGGCAGATCCCGGGCAATCTCAGGGGAGAAAGAGAGAATTTAAAAAAACCGATAGATTTTACCAAAAAAGACCTTCTGGCTTTGCTGGAAAAAAAAGGTCTCTTTTCCATATTCGGGAATCTGCTTAACAATCTGCTCCAGTCGGCAAAGACCAAAGGGATAAAAAAAGAGCATATCGATGAAGTCCTTATGGTGGGCGGCTCTACCCTTCTGCCGAATATCTATTCCCAGGTTGAGAAAAAATTCAGCAGGGACCGGGTTCGCGCGTGGCAGCCCTTTAATGCTGTAGCCTTTGGCGCTGCCGCATTCGCGGCAAACCGTTTTCAAAAATCGGACTTGATTACTCATGATTATGCTTTTGTAACGTATAATAAAACGACGCTGGACCCGGAGTACAATGTAATTGTGCCCAAAGGAACCATGTTCCCCACGCCCAAAGATTTCTGGAAAAGGCATTTATCGCCCACCTGTGCCCTTGGAGAACCGGAAAATATATTTAAACTTATAATTTGCGAGATCGGGAAAAAGCATTCTTTTGACCAGGAATTCGTATGGGATGAGAAAGGGGATCTTCATTTATTAAAAGAAGGCGGAGACGAGAACGCCCTGATTATTCCGCTTAATGAATCGGACCCCACGCTGGGCTATCTCAATCCGCCTCATTATCCTTCGGAAAGAAGAGCACGCATTGAAATTTCTTTTATGATAAATGATGATAAATGGCTCTGCTCTTCGGTTTACGATCTGAAAACACAAAAATATCTCCTGGAGGAGAAAGCGGTAATTCGTTTGAAGTAATGCTATCGCCCTAATATTTCAAGTATTTTCTCAAAGCGCATGCGGCTCTTTTGTAGAATTTCTTCAAAAGACCAGAGATGAAGGGATGCGCTTTCTAAGTTTTCACGGGCAGCTAAAACCGAAGAATGATAATTTCTGCCCACGACAAATGTCTCAAACTTCATATTAGGCCGATGTTCCTTTATTAAAGCATGATATTCAAGTGCTTGAGTAACATGATCCATAACTACCTTTTCCGTTGGTCTTTTAAATTCAATTATTATTGCCTCGTTTCCTTGATTTCTTGATTTACATATAAGATCAGGTCGTATTTCCTGACGATCTTTGTATATTTGATCCACCTGTGTTTCCAGTACGGTTTTTAAGGGTTTATCCGAACTCCACAGTTCAAGACCTTCACGGACCAGCCATAAGTTGTTTTCTATAAGCTTATGCAAATCTATTTCTTTAGACTTATCTGATGAGATCAATTCTTCAAGTTTAATTATAATGTCTATTTGCGTACGGATAATTCCAACAACATTGTTTACCTGGTTAAGACCCCATTCCTGGATAAGACTGCTTAATTTCTCTGTTTCTTCAATATCAGCAGATAATATTGCGTTCACTAATTCTCTTAAGATATTTGATTCGTAGTATCTCAAAACCCATTCGATCAGGTCTCCCGTATCTTCATCAGAAGCTGTTTTTAGTTTTACAATAATGCTTCGAACCACACTTGTAGCAGTTCCTCTTATATGAGCAGGCAGTTTGTCAAGTCTCTCTTTTATCGCTGGTGTCTTCAAAAGAGCATCGGTTCGTTTTTTAGTCTCCGATTCATCTACTCCTTGAATAATTTTCTTTAAAAAATTCTGAGCCCATTCATCAAAGTGCTGCACAGTTAGAGAATCTTTTAAAAAACCATCACGAGTGGTATTTATTAAATCGCGAATAGAGTCATTCTCTTTTTCCGGATCGAGAAATTCCGCGTTGATCTCTCCAATTATTTTTTGAGCAGTAAAAAAACCATGTGACTGTGCATCCAATCCAAACATACCCGGCTCCTGCACAATTCTTCCTCTTACTCTAACTGCTAGTCCGGGTTGTTTTTGCTTTGTATTGGCAATAATATAAAATCCGGATACTTCTCCATTGCCGGGAATATTTTCATGAAAACCCTGTCTTTCCCCGATTATATCTTCTGCCGAACATTCAATATCATTAACCAGGACTCGAAAATCGGTAGAAGAGGGTAATGATTTAAACAAATTTCTTCTTACAACATCTTTATTTGGTAAATGTAAATCTTCATGAAGTTTTAGCAGCTGAATTCTTGTACCATTTGGATGTTCTGACGGATTGGTATTAATAACCAGTTTTTGATTGGATAATGCTGTCAAATCATCAAGAGTATTCCTGTCAATTTTCACTGTTGATTGAACATTATCTTTCCAGCTGACTATGAGAATACGTGATGCAATTCCAAATCCCGCCAGTTTTCCAATACCTTTACTACCGATTATAAGCCGACCGCAGGGAGTTCTTTCACCTTCTGCACGACGGTTCCGTCCTATAAAAAGAAATTTTTCGGAAATTTCTTCAGGAGACATCCCCACACCTTTATCTTCAACTTCAATGACAGCATTATTATCAATTATATCAGGCAGGGATATTTTAACTTCTTTCGCATCAGCATCATATGCATTTGCACATAATTCCGACAGGCATTTTTGAACACTATTATATGCGGAAATCCCCAGGTGCTCCAGTAAACGCGGGGAAAACTTAAATGATGTTTCTTGAGAATTCATTGTATAAGAATGATTTTCAATAGGAAAATGTCAAGCAACATTTAACAAGCGCGGGTTTAGAAACTCTGCTCATTGCCAAAAGCCCCTCGCCCTTCAATGGGTGTATACTCATAAGCAGGGAAAATCTTTTTAAGCCCCTCAGTCACTTCTTCAGCGGAAACCAGGGGCGCATGCGTGCCCCGTCCGATATACTCCGATCCCGCGTCTACCAGAAAACGCTTCTTTTTACTTTTTGATTTTATTACTTTAATATGCCCGCCATGTGTTGGTTTAAAATTAAACTCGGTTTCCATGAGCGCGCTTTCCGTAACCTGGTGAGGTCTGGTTCCGGCGGAAAAGAATTTGGGAAGGAAATCTTTCTGCGGCAGCACCTGTGCCAGGTAGGTAATATGTTCTCCAAAATCAAGGGTATCGAGCCAGGATTTGAACTGTTCTTTTGATATCCTGTTTGGATCTCTTTGTTCTTTGTACCGGCCTATTCGCAATTTCTGCTGGATAGGAATAAACAATAACTCAAGAGAATCGGACTTCTGCCACTCCAGGATCTGTTCCGGCACATAGGCTGATGCCACGAATTTAAGCATACTGTTCTGTAATTTTTCATTTTTTTTATAAAGGGGCCAGTTTTTAACGATATCAAAGGCTTCCATAGCAAAGGGATTATCTTTAAAAGAAGATTGATAATAATATAAGTTGTCATCTTTTTGAGGCTTCAGCAGCCCCTCACTGGCAGCAAGGGCTTTATTCTTGAAATCGAGCACATTGATAAGGATGAGGCTGCCGTTCTCATCTTTTTGAATAAAACAGCCCTGCTGGTCTTTTTCCTTGCTAATCCTGCGCAAAATGGTACCCATAACAAGGTTTTCTGTCTCTTCAAGGGGGATTAATAAATCATTCATACATAATTCTCCTGCTTATATATTTTTTTATTGTAGTCGATAAAGCCAAATTTGTCAAGAGGGAAAAGAGCAGCTTTTTTTATTGACAATAAAACTCCTCCCGGTATTCCTGTTAAACCGGTTATGATATACCACAGGAGAAAAAAATGAGAGTACGATTTGCGCCAAGTCCAACAGGGTTTCTGCACATTGGGAATGCCAGAACAGCGGTAGCTAATTTTTTAATAGCAAAAAAGAGCGGAGCAGAGCTGGTTCTGCGAATTGAAGATACAGACAAGGAACGAAGCTCAAAAGAATCGGAATTGTCCATAATGAACGATCTTAAATGGCTCGGTATAGAATGGAATGAAGGCCCGGACAAGCCCGGAGATTGCGGCCCCTACCGGCAATCGGAGCGGTTCGATATTTATCAGCAATATACTGAAAAGCTTTTGTCCGAAGAAAAGGCATACCGCTGTTATTGCAGCCAGGAAGAACTGGACGAGATGCGCAAAAAAGAGAATGATGAAAAATATTCCGCGTCATGCCCTGGAAATTGCAGGGTAATAACGGAAGAACAGCTTAATCGCTACGAAAGTGAAGCACGAAAACCGGTAATCCGGTTCAAAGTACCTGAAAATGAGACTATTACCATTAAAGATAATATTAAGGGTGATACGGTTTTCAATAGTGACAATATTGGAGGAGATTTTATTATTGTCCGGTCCGATGGATCACCTATTTACAACTATATTGTTATTATAGATGACGCCCTGATGAAGATTTCTCACGTCATCCGTGGAGAAGACCACCTGTCAAATACTCCCAAACAGGTTTTAATCGCCCGGGCGCTGGATCTTCCGGTCCCTGAATACGCGCACCTGGCCCTGGTACTTGGCTCTGACCGTTCCAAGCTTTCCAAACGGCATGGGATCACTTCAGTAGACCTGTACCGCAAAGAAGGCTATTTGCCCGAATCGCTCATTAACTATCTTTCGCTTCTTGGATGGGCAACGGAATCGGGAGAGGAAATTCTTTCCCTTGATGAGATCATAAAGGAGATTGAACTCACGAGCCTGGCGAAAAGCGCCGCGGTTTTTGATTTTCAAAAACTCATGTGGATGAACGGACAATACATAAGAAATTATCCTCTCGATAAAATTATCGAACTGTTTATTCCTTATATACAGGAAGCAGGATTTGATACGGGCTCAATAGACCGGGATCTGCTTGAAAAAACAATTGAAGCGATCCGCGGACGCTGCGAAATCCTTTCGGATATTTCAAAACTGGCAGGAATATTCTTAAACGAAGTAAACGAACCGGATGAAGAAACCGACACAACACTGAAGAGTGAAGAAGCGGGAGCAATAATCCGCGCGGCAAAAGAACTCCTTGATGGCGAAATTACCGAAGCAAATTACGTAACGGACATTATACCAAAGATCAAAGAAAAAACATCGTTAAAAGGAAAAAAACTTTTTCATCCCATACGGGCAATGCTCTCCGGCAGGCTCCAGGGTCCGGAAATGGACGTAACAATGGAAGTAATCGGTTATGAGGCCTGTAAAAAAAGAATAGAATACTGTTTTAATCAATACTGTGTATAGAAGTTTGAAGTTTCAAGTTTGAAGTTTCAAGTTTTTTGCCCCTGGTCAAGTCTGGCCCCGGGTCTTAATCCTTAAACCTCAAACCTCGAACCTCGAACCTCGAACCTTAACTCTATGCCAATAAAAAGCGAATGGAAATTACTGGATAAGATAGGGGAAACCATCGGCTCCCGCGGTCTCCCCTGCCCTCGGGATCTCACAACGGCCATAGGGGATGATTGCGCTGTATTCCGTATCGGTCCGGACCGGTACGGGATCTTTACAACCGATATCAGCATAGAATCAACTCATTTTATCATCGGGAAAAGCTCTCCTCAAAACATCGGGTACAAGGCAATGAGCGCAAACATCTCCGACATTGCGGCAATGGGAGGAAAGTCCCGGTTTGCCTTTGTTTCCCTTGGCGTGCCCCCCCATATTGAAGAAGAATTTATTCTGTCCCTCTATAATGGCATGCTCGAAGCAGCAGGCAGTGCCGGAACAGTAATCAGCGGCGGCGACACATCACGGTCCAGGGAACTGGTCCTAAACATAGCCCTGTACGGGGAAGTCTCGGGAAGAAAACCGGTTTTACGCGATGGAGCTCAAACCGGTGATACAATTTACCTCACCGGCACAACGGGCGATTCCATGGCCGGGCTGGAGCTTGTGATGGAAGAAAACAAAGACCTTCACAAGGAATTCCGGTCTCTCATAGAAAAACATACCAGGCCCACGGCACGTTTTTCTATGGTCGATTTTATACTAAAAAACTATTCTCCCACGTCCATGATTGACATTTCCGACGGCCTCCTTTCCGATCTGGGCCATATTGCTGAAAAAAGCGGCAAAGGTTTTCTTCTCAATAAAGAAAAACTCCCTGTTTCGGAAGATCTTAAAAAATATTCCTTGCTCTTTAATAAAGATCCCTACAAATTCGTACTGGAAAGCGGAGAGGAATATGAATTGCTCTTTACCTCAAGTAAAAAAGCAGCCCTGGAAAGTGGAGTCCCCATTACTTCCATTGGTACAATTACCGACAGCGGGTTTTCTCTCTCAATAAACGGAATAAAAAAAGATATAGCAATACGCGGATTCGACCATTTTAAATAAGGGGAGTAATTATGAAGAAAAAAACACTCAAGCAAAAAAAATTTCGAACAGCAGCTGTTTTTCTAATGCTGCTGCTTGCGGTGCAGGCATGCGGAAAAAAAACTTTTACCGTTCCTGCTGCCATTCCACAGGGAGAATGGAATTATATACTCCTGTTGAACGGAAATCAGGTAGGGACCGCGCTCCTTTCCAATTCCATTGATTCCAACAATAATTATATCTCAACCCTAAAAATGGAAATGAAAGCCGGGTCTGTTATTAACACAACCAGGTCCACTGTTACGGAAACCAGGGATTTTAAGCCGGTGAAATTTGAACTCTATAACAAAACAATAAATAATAAGTCTATTGACAGCATCAACACCATCGCGCAGTTCAAAGGCAATACCGTTGAACTTGATATGGATAACAACAAGTCAACAATAACAATTAAGCAGCCTTTTCACCTGGAAGGAAATTTTTACTTCTCTCAATTAATTGAAAAAAAATTCAAAAAAGGGACTGTCATCCGATCTCTCATTTATGACCCGACTATGGAGCTTAATGAACCGGTCCCCATGACGGTAGAAGTTAAAGGGATAAAAAATATTACTGTTGAAAGAAAAAACCGGCAGCTAATGCACATTGTTTTATCGATAGTAAATATTAAGACTATGGACATATATTTGAACGAGATGGGAGTAACGGAGAAAGTGAATATAACAATGCTGAATAATGTCATTGAAATTGTAAAAAAATAGCCCGGAGAACTGTTGTGATAAAAAAATTCTCAAGACAGTCATTCATTGTTCTTTTCCTCGCCGGAATATGCCCTGCCCTGGTACACGCGTTTGACTCATCTGCAATGACGGTTCCCGTAATTGATTTTTCTCAAAATATCTATACTGAAAAACAATCGACCTTTATTCTTTCTTCAAAGGAGAGTATTTTTTCCCTGCCACGGACCCCATTTCAGAAGGTTGCTGCGAAATATAAGCAGGGTTCAAAAAAAATAATAGAACTCAGGACCGGGTATGCTGCGCGTTCCGGCCGAAACCCCCGTCCCGCTGCCCGGTATATTGCCAATACCCGGTATTTAAATATAGCCAGCCCGGAAATAAGAAAAGCAGCGAGAAAACTTAAAAAATCAAAACAGCCTCTTGCTGCCATAGAACAGTTTGTGTATGGGCATATTAGCAATAAATTAACAGGAATTCCCTTACTGCCGGCAAAAAATATATATAAAAACCGTTCCGGAGACTGCACAGAGCATTCCGTATTGGCAATAGCTCTTTTACGTTCTCTCAGAATCCCCAGCAGAGCGGTTGTAGGCATGATCCTGGTAAAAAATTTTAACGGGTACAGGAATGTATTTGTATATCATATGTGGGTGGAGGCGTATTATAAGAGGAAATGGCACCTGCTTGACCCCTCAAATCCGGGAAAAAAACACCGGAACCGTTATATCGCGTTTGCCTACCACAGCCTGCAAACGGCAACCCCTCTTTCGTACTTAAAAGCCATCTCTTCCATCCGGAATTTTGAAGTCCGGTATATTAAAAAGTAATACAACAAAAATCGACTAAATTTAATATTAATGTTGAAATTCCCTCTATTTTTGCTATGCTGTTTACAGGCCGATAGTTTCGCGGAATGGAGGGATCGTCATGGAAAAAAACGGGAAACCCGTATGGGAAAGCGGCAAGATTTCAAGAAAAGACTTTCTGCAAGACTGCCTTGCCTGTTCCATGGGCATAGCACTGTTCAATACGCTCACTCCTTCGGATAAGCTCTTTGCCGGAAACAAGATCCAATTAAAAGAAGCACAATTCTGGAAATCCCTGCGGGGGGAAAAAACAAAGTGTCTCCTGTGCCCAAACGGCTGCGTGCGCAGTCCGGGGAACAATGGAAAATGCCGTTCCAGGGGCAACCGGAACGGGACCTTTTATTCACTCACGTACGCTCGGCCCTGCGTAATCGCCCTTGATTATATAGAAAAATCGCCTTTGTATCATTACCAGGTAAAAGGAAAAGTATTCAGCATAGCAACTGCGGGCTGCAACCTGGGCTGTCAATACTGCCAGAACTGGCAATACAGCCAGGTAGGCCCTGATGAGGTGGAAGAGACCTTTCACCTGGAACCGGCGGAAGTGATCCGGCGCGCGAAAAAGCACAACGTAAATGCCATTAACTTCTTCTATACCGAGCCTACAGTTTATTTTGAATATATGCTCGACATTGCGGCGCTTGCCAAAAAAGAGAATATGAAAACCTTTTGCATTACAGCAGGGTTTATTAACCCGAAACCCTTGAAAAAACTGATCCCGTATATTGACGCCTTTGCCGTGGGGCTTAAAGGCTTTAACAACCGGTTTTACACAAAGTATATTAAGGGAAAAATGGAACCGGTTCAGGAAACGTTAAAACTCCTGGCGAAAAACAGGGACAAAACCTGGTTTGAGATTGTGAATCTCCTGGTACCGGGATTAAACGATAGCAAAAGATCAATTAGCGCCATGACCAGGTGGATAAAAAAAGATATTGGCACGGATGTCCCCATTCACTTTACCCGGTTTGAGCCCAATTACAAGCTCAAGAACCTGCCCCCAACACCGGCAAAAACCCTTGAACAGGCCTATGCCATTGCTAAAAAAAACGGGCTTAAATACGTCTACCTGGGCAACCTGCCGGGACATGACGCCGGAAGCACGTATTGCCCCAAATGCGGAACCAAAGTAATAGAACGGTTCAATTTCAAAGTAATAGAATCAAAGCTCAACAATGGCAAATGTCCCTGCGGCTATACTTTACCGGGGCACTGGGAGTGAAGAGAGGTTACATTCCGAATTACGTTTTTCGGTATATTAAGACACGACCGACCCAGTGAAGCGGGGAAAATATAGATCAGAGACTTAATAGTACTGCGGGCTGCATCTGGCCTTGAAGTAGTATGGGCTCTTTGGGTTGTGAGGACTGTTTGAGCGGAGCGAGTTCCGGAGCAATCCAAAGCGCCCATACTACTTCAAGGCCCGCGTACAAGCAAAATTTAGTCTCTTAAGAGCACAAACGTCTGTAATTACAAGACCGGAGGAAAAGATGGTACATTCGAAAAAGAAATCCTTTTTACTAATCTCTTCTTTTATATTATGTGTTTTTAGTATAATCATGCTGATATCGCTCTATGCAACTCCTGCTGCAACAAAAGAGAATGATGCCGGCAAGCTCTCCTGGAAGAAACAGCTCCATGAGATGAATTATCTCATTATGAGAACATCATCAGCGAATATCATCAATGGGCTTATGCTGAAGCCGGAACAAATGAATAAATTAAAGCGCCTGGAAAAAAAGATCCGGTCTCTCTCCCCTGCCATCCCCGACATGAAAGGAAACGCCAGCGCGGACCTGGTGAAAATAAGAAAGGCCTATCTTGAGCTCATCCCATACCTGGATGCCCAAAAAAGCATTCCCAAAAAGCTGGAGAATAAAATAATCGGAATGCGCTTACTGGAATCGGAAATTATAAAAAGATCGGTCCTGGGCTCACGCAAACCGGGCTACCAGGGCTCCGGCTGTCTTGAATGCCATGCCCCTCCCGGTAATTTTCCAAAAGGAGATATTTCCGGAGTATCAATGAAAGTCATTACGGAAGAAGAACGGTATTCAATAGACAAAGCCCATGCGGTTGGCCTGTTGGGACAAAAGGGAATGGCAAAATTATGGGAAGTCAAATCCGATGTGGACAGAACGCTCAGCAGCGGACAGCGATACATGCTGAAATTTTTCAAATGCTGCCTGGTGCCGCCGAAAGACCTGGCAAACCCGGCCAATATTGGGCAGGCATTTGTAACAAGCCAGTGGATAAATTATTTTAATGACGTGAGAAATGTACCTGCCGAAGATTGGGAAAATATCAAGTATCTTTATATTGTACCAATAGAAGATTTTCTCGAGGCCGCACTGCCGGGAATCAGGCCCCGGGACAAAAAACGGATCTTAAAAGAGGTCAGCAAACTCCTGGATGAGGCCCGGGCAATGGACAAAATCGATTACGCCCTGCAAAAAAAAGAAGTATGTTTAAAGCTGAAAGAGGCTTTGCGGGTAGATAACCTGCGGTACGAAAAAAAACTCGAAAAAGAAGTCCGGCAGTTTCGGACCGCCCTGTTCTTGCTTCTGCCGGGAAATTCTGATATATATAATAAATTGCTGCGGAGGAACAGTCCATGAAAATTTTGATGATAATGATATTGTTATTGCTGCTTGTGCCGCCGGAGGCCCGGGCGAATAAGTGTGTTAGCGGGGACTGCTCGAACGGAACCGGCACCTGGCAGTTATCGAACGGCGACAAATATACCGGGCAATGGAAAAACTATAAATTTAACGGCAAAGGAACCTTTATATTCGCGTCGGGAGAATTTAAAGGAGGCAAATACGAAGGAAACTGGGTCGACAATGAGATGCATGGAACAGGAACCTTTTTTTACGCGAACGGCAATAAATTCGTGGGAGAATTTAAAAATAATACAATATCCGGAAAAGGAACCATGTTTTTTGCCAATGGCGATAAGTATACGGGAGATTGGGAAGAAAACGAAATGAAAGGCAAAGGTATTTTCGACTATGCCAATGGCAACAAATACGAAGGCGAGTTCGCGGGCAACAAGATCAACGGAACCGGCACCCATACCTATAACGCGGGCAAATGGAAAGGAGGGAAATACACCGGGGAATGGAAAGACAACCTGAAACACGGCAAAGGAATATTCCATTTTGCCAACGGCAGCACCTACGATGGAGAATGGAAAAAGAACAAGTTCAACGGCCGGGGCACGTTGACCTACCCCTACGGCAAAAAAAAGACCGGTTTATGGAAAGATTTTAAGTATATGGGGAAGTGAATAAGGTAATCGGTGGCCCTGCGGGCCGGGTAATCGGGTAATCGGTTAAGACTGTTTCCGGCAGCAGTCTTTACCGATTACCTTATTTTCTTCTCGATCTTAGCCCAGGTATCGCGGAGAGATACGGTGCGGTTGTAGACCGGTTTTTCCGGGGTGAAGTCGACGAGATCGGCGCAGAAATAGCCAAGGCGCTCGAACTGGAAATTATCGCCCGGTTTTACCTGAGTAAGAGCCGGTTCCACGCAGCAGGAGGAAAGCGTCTTACATGAATCGGGATTCAGGTTAGAAAGGAATGACTTTCCGTCATCCGGATCGTCGCCGGGTTCGTCCGTTTCTTCGGGGTTTTCTTTCGCGAACAGGTGTTCGTATAAACGGACTTCCGCTTGTTTTGCCTGGTCCGCAGATACCCAGTGAAGCGTGCCTTTAACCTTCCGGCCGTCTTCGGACCAGCCGCCGCGGGTCGCGGGATCATAGGTACAATGGATCTCGGTAATCTCACCGGTATTTTCATCTTTTACAATACTTTGACAGGTCACGTAATAGGCAAATTTCAGCCGGACTTCTTTGCCCGGAGCCAGGCGGAAGAATTTTTTTGGAGGATCTTCCTTAAAATCATCCTGTTCAATATAGAGAACTTTTGAGAACGGGATTTTCCGTGTCCCCATATCCGGGTCTTCCGGATTATTCTTGGCATCCAGTTCTTCAACCTGGTCTTCGGGATAATTGTCGATAATAACCTTAAGCGGGTTCAGCACAGCCATAAACCGGGAAGCCCGTTTATTCAGATCCTCACGAAGACAATGCTCAAGAAGAGCAATATCAACAATACTGTCTCTTTTCGCCACACCAATACGGTCGCAGAAATCACGGATCGCAAAAGGAGTATATCCTTTACGGCGAAGCCCGGCAATAGTGGGCATCCGGGGATCATCCCAGCCGCTAACATGCTTGTCCTGAACCAGCTGCAGCAGTTTTCGCTTGCTCATTACCGTATAAGAAAGATTGAGCCTGGCAAATTCAATCTGTTGAGGATGGCTGGCCGTATTCAGTTCATCAAGAACCCAATCGTAAAGAGGCCGGTTATTCGCAAACTCAAGAGTACAAATAGAGTGAGTAATACCTTCTGTTGAATCGGAAAGACAATGGGTAAAATCATACATGGGATAAATAACCCATGTATCCCCGGTACGATGATGCACATCCCGGCGGATACGATACAGGGCCGGATCACGCAGGTTAAGGTTTCCCGAACTCATGTCGATCTTTGCCCTGAGAACATGGGCACCGTCTTCGAATTCTCCCGCGCGCATCCGTTCAAAAAGATCAAGATTTTCTTCAATGGAGCGGTCCCGGTAAGGGCTGTTCTTGCCCGGCTGTGTAAGCGTGCCCCGGTATTGCCTGATTTCTTCGGCACTCAAACTGCATACATATGCTTTCCCGGCTTTGATCAATTGAACAGCATATTCATAAAGCTTTTCAAAATAGTCGGAAGCGTAAAAAAGGTTATTTTTCCAATCGAACCCCAGCCAGGTAATATCCTCTTGAATAGAGTCAACAAATTCAACATCTTCTTTCCCGGGATTGGTATCATCAAAACGAAGGTGGCATATCCCATTATATTCCGCAGCAAGCCCAAAATTGAGGCAGATCGACTTGGCATGGCCAATATGAAGGTAGCCGTTTGGTTCGGGCGGGAACCGGGTAACTACGGCACCATTATTTTTATTCGTCCGGAGATCTTCATTGATAATGTCCCGGATAAAATTTGAAGGAGCCTCTTTCTCATCAGCAGCTTCATTATTATCTATTGGTTTATTTTTATCAGTACTCATTTCTTTTTCCTTAAATGTTCTTAAAATTTAATTATTCAACCCTGGTATTTAAATAAAGAGACTGCGGAGGAACCGTATACTTTCGATTTTACGCACATTAGATTCCCATAAGAGTCGGCCAGGCTGTTTTCTTTAAAATGTTGTATAATAATAACACCATCTTCTTTTAAGATAGAATATTGTTCAATACTATTAAGAAGAGAGCCGTAAATATTTACTTCACTTTTTTCTTTCACATATGGAGGATCAAGAAAAATATAATCAACCGGAGAACTCTTTTCCCCTAGAAATTGTATCGACTTAAGCGCTTTAGCATTCAATAGTAAGGTTTTCACTGCCGCGCCAAGATCTTCAACAAAAGATTTAATAAACAAATATCGCTTTTTGTCTAATTCGTTAAAGATTACGGGTTCAGCTCCCCTGCTCAGGGCTTCAATCCCCATCTGTCCGGACCCGGCAAAGAGATCCAGGAAGGATTTTCCTGATAGATCTTCTCCCAGCATGGAAAAGAGAGCCCCTTTTATCTTTTGTGGGGTAATATCGGCATTATCGAATTTTTTGTTCGAAAAAGGAATAAGCTTTCCCCGGAATTCTCCCCCAATTATCTTCACAAAACCCATGGAACTACGAATCCGGAGCTCCATTCAGCTCACTCAGGAATTCTTCCAGGTTAAGAGCATGATGGTGAGCCACTATTTTTATGGTATCCTCGTCGGCGCCTTTACAGGCCGGACAATAGAGGTCATATTTTTTAAAAACCTTTACCACTTCTTTTGATGATTGTAGAGCATCAGTTACCCGTGTTTTCGCATCAATTTTCATATAATTATTTCCCTATATATATTAAATAAAGTGCTTGCAAAATAAACTTATAAATTTAATAGTGTCAACCAAATTATCAATAAAACATCAATAAAATTGAAAACGTGTGTAGAAGGAAAAAGAAATGGCCAAATGTGAAATTTGCGGAAAATCAGTACAGTTTGGTTTTAATGTTAGCCACTCTCACAAAAAGACAAAAAAAATGTGGCGGCCCAACATTAAAAAGATCAAAGTACTTGAAAACAACCGTACTGTCCGAAAACATGTATGCACCCGGTGCATCAGATCAGAGAAAGTGGTTAAAGCGGTCAGTTGACGACCCTGGAAACAAACTAAAAAAACAAAGGAGCAGTAAAAAACTGCTCCTTTCTTTTTTTAATGCTGTTTTAATTATGAGCCAGGCTTTCTACCATTACCCCCAGCAAAAAATATTTATCGGACTGAAAAATCACGGATATTTTTTTTTAATTCGTTCCAATTAGATGACTTGATAAGGTATCCGTTACTTGCCCAGGTAATAAAATGACTGGAATAACCGTTAGATGACTGTTGGCCCCCCGGAAGCAAGCCGCCGAGTTGCTTCATTTCATCAATATCTTTTATTTCCACTTCAGTAATAATAAAATCGTATACATTGTTTTCCGCAAGCTTAATAGCCTCATCGTTATTGACAGCATGAAAAACGTTATACCCTTCATTACGAAGCTCATCAACAAGCAGTTCTCTGCTTTGCTCTTCTTTTCCAACCAACAACAAACTATACATATATCAACTCTCTTTTTATTTATTTTTGTTACTGTTCGGAGAGACGTATATCTCCATTCCGTTTACATTCTACCCTAATATAAACATATCACAAGATTTAGAGAGAGTCAATAGACTTGTTTATTATTTTTTCTAATAAAATACATTATTCGCCCACAAATTTCGTTAAATTGTTGTAAGGAAACGGATTACAACAATTTAACTGTTTCTGCGAGCAACTCTTTGAGAGGCTGCAATTATTAGTTCGTTATTGTTGGATATTTTTAATTTTTTCTTTATATTCCGGATATGGCTGCCAACAGTATGATAACTGAGATTCAGTTTGGCAGCTATTTTTTTATTTTTACACCCCTGGCCAAGCAGCTCAAAAACCTCTAATTCCCGGTTCGACAACAGCTCCGCGTTGATACCATTTTTGTCCGATACGCCATACATTACTTTATTGATAATATTGTCCGCGATACTTTCACTGAGGCTTAATTTCCCGTTCCTGACATCACGAATAGCTTCTATTATTTTTTTGGGGGCGTCCTTCTTCTGAATGTATCCTTTCGCTCCGGCCCGGATAGCCCTTTCAGCATAATCATACTCCTCATACATTGAGAGAATAAGAGATGCAACTCCCGGGCACCGTTCTTTAATTGCCTTAACCAGGTCAATTCCGCTATTCTCATCATCGATCTTGATATCGACAATAACAACATCAGGCAAAAGCCTGGTTATTTGCGCCATCGCATCATTAACGGTTCCTGATTCTCCGCATACATCAATATCCGTCTCATCCTGAATAAGATTGGCGATTCCCCTGCGAAGTATTGGATGATCATCAACCAGGAAAACCTTTATTTTTTCACTTTGTACTCCCAGCATATTACTACGCTCCCGATCTTTTTCTTACGACAATTTCCATCCCCCGGGCATGGTTAGTAATACCAAATGATGCTCCCAGCATCTCGGCCCGGTGCTCCATGATTCGAATCCCTATACCTTTGTTTGCGTTATTGAATTTATTTTTTTTCTCTCCATCATCCTTTATGGAAAGTATAAAACCATCATTATTTTTTTCAACGGTAATAATAATATTTTCAGGCTTACCATGTTTTATGGCATTCCGGACTGATTCATTTGCGATATAATACAGGTGTGTGGCCTCCGTGTTGTCCTGGAACGTAATATCTCCTTTTTTTATAATCTCACAGGAAATAGAATGAAGCGCTTCAACTTCATTCGCGATCTTCTCAAGCGCCAGCTCCAGCCCGTCGCTTTCCAGGTTCACCGGGGTTAGGCCCTTTGCGATATCCCTGGTTTTAATGATAGCGCTTTCAACGAGCTCTTCTATTATTTCGAGCTCCGAAACTGCCCGGCTGGTATTCCCCCGGATGTTCCTGTTTACCGCCTCTACCCGGAACGAAATCGTTGCCAGGATTTGCCCCACTTCATCGTGCAGCTCCTGGCTGATACTTTTCCGCTCCTGCTCGCTTATTTCAAGGATCTTTTTTTCCAGATTTTTTTTGTCGGTTATATCCTCGCCAATAGATTGAAATTCAATAACATTTCCCGCATCATCGAACAACGCAAGGTCGGTCCACCGCTGCCACCGCACCCCATCGGGTGTATGAACAGGATGCTCGTAGGACTTAGATGAATTCTCAACCGAAAAAGAAGCCAGGTGTATGCGAATTGCTTCATGCTCTTCTTCCGGGATTAATTCGAGAAAACTATGTCCTACCAGCTCATGAAAAGTCTTATTAAAACATTGACAATAGGAATTATTCACAAAGGTAATGATGCCGTCTCCGGGAAGGAACCGGCAAATCAATACCGGCAAATTCTCAAGGATTCTGCGGTACCAATCACTATCTTTTTTGATGCCATCATTCATAGATTAATAATCAACATTTTTCCAGCCCTTCAAATAATAATTATACAAGACCGGTTTGTTAAAAGTATTTGTCTCGGTAACAGTTCTTTTTGAATCTCCCGGAAAGTGAAGAGACTGCAAAAAAGTATTTTTTGAAAAAAATTGAACCCCGGAATCCATTGTTTTCATGGAATCGAGCTCGAAATTTGCCGGTGTGGCGATATTAAAGCCCCAATCCCCAAAGGTTGGAATATAAACATGATAGGGAAGAACCTCGTTAAAGACCTGTTTCATAGTGTTGTGAATACACCAGAACGCTTCCCTGGCAAAAAGAGGAGAGGTGGACTGGGTTATAAAAATCCCCGAATCATGCAAAGACCGGCGTATAAGACGGTAAAATCGCACGGTATAGAGCTTGGAAATTGTCTCGTCATGGGGATCGGGAAAATCGGCTATAATTATATCAAACTTACTTTTATTCTCCATTAGATAGATATAGGCATCACCGACAATGAGGTTAACTTTTTTATTTCCCAATGAATCCGCGTTAATATACTTGAATGATGAATTGCTTTTTGCCAGGTCAACGATAGCAGGATCGAGCTCCACAAGAGTTATCTGCTCCACGGAATCCCATTTTAATAATTCCCTTACTGCAATTCCGTCCCCTCCGCCAAGAATAAGTACTTTTTTGGGTTTGTCCGGGTGTAAGGCCAATGCCGGAAAAACAAGCATTTCATGATACCGGTATTCATCAAACGTGGAAAATTGCAGCGATCCGTCGAGGTAAAGCCTGAAATCATTCCCGTTCCTGGTTAAGACTATTTGCTGATATTTTGATCGTTTGGTAAAAACTATATCATCGTAATAGAGTCTTTTTTGCAGCACATTGTTTATGGTATCGGCATTAAAAGCGATAGTCCCCAGCAGGAGAATGGAAATTATGGGAAATAAATAGTCGGCCTTGCTCTTTTTCTGATAATCAATCTTTGAAATAACAAAAAAAGCTACTCCAATATTAACAACACCAATTACAATACTGGTCAAAAGCCTTCCAATAAAGGGAAAAAGAAGCAGTGGAAAAAGCAGGGATCCGGCAAGACCACCCATATAATCCAGGGTAAGGACATTTGAAATAATCTCTTTTAATGATCCGTACTTTTTTAAAATCCTCGTAAGAAGGGGTATTTCCAGTCCTACCAGTGTTCCAATGATTACCAAAAAGAAAATATGCAGCACATAATAGGTAGCAGAAAAAGAGAACAGGTAATTCAAAACCAGGATCGAGAGCCCGCCCACAAGTCCCAATACCACCTCAAGGATAATAAATTTCCTCAGGATATCCCGAAGAAAAAAACGGGAGAGGTACGATCCAAATCCCATGGAACTCAGGAAAAAACCAATGGTTATTGAATATTGCTGTACCGGGTTTCCCAGCAGGTATGTTGCAAGGGAACCCAGTACCAGCTCATATGTTATTCCGCACAGAGAAAGAATAAAAACAGAGAATAAAAGTATTCTTTGTTCACTCGTCTTAAGGTTATGGTTATCCTTCACTAATTCTTAACACTGGTTTCTATAGCTGGTGCAGGTGCTGGTGCAGATGCATCAGCAACAGCAGGTACCGGTGGCGGTGTTTTGCCTCCGCCTGATGGAGAGCCCACAACTGCTGCAATGATAATGGAGAGGCCAATAATTACTGAGCCTATTATTATACCGAGAGACGTATTCTGATCGTCCTCAATCTCCTTTTTCACTGAAAACGGTGTAAAGAAATTAATTAGCAAAAAACCGAGGCCCATCATGATAATCCCTATAATTGAATAGACTACCGTATCAACAATCCCAAACACTAAATTTCCCCAGTTCATATTCTTTTTTTCCTCCTAAAGATTTAATTCAATATTTTATAAAGACCAGACAGAGGCATGCTTATTTACCTCCTCTATATCCTCCTGAACCATAATGTCCGTAATAAACCCCGCTTCCATGCCGTACAGACTTCCTCATCTCCCGGTGCTTTTTAACATAAGTCATCCCGGCACGGGGATAAAGAAAATAAAAATTTGACATAAAAAAGCATCCTCCTGAAAGGAGTACTGCTACTATTATAGTTCGTATCATACTATTTCCTCCTCACCCTCTTAGTCCGACATCTCAAAGGGGAGCTCATTATAAGATTTCGATTTTGACCAGTTTATGAGCCACAATATCATGAAAATAAACATAAAAATAATATAATACCGGACACTTCCGGCCGTTGCCATTTTTATGTTTACTGAATTGGTTTTTCTCGGCTTTTTATTGTACATTTCCAGGTAGAAATAATAATTACCCGCCTCATCCAGCACAAAATCTTTGGTTGCCGTAAGATCATTCTCATGCCAGGAATATCCTTCGCTGTCAACTCCCGCCTCATCCCAGAAATCTCCGATTATGGCAAAAGACTCTACGGGTTCTTTTTTCGCGTCGATATCCTTAAAAAGTGTCTTTAGATTTACCAGATCCAGCTTGTTCCCTGTGACCTTATTCAGCCGGTCTTCTTTTAACAGCATCAAACGAATAGACTGCCATTCAAGGTAAAAACGCTGGACATTCGTATTCACCGACATAGAGACATCATACAGCTGGTTCTTCTTTTCCATTTTAAAAGGGCCGTACAGTACCTGGCTAAAATAACTTACTTTTCTCTTCTCTACTTTTACTTGATTGTTGGTAATGACCTTCTTTTTGGCCATAATATCTTTTACCGGGCTTCCCATAGAGCAATTATAAATTGCCATTGAAAGGCTTGCTGCAAGAAGTGCCAGGTAAACATAAGCTTTTTTCTTATATGTTGACCTTTTTGCTGTGGTGGATTCATATAACTGCTTATGTTCATCCGTTCCAAAGGCGGCAATAATATCTTTATAGGGAATATCATCGCCTTTAGTGATATTGACCTCTCCTTCCGATTGTTCTACCGAATAGGAAACGCCGTCCTTTTTTATGTCATAACAGGTGACCGGTTCTCCGATTTCGGGCTCCCAGGTCAGCTCGCCTTCCGCGTATACGATCCGCCCAATGTAGCCCTCATCTTTGTCGATCCTCTTGCCGTCAAATTCTATATAATCCGGATCGGATTCAAGATCTATAGACTCAGGGATATAATCTTCATACGACTTTACCTCCCCGTCCTCTTCTACAAAGTAATGATAAACTCCGTCTGTGGATATGGCAAGCCACTCATCCCAGGTGGCTACATCCTCATCGTCCTCTTCCTGGATCCTGATCCGCCCTATGATCTCATACTCAATGCCATTAAGGGTTCCTTTTAAACCAAGTTTAAAGACCGACGCGTCTATATCCTGTGTGAAATCATCGGCAAAAAATTCATAATATTCCTGCGAAAATTGATCATATTCCTGCCCGCATGAGAGACATTTAGCTATTGGAACTTGTTCGTCTTCTTCGACGTCAACGACCCGGTAGCTTTTGACTATATCTCCGCCGCAACTGTCACACTTCAACGCTTTCAGTTTTTCATCACTCATTGATCTCTATCCCCCGACTACAATCTATGCAGGTTATCTTACCGGAAAATCCCGGACCCTGTCATTTTTATAACAACAGCATCTGTTTTTCTCAGTTTTTTATTGTACATTTCCAGATAAAAGTAATTAAATTTTGCTTGTGAGCGGGCGTGGAAGTACGGGCTCTTCCACGCCAGATGCAACTCGCAATGCTATCAAGTTTCCGGCCTATCAAATATTAGCTTTCTTAACTCGTTGATCTCTATCCACCGACGACAATGTCTCTCTTTAACAGGGGTCTCCCCATAAAAAGCTCTACCTCTCCTTCGGAATACTCTATTGAAACTTTCTTTCCTTCGGCAACGCCGTCTATGTAGATCACCTCTGTTCCGGGCTCGACATAATAGGAGAGTTCTCCTTCTCCGCCGTCAACAGTAGACTCTCCCACCTCTTTTACCATAACTTTTTTGCCGCCTACAGTTATATTCTGCCCTGCCCGTACGGATTCGATATCGGGCATGTCGGCTATTTCAAAAGACTCGGTATAGAGCGTATAAGTCCCTTCATCTTCACAAAACCAGGCCTGCTCCCCTTCATAATCAAGGAACCATTCATCGTAATGTGATCCGTCACAATTATACCTGATCCTGCCAAGAGCTGAAAATGGTTTTCCCAGTATGGTTCCCCTGCTGCCGAGTTCAAAAATCGATGGGAATTCAGCGAGTTTCGCGTATTTCCCCGATGCCTCAAACCCGTCATCCTGCATTTTCAGGTGGGTTCCGCAATAATCACAGCATACTACCTTGCTAAAACGATTTGTTATTTCTATGGGAGCTCCACAGGATGTACAATCTAATGATGTTGACATAATTCCGGACCTCCCTTATGCCTGCGCCGAGCCGCATTCAGGACAGAATTTCGCCCCCGGCTGAAGCTGGACATTACACTTAACACAGTTTGCTCCAACGGTATTGGCACCGCACTCAGGACAAAACTTGGCGTCCGCCGGTACATTCGCTTTACAAGAAGGACATGCTTTTTGCGGTACCACCATCTCTTTGCCGCATGATGAACAGAATTTTGCTCCTGCCACATTCGCTGCTTGACAGTGAGGACATGCCACCTGTGCTGCCTGGCCGCCGCCTCCCTGGGCCTGACCCTGGCCGGTTGCGTTGTTCATGGCATTTCCCATCATATTACCCATCTGGTTGCCCATGCCCATACCCATACCGGCTCCCATCATTCCACCGGCCATTCCTTCATTGCCGGCTGCCTTTTCCATGGTATCAAAGGTCCGCTTGGTCTTATAATCATCACCCATAATATTCATTTCGGCTTTGTCTGCCAGCGCTTTTTTAAGCCGCTGTACGCCTTCATCATCTTCAGGTATATTTATCGACTCTACTGCGAAGCGAACCAGTTCTAATCCGAAGCTGGAAAATTCTTCAAGCATCTTTGCCTTACCAGCCACTCCTATTTCATCATAATAGGCCGCGAGCTTGAGTATGGTAATGTCCTGCTTGATCATGAACTCAGCAATGAGGTCTTTTACTTTCGGAACCAGGATCTGGTCACGCATTGCTGTTCCAATAGCTTCACTGGTAAATGCCTGCCAGGTTCCGGTCGCTGCGATTAAGAATCCCCGGATGTCACTTATTCGCATGGAATAGGATCCGAATGCCCGTATGGGAACGGGAATATTATATATGGGATCTAAAAGCTGGATTGGCTGTTTGGTGCCCCACTTCATATTTGGGATCTCGGATTTATTTACAAAATAGACTTCTGCGGGGAACGGTGTTTTCCCGCCAAAAGGAAGATTTATGAGTTTCTCAAGTATTGGTATATTCCCGGTTTTAAGCGTATGCCGACCAGGGCCAAACGTGTCAAGTGCCTGGCCGTCTTTGAAGAATATTGCTTCCTGTCCTTCTCGGACAATAAGCTGGGAACCAATTGCTATATCTCCCTCTGCAAAACGGCTAATTACTTCTCCGGGTTGGTTCTTCCATTCAACTACATCTAATAATGCCATTATATGACCTCCACCAGTACATATTTTCTATCATCAAAATTTTTCTCAAACTCTTTAAGCTTATCTTTCAAGTCCTTATACCGGGTATTAAAATCAGCGGCCTCTCCTTCTCCAAGCTTTGAAACCAGCTCAGCCAAAGTATCCATGCCATCAATCATTCGCCAGTCATATTCCAACAGCCGGTCCTGATCTTCTTCGGAGATTTTCATCTTTGAAAAAGATCCCGCGTTTACATAATCGGCAAACTCTACTTTCTTTGCCATCTTTTCAAGAAAATGCCCCAGGGAATCAAGATCGCTTAAATTCGCGGTTTCTCCCTTTCTCGAATGGTCACTCATTATATCACTGATATCAGACTTATACTTTTTGATCTTGTCGACAATAAACTGCCGCAGTACTTTATCGGCTTCCGCTCTTTCGGACTTTTCAACGTATCCTTTATACCCGGGTAGTTTGGTTGTTATCCGGTCAATAAAACCTCTGTTCTTTTCTATTCTATCTTTAATGTTTGACAAATCAGGCTGCATGGTTTTTTCCTTATGTTATTAAATTTTTCAAAAATTGGTCCTGCACAGTATAAACCGCACACAAAACCGGCCGCAAACGATACTTCCGCATCCCCGCACCCGGAATCACTTCTTTCTACACACGAAGCTGTTTTCTTTATAGTACATCATGTTTTAAAAGTCAAGGGATTATTGGCATAAATTTGTAATTTATTAACCGCCTGTTATGCCCATTGACTTCTGGATGTTCGAGAGCAGATCAATGTACCGGCCGCGTGCTTCAAGGAAGCTGGTGAGAAGTTTATTCTCTCTTATGATGCCGGAAAGTTCACGGACCCGCTCTTTTTCGAAGTTTTCAACAATACCACCCTGGGTCTCCCGTTGATGTATACTCTCGGCTATTGTTGTGTATTCATCAAGCAGACTCTTTGACTCAGTATCGTTTTCAAGCTCTGCCGAGAGTTCTTCAAAATCACGGCATGCTTCTGTTTCCCGGATGAGTAATCCAAGCTCGTTCGCTTTTTCAAGTATCTCATTCATAGTGTTCTATTTTTTCGATTCAACTCCTTCTTACTTAAATTTTTATCAAATTCGGCATTTTTGAAGCTTCACAAAAGTCTTTTCTTAATATAATTAAGTCCTCCCTTAATATAATTAAGTTTTTTCTCTTTTATTATATGTATCTCTTAATCAAATAAAGTTACAGGAAACTAACAATAAACTATACAAAAATGGTTTGCAAGTACTTTTTCCTGCCAAAAAACCTGTTTTGTGCAGTTTTAAAGAAAAATACTGTTGTTCATTCCCCCCCCAGGTAGCGTTCATTCCCAAACACTTGCCGGATTAGTTTTTTTTTGTAAATTTAGTATTACCAACATAAAATTATGGAGAAAATTATCATGAAAAAAACTCTTAACCTGTGTACCTTTAGCATGCTCATAGTTCTGTTTTTTGCTCTTACGGGGTGTGAAGCCGGGCTTTCCACTTCATCAGATTCTTCCGAAGACTCGGACAGTAAGTTTAGTTTTTCCCAGATGTACGACAAAGTAGCTGCCATTGAAGCGCAAAATACCGCGATTAAAAATGAGCTTTCCAACCGTGGAGACAATGACTCCAATACAGATACTGTAATTGCATCAATGCAGGCTTCCATTGCGGCTCCTTCCATTCCCGAAGGCTGGGTTGAGTGCAACGGGCAAGAGATTAATGATTCCGAAAGTATTTATGACGGCCAGACTGCTCCCAGTCTTAATAACGGAGGCAGGTTTTTACGGGGAAATACTACTTCCGGGATTTTTCAAAGTGACCAGTTTCAAGGACATTTTCATCAAGCCGGCATGGGAAATATTGGAACGTCGGGAGGTGCTCACGGAATTTCCGATACTACAAAGGGAACCAGTTCCGTACAAAATAATTATACATGGTTTGCCAATACTATAGTAACTAATAATTTACATTCCGGGTCGATATACCTTATATATGACGCATATTTACTTTTTATTTGACATATTCTTGACTTCTTTTTAGTATTACATTATATGTACTCAATTAAGAACAATTCCACTATGGAGCGAAAATATGGCTGATTTAAATACAATGCTTGAAGATGAAAACAGTATCGATACTATTATCGCCGATGATATACATTTTAAAGGCAGATTAAAATTTAAGAACTCTTTGAAGATAAAAGGAAAATTTGAAGGAAAAATTGACACCGATGGTGTTCTCATAATCGGTAGAGAAGCTGCCGTGAGCGCCGATGTTAACGCAAGGGTTGTTTCTATTAGCGGAACCGTGAACGGGAAAATAAAAGCTGCTCAAAAAGTTGAACTTCATACCAAAAGCAAGGTCAATGGTGATATTATCACCCCTGATCTTATTGTTGAAGGAGGTTCCCTCTTTAACGGTACCTGCATCATGGCAGATAAAAAATAAGATCATTCGGCTATTATATGAGAATATTTCTTAAATATCTTTTCGCAATTTTGCTGATAATCACTACTTCGGCATCATTTCTGTATGCCGGTCCCGATACTGAAGAAGAGCTGCAAAAAGAGCAAAGCCCGCCCAATCTTGCCATTGGCCTGGGCGGCTCCTTTGGGCTTACCGATGTCTGGATCAAGGATAGTCCCAATGTCTGGGGCAGCGGTATTGCCATCTCCGGCGGCCTTGTGCTTGAAAAGATGTTCACCAACAGGGTTGGTATCCATTCCGGTGTCTGGTATTCCCGGTTTAAAAACCAGATATATCTAAGCAACTCTTCTTTACAGACCACTGTTACCAGCCAGAATATTGGCATGCCTTTTTACCTGCTTACTTCCTTTAATGCCGGTTTTTTCTCCCTGAACCTGCTTACGGGAGTCGGTTTAAACTACATATTTACCAGCACTCTCTCCGGAGGCCCTTCCGATGCCGATGTCCTGGAAAGTCTTGCTTATTTCCAGGTTGAAGCCGCTGCCGGGATTAACTTTAAATTCAGGCTCGGCAAACATTTCGACTTCTTCATCGGCGGTATGGCAAGCATGGGTATTACCAAACTCCACGAAGAAAGAAGCTCTGAAAATGTCCGCCTCTACCATCTCCGGGGTATTTCCGGTTTCTTAATCCGAACCGATATTTTTCCCGGGAATTAACCTCTCTCAAGAAACTAAATTGTGCAAGTGAGCGGGCCT
>JAAENB010000713.1 GCA_024224995.1 bacterium | reverse complement strand
GATAAATTGTGAAATTTGAGGTGGTTAAAAATGGAATATGCCGGAAACAGTGAGATAGAAAATGCCACCCAACCTTTTGCTCAAGTCGGACAAGGGCTACAGAGCCGCTTGGAAAGATGTTCGAATTTGCCGCCCTTGCCGCTTAGCGAACTGTTATTTGCTCGATGATACACATCATTACCTTTAAATTATAAGAAGGATATAGATGATATGAAATTTCTGTCTCTGCTCTTTACACTTTTTATTATTAATTCTACAGCAGCAAAAACTCCGGATTTTGAGCATATCAGAGTAAATACAGATATTGAATTGATAAAAATTAATGAGAATTACTATGTCCATACAAGTTGGTTTGATTTTCCCGGGTATGGCCGATTCCCTTCTAACGGTCTTATTTTCGTTAAAAACGGGAAGGCATTATTAATCGATACACCCAATACAAATGAACAGACCCTGATATTATATAATTTTTTACAAGATCATCTAAAAGCAGATATAACAAAAATAATTGTGGGACATTCTCACAGTGATTGTATGGGAGGGCTGTCTGTGTTACATGACAAGGGTGTAGAATCCATTGCCTACGCCAAAACAGTACAAATATGCACATCTCTGAAGTTACCCATACCTGAAAAATCATTTTTAGATTCTATGACTTTAGAATTTGAAGGCGAAACAGTAATTTGCAGATACTTTGGCGCTGGACACACTGTTGACAACAGTATTGTCTATTTTCCTAAATCAAAAATATTCTTTGGCGGTTGTTTGATAAAAAGTTTGGACTCAAAAGGGTTGGGGAATACCAATGAAGCGGTCATAGATGATTGGGACAGGACAGTATTAAGAATTAAAAAAGCATATCCTTCGATAAAAATAGTTATCCCTGGCCATAGAGCCTTTGGCGATCTCAGCTTACTGAATCACACAATGTCTTTGGTTAAAGACTATAAACAAAAGGCAAAATAAACAAATAAAATACGCAAATAACATGCGCTTCAGCGGACGCAAACAGCCGCGCCGCTGAGAGCTTACTGTTATTTTTTAATCGGCTAATAAATTTCATATAAGATTCAGATGCATGGCAAAATGATATGAGATTTAAATACGATATCAAAAAAAGCGAACAACTTAGAAAAAATCCAAAACGCGGGGTTGGATTTGATGAAGTACAAGAATTG
>JAAENB010000712.1 GCA_024224995.1 bacterium | reverse complement strand
TCGGTCCTCAGCCCGATGTACCGGAGCTGGAGCCGGAGCAGGCGTTCAACCGTTTTAATGTCGTGTTTAAGAATTGCGCGCATGTTGTAGCGCAAGCCGAGCATCCCGTGGTTATTTTTCTGGACGATCTGCAATGGGCCGACCCGGCAAGCTTAAAATTGCTCAAAACAATAATCACCGATCCCGGTATACACTATTTATTTTTAATTGGCGCTTATAGAGACACTGAAGTAGACACGAATCATATACTCACGAGAACCCTGTTAGAGATAGAAAAGGAAGGAGTGCCTGTAGAAAGGATACAGCTCGATTCTCTCAACAGCGAAACCGTGAACAGGTTTATTACCGCTTTTTTTAAATCAAAAGAAGATGAGACAAGGTCACTGGCAGAGCTGGTTCATAAAAAAACAGGGGGTAATCCTTTTTTTATAAACCAGTTTTTAAAGACCCTGTACGAAGAAGGAATGCTGGAACCGGCACCTTTTGCCGGGGGCTGGAAATGGGATATGCAAAAGATTGAACAGATGCGTGTTACCGACAATGTGGTAGAACTCATGGCAGCCGAAATTACCCGGCTTCCGGAAATAGCTCAAAAGATGCTCAAGACCTGTTCGTGCATGGGAAACAGTTTCGACCTGGAAGTAATTCCCCCAATGGTAAACCGTTCAATTGATGAAACTTTTTCGGAGCTCATAAAGGTCGCGGAAGACGGGTATCTTATTATTTCGGGAAGTACCGGGCGCTTCCAGCACGACAGGATACTGGAAGCAGCGTATTCTCTACTGAGCGAACAAGAACGGGTCCGGAAGCATTATAATATTGGGAATTATTTACTGGAAAATATAGCGGAAGACGAACCGGATGAAAAGATAGTTCGCATCGTAGAACAGCTTAATTCCGCAATATCCCTGGTACGGTTAAAAAGTGAACAATTCAGGCTCATCGACTTAAACCTGGTAGTGGGAAAAAAAGCAAAGGGCTCGGCAGCATATGAATCGGCGCTGCATCACCTGGAAACCGGGATTACCTTGTTGGAAACGGATTGCTGGGAAGACAACTATACTCGAGCTCTCGCGCTGTATTCGGAAGCCGCGGAAGCCGCGTACCTCTGTGGGGAATATGAAAAGATGGAAACCCTGGGAGAGACAGTTTTGCGTCACGCGATGTCGGTCCGGGACAAAATCAAAGTATATGAAACAAGGATCTATACCTATGTAGCCCGCAAAATGCATGCCGAAGCCATAGATACGGGACTCCGGGTTTTGCGAATGATGGGGGAGCGGTTGCCGCGTAACCCGACTATGTTTCATGTGATCCTGGGACTTCTGCGAATAAAATTCACCCTTTTGGGAAAAACCACCGATGATCTGCTCCGGCTTCCCGTAACCAGGGATCCGGCAGCGCAGGCCAAAATGAGAATCATATCGGTTATTACCAGTCCTACCTACCTGTCCCGGTTTAACCTGATGCCTTTGCTGATTTTTAAGACCATACGCTTATCTATTCGCAGCGGTAATTCACCCTGGTCACCCTACGCCTATGCCGCCTATGGAATGGTTCTGTGCGGGCTCAATGATTTTGAGCCGGGCTATCTTTTTGGGAATCTTGGGATAAACCTGCTGGAAAAAATAGACGCGCGCCAGCAATTTGTCAATACCTATGTCGCTGTTTACTGCTTTATTTATCATTGGAAAATGCACGCGAAAGAAACTTTAGCGCCCTTGCTGAAAGGGCATCTTACGGGCCTGGAAACCGGTAATTTTGAGTTTGCGGCCTATGCCATACAGGTATATTGTTATACCCTGCTGTATATGGGAAGAAGTCTTGAGTTTGTTGATTGGGAAATGAAAAAAGGGATCAGGGTACTTTCCTCTCTTAAGCAGGAGATGCAGCTGAATATGACAATCGTCAATCACCAGCTTGCCCACAATCTCCAGGGAAAAGCGAACGACCCCTGTGATGTCGGAAGTGAGAATATAAACGGCACGTCAATGCAAGCCTACTTTACTGAGGTAGGGGATATCCACGCCGAATGGATGATCTATTGCTACCAGGCGATCCTTGGCTGGCTGTTTGATAAGTATGAGTATGCTGTTCAAAACGCGGACCGTGCCATGGAGAACGCAGGCACCATGGGCGGTTCTTTTATTATGCCGATGTTTTATTTATTCAGTTCATTGGCGTATCTATCCCGGTCTCAAGAGGCGGACGCGAAAGAGCGGAAGCGGTGTTTACGCATGGCGAAAAAGGGCCTGAAGAAATTAAAACGCTGGGCTGGAGTCGTGCCCATGAATAATCTGCATAAACTCAAGCTCGTAGAAGCGCAATTCGCGGCTATTGCAAAGGAGAACTTGCGCGCTATTCAGCTCTACGAAGAGGCCATTGCGGCAGCTCATGAAAATGAATATATTCACGAAGAGGCAGTTGCCTGGGAATGCGCGTCCCTTTTTTACCGCAACCGGGGAGTGGAACATATTGCCGCGCTTTATTTGAAAAAAGCGCACGACTGCTATTCCCGGTGGGGCGCTCTCGCGAAAGTGAGCCATATGGAAAAACTGCATCCGGAACTTATTTCTAAAAAAGCCGGGATTGGAAACTGGGAAGAAAGTACCGCGACCCTTGCTACCGCTACGGAAAGTTCTTCCGAGAACCTGGACCTGTATACGGTTATTAAGGCTTCACAGGCCATATCCGGGGAGATCAATTTACGGAACCTGCTGGAACGGCTCCTGGTAATCGCTGTTGAGAATGCCGGTGCCCGTAAAGGGGTGTTACTACTGAAAAACGAAGAAAATAAAAAGCTCTATGTGGAAGCCTGGGGAGACTACAACCGGGGCATGAGCCTGTTTCAATCGACTCCTTTTGAAGAGACCAACCTGGTTTCTCCTGCCATTGTCAACTATGTTAACCAGACCGGGGAAAGTGTTGTCCTCTCCGATGCCGGTACCAGCGGGATGTTTATTAACGATCCCTATGTAATAGACAATTCATCCCGGTCTATTATCTGTTCTCCTATTCTGGACAAGGGTCAAATGATGGGAATTCTTTTTCTTGAAAATAATATCGCGGCCAATGTCTTTAGTCCCGAGCGCCTGGAACTTTTGCAGATCCTCTCTTCCCAGGCTGCCATTTCCATTCAAAATTCACGGCTCCTGGCAGAGCGGGAAAATGCCGCCCGTCTTGAAACGGAAATGAAGATTGCTGCGCATATTCAAACAGCCCTGCTGCCGGAAAATCCGGCTATTACGGGATTTGAAATTTCTGCCTTCCTTAAACCGGCCGATGCCGTTGGCGGAGATTATTATGATGTGATTAATAGTGATGAAAATAACTGGGTAATTATTGGCGATGTTTCCGGGCACGGGGTACCTGCCGGCCTGGTAATGATGATGGTGCAGGCGTCAATCCGGTCCTACCTGGGCAGGCACCCCGAGAGCAAACCATCGGGGCTGCTGCGGGTGGTGAACAAAGCCATTAGTTACAATGTTAGGCGGATGCGCCAGGATAAATACATGACCATTACCGCTATTTCTTTTGACAGGGAGGGAAGGGCGCTTTTTTCAGGGCTGCACCTTGACCTGATTCTCTACCGGGCTGCCCACAAGTCTGTGGAGCTTGTTAACTCCGAAGGGATCTGGCTTTCTCCCTGGGAAAATCTTCCCTGGAAAGACGCGGACCGGGAACTGCACATGCTGCCCGGCGATGTTCTGCTTTTGTATACGGACGGGATTATCGAAGCCAGGGATGAGAAGAATGAGATGTTTTCACAGGAGCGGCTTATGGAGGTTTTTAAAAATTTCGCGGAGAGCGCGCCCACGGAAATAAAAGAGGCTGTGCTTGCGGCGCTTGAAGGTTTTTCCGGCGATGATGATATGACCATGGTAATATTAAAGAGGCTCGAATCTTAACAACAGTATCCCCGGGAAAAGCAGCATAGTTCAGCTCTTCGCGATAATTTCCGTAAACCACCCGTAGGGCTCAGTCTTTTTCCCTTTAACCAGGCTGTCGCATCGGTAGAATTTCACCAGCAGGGAAATATCCGGCCCCATCCTTTTTTTAATCTTTCCAAGCCGCGCCTGTGCCAGTGCGGAGTGCCGGTTCCGGAAAGCCCGGTACGGCTCATCATGAAGCGCAACCAGCGTCAGCAGAACTTTATCTGTTGAATATTTTTCCAGGAAACCCGCTGCCACTCTCGCGTGATCCTGTCCGTTCAATTTCGCCTCGCATTTAAAAGTATCATGAACCAATGCGGCCAGGCGCAGCCGTTCCCGGTCCGGATCATCCCCATACCACCGGTCAATATTTTCCAATACATCCCGCACATGCCACCCAACTTCCCCTTCCGGATGACCGCTCCGCGGCTCCCCCCACATCATCCCTTCTATTATATCCTCATCCTCACATATCTCACGTTCCAACCCCGTTTCCGGATGTATATCAAACATACTCACTATCAGTTCATTCATTTCACTACCCTACATCCCTTATTTTTTTTATCAACAATATTTTTTCTTTTTTTTTCTCTCTCTCTCTTTATCTCTTCTTGCATCAAAAACTCTGTCCGGGAATAAGCCTGATCTTTCCGGAGCAGGAGCCACGGATGGCGGAGGAAAGATCAGGCTTATTCCCAACCGCACCAACAAAATTTTCTGCAAGCAAGTGGAGGGGGTTGAAGGGGCACAGCCCCTTCAACCCCCTCTCTCCGCGGCGCGTAAGCGCCGCGTCACCCCGACAAAACCGTCTAAGCTAAATACCCCTCTGCCACCACAAGCTCCGCCATAAGAATAGCCCCACCCGCGGCCCCCCGCACCGTATTATGCGACAGCCCCACAAAACGGTAATCAAGCACACTACAACTTTTAAGCCTCCCCACGGACACCGCCATCCCATTCCCCGCGTTCCTGTCCTTTCGCGGCTGCGGCCGGTTGTTTTCTTCAAAATAAATTATCGCCGGGTCCGGTGCCGACGGCAGACCCTTTTCAACGGCATAAGATTTAAACTCTTTCCAAACAGCAGCAAGCTCGTCTTTCCCGGGCACCGCGTTCTCAAATCCAATACTCACACTGGCCAGGTGTCCGTCGATAATGGGCCCCCTGTTGCATTGCGCCGAAAGAGCCATAGAAGTGTCGGCAGCAATTTGCCCGTCTTCAAGGTGCCCGAATATTTTCTTTGGCTCCTCTTCCGATTTTTCATCTTCCCCCGGAATAAAGGGAATAATATTGTCTACCATATCGAGCCCCGAAGGACCGGGATACCCGGCACCGGACATGGACTGGATCGTGGTAACCATAACCCTGTTTACCGGGAACCCGGCCTGCCGCAGCGCGTGGATGGGAATCATATAGCTCTGTATGCTGCAATTTGGTTTAACCGTAATAAATCCATTTTGAAACCCATGCGCCTGCTTTTGAAACTCCAGCACCGCAACATGATGGGGATTTATCTCGGGAATAAGTATGGGGACATCCCCGGTATACCGGTGCGCGGAGTTATTGGAAATAACTCCTAACCCGTGACGGGCATAGTCTGTTTCAAGCTCCCGCACGGCTTCTTTTTCAAGGCTCACCGCGGAAAAAACAGCAGCACAGTGCTCCGCGGCCAGGCCCACGTCCCCGGCATCCTGAACAATACGGTCCGCAACCTGCTCCGGCACCGGCCCATCCATAAGCCACCGCCCTGCAACAGCTTCTTTGTAGGTCTTACCCGCGGACCGCGGAGACGCGGCAACATAACACAGGTCGAACCAGGGGTGCCCATCCAGTAAGCGAATATAATTCTGCCCCACCATCCCGGTAGCGCCAATAACACCGACTTTGATTTTGTTTTTCATGATATGTACCTCCAGTTTGAAATTTTTATTTAAAAAATAAAAAAAAAGCCCGTCTCTGTTTTGCAGAGACGGGCTTTTTTAAATCGCTGTTGTTACGCTATTTTTATAAAAGAGTATATAATCGCCACTGCAAAATATTAGTATGTACACCTGTTGTGGTGTATGTGTACGTCGTTGTTTTGAAAGTATTTTGCGTATAGTTGCGAATCATTAGAAATTTTTCCTTGTTAAATTTTTGTTCAATTAAGTTTGGGCACTCTAGTTGCGCAATGGTTTCTGTCAAATATTTTTTTAATTTTTTGTATTTCAGACTTATTCCCGAGCGCACCTGAAAAATAAACTACTCCCGTTATTTTCTTTTTTCAATACAGTATGTATCCCAACCTTTTTTAAAGAGGGGAGCAATAACAGCGGCTTTCGGGGCAGTTTTGCTTTTCGTAATAAATATGGTGGTTCCACGTTTTTCACTATAGGGTGACCTGCCATAGGTGGAGATATTCCAGTAGCTTTTGCTGTGGACCAAAAAATCAATGCCGTGCATTACAAGGTCAGTAGTGCCGGACCCGGAATGATAGGGCCATCCTTCCAGTTGAAAGAAGGTGCCTTTGTTCGCGGCTTGAACCATGACTTTGTCTACCAGGAGCGCGCAAATAATGGGCGCGGGATCGTGAGCGGCCCAGGTAATTGAGGGGAAGACCCTGGCACCGCTGGTCTGGGCGTAATGGGAATGTTTTTTATTTACCCCGCTGTCCGTAAGAGCGGTGACGTTGTTGAGCAGGGGAGTTGCCGGCTCCAGGATCACGAAATGGGCACCGGCTAAAAGGAGGCTCATGAATTTTTCAATAGAGGGTTTATTCCCGGCAGTCAATTTCGTTGAAGACCATCCTTTGAGTTCGTATACGGGAAGCCCTTTATGGTCTTTTTTGTATCTGAGTTTGGGAACATGCATATACAGCTTATTCACCGAGGTTTTAACAGCGGTAATAATTGCCGCGTCCCTGGGATCGTTTTTTTTATTGCCGAAGGTGCCGCCGGGAGTAATATATTCGTTTACCAGTTTATTCCGAAGCGTAGAAACAATGGATTTTTGTAAGTACATTCCATAGAGACCTTTCCCGGACGTGTCAT
Source organism: bacterium (assembly GCA_024224995.1). The sequence continues at coordinate 1,875 of JAAENB010000712.1, read as the reverse complement.
TCCGTTTGTACAGGGTATCGGTATTGGATCCTCCTAATATCCAGTCTCCGTGAACAACGCGGTTTACCGTTTTGGTAACGAAGACTATGTTTTTTTTGTTGTTATGCGGGTCTGCCTGTAATACGAAGGGGAGCAGGGCTATGCATATTATGAAAGTGGTGCGTATTTTTTGGGGATAGTTCATGTTGAGCTCCTTGTTTATTAGGATAGTGAATAGCATTATAGCATATTTTTACCGGGTATCAAGCAAAAAATGATATAATGGAATTCACCATAAACGGGAGCAGCTTAATCTTTTAGGGTGCGCTTGGAAATTAGCCCCTGCTTTCCTTCACCCAGTCGAAAAAACGTCCTGTTTTGCGCCTGGGCGTCGCCGTCCTGGCTCCTGTTCCGGAAAGCAGGGACTAATTTCCTGACATCGTTATGAATCCTAAAAGATTAAACTGCTCCCACCATAAACTATAATCCCGGTTTTATCGTTTACAGGTGTTTACCTGTTCTAGCAGGGCAACCCGTTTTGCAATGATATCGACATGAGCCAGTTTTTGTTTAAGCGCGGTGTTTTCTTTTTTAAGGGCGGCAATGGTGCTGTTGTTCTGTGATTTCATTTCTTTTATGGCTTCCACCAGGAGAGCAGTCATTGTGCTGTATGAAAGCGACTTATACCCGTCTTTACCGGTGGCAACAACCTCAGGGAGCACGGGTTCAACTTCCTGGGCAATAAAACCGATTTGTCTTTTCTTGCTAAAGGACTTGTTCTTAAACTCATTGGCACGCCAGTTGTAGTATACCCCGCGGAGTTGGAGAACCTTTTTAAGAGGGGAGTCAATTTGGGTGATATTTTTTTTGTATCGTTTATCGGAAGTTAGAAGTTCACCACTGGCGTGGATTATACCTTTACTAGAAATGGAACCGTCTGGATTAAAGAGAACCCAGGGATTTGCCGGATCATTGACATCTCCAATATACAAAGCTGAGAGAGTATCGTTTACACCGCCGGCGCAAAATCCACCCACAACCTTGTTTGAAGAATCGAGAAAGTTAAAGCCGCGAGCCCACCCGCCGTTAGCAGCTATTGTGATACCGTAGCCCCAGGCATTCCCCGTGGTATTGGAAAGCAGGATGCTGCCATTATACACATCGGTCCAGGTGCTCATTGAGCCTTCAAGAGAGCTGACCTTGCTGCTCAAGCCTTCGTCACCCGTAACTGCGGTTTCCAGGTTATTAAAGCGGGTATCCAGGTCACTGCCTTCCAGTAAGGCGATTGTATTGTCTTGCTCGTTATTCCTGGTTTCCATTGAAGTCATTCTGGAATAAAGGTCGGAAAAGCTGAATCCCGAATTTTCCTGGTCACCGGAAGAGGAATCCCTATTACTGGTAAGACCGGCTTCACACCCTGAAAATGCGATACACATAAATAAACACAGACTAAAAATTTTTTTCATAACTCTAATTCTCCTTAATAGTTTTAATTAAAATGGCAGGCAAAGACCACCCTTATATAGATATGCAAGTTTCATGCCACTCATCAAAATATTGCATCTTAACTGAATTTAAGTTTTCAACCCCGTGAGACAGAGCATGGCTCCGGGAGAATATCTTCGAAAACCAACCCGTAAAGGCGTTGCATGCAACGTCTCTCTTCCCGGAAACCGGCCCTGTCTAAAAAGAATTTCTTGAGAGTGTTGACCCCGTCGAACGGGGAAAAATACGGAAGAAACTATGTCGATACCGGGGTCTGTTTCCATCGGCCCCCCAACCCCCAGAGGGGGCGCAAGAATTTTTGGAAATGAGCCCATATCAGCCCGGGGTTTTAACCCCATAGGGCAACAGAGCAAAACCCCGGATAACATCTTCCGGGAACAGGCTCTGTTT
>JAAENB010000711.1 GCA_024224995.1 bacterium | reverse complement strand
GCCCCCCTCGCAGGGGTAGCTACACCTTCCCGGAATCTCCATAACCCTGGCCTGAAACCAGCCAGTAAAGGCGTTGCACTGCAACGTCTCTCAGAACCAAACCCTGGCCGGAGCATCTTCGCAAAATAGACCCCGGTATCATCACAGTTTCTTCCGTATTTCTTCCCTGCTTCGCAGGGTCAGCACTCTCAACAATGGAAAGATCATATTCAGGAAGATATATTAACCGGGATAAGCCGAAAATAAAAAAAACCGGCAGATAAAAATCTCCGGAAAAACCGGGTTGATCCCCTTTATCTGCCGGGTTATTGAGAAGCTACTAATAACCTTAACACCCGGCCAGTAGGCTAGAATAGGCCTGCTGTTAAGATAACACTGTTACAAAAGTTAGAGTCATAACTTTTGCCAGATTAATAATATAGTAGGTAAAAAGGGGGAAATGTGCCCAAAAAAAATAATAAAATTGGATTTTTATCTATTTTTACTCATTTTTATCCTTTTTAACGATTTCTTATTGATTTCCCTAAAGCCCATTATAAAGATGGGGAGATTCCGCATTATTAGAGCATTACAAAAATAGTCCAATTCCAGTTAATTCATCCGGAAAGTTTTTTAGGATATCTGTAACCATATGGGAAAAGCAAATTTATCATATTCAACCGGTCTGTCTGATATATCTAATATAATAGACAATGATCCATACAGGTCCTATTTATATTCCTACCCCCATAAAACGGCCTATGGGCCATTAGAGCCGGTATCACTAAAAAAAACATGGGAACAGGAAAACCGGGAATCTCTTTTTTTATATATGCATATCCCTTTTTGTACCTTACGCTGCGGGTTCTGCAATCTTCTTTCTCTTTCCAACCCCGGAGACGAGCTTCCGGGTCAATATATTAAATCGCTGAAAAACCAGGCGGAAACCACTTCCCGGCTGCTGCAAGACAGGACTTTTACCCGGTTTGCCCTTGGCGGAGGAACGCCGACAAAACTGAACAAAAGCGAACTTGATGAAGTTTTTGATATTGCCGAACAGACCATGGGAGCTGATCTTTCCGCGATCCCGGTCTCAGTAGAAGTTTCACCGGATACAATAACCCCATCCAAGCTGGAGCTGCTCAAAAGCAGGAATACCAACCGCATCAGCATAGGAATTCAGAGCTTTATTGACAGTGAGAACAGGGCGATATACCGCAATAAAGAATCGGCCCTATCGCTGCGGGCTCTTGATACAATCCGGACAATGGATTTCCCGGTATTGAACATTGACCTGATTTATGGCCTGCCCGGACAAACCGTAAATACCTGGATCTATTCCCTGGAAAAGGCTCTGAAATATAAACCGGAAGAGCTCTATCTCTATCCATTATATATCCGTTCCCATACGGGCCTGGGCCGTTCCGATTTTTTAAAAGGAATCGGACTGGAGAAAAATGAAATCCGTATGGAATGCTACACTGCCGCGCGGGACCTGCTCCTGTCAAAGGGATACCGGCAGGAATCAATGCGCTTGTTCCGGTCTTCCGATACCGGCGCGGTGACCGTGCCTGAATACAGCTGCCAGGAAAACGGCATGATAGGATTAGGATGCGGAGCCCGCTCATATACCAGTTCTCTTCATTATTCATCAAGATACGCCGTAACCCGGAAAGGGATACAACGAATACTGGAAGAGTATATTTCCCGATCCCGGGAATCTTTTGGCGTAGCTGATTACGGTTTTATTCTCAATGAGCGGGAACAAAGAAGACGCTATATTATTAAGTCTCTTTTTCGCAGCGAAGGTCTCGACCTTGAAGCGTATCTTAACCTTTTTAACACAAATGCCCCTGATGATTTCGCGGAATTAAAGGAACTGCCGGAGTTGGGACTTGCCGGTAAAAATGATTCCATCTTTTCTTTAACCCGTAAGGGCCTGGCTTATTCCGATGCAATTGGTTACCGGATGATGTCGGACCTGGTAAAGAAAAAAATGGAGGGATACCTATTTCATTGAAATATACTATCTTATACCGGGGCAAAGTCTCATCCTGTAATTATTTATGCCCATATTGCCCATTTACCCATGAGACCGACAGCCCGGAGATCTTATCCGGGGACAGGGAAGACCTGAACCGGTTTGTAACCTGGGCGGCAAACCGGGCAGTACATAATGAAAACCTGTCAATTTTTTTTACCCCCCGGGGAGAAGTGCTTACCAGGAGCTGGTATTGCGACGCCATAGCGGAACTCTCCTCGTTTCCCCACATAGAAAAAATAGCGGTTCAGACCAACCTGTCCGCTTCCCTGGACTGGCTGAAAGGCTGCTGCCGGAATAAACTCGCGCTCTGGACAACCTACCATCCTTCGCAGGTATTAGCAGCCCGTTACCTGGAACAGTGCCGGCAGCTTGATGATTATGGAATATCCTACAGTGTAGGGATTGTGGGGATAAAAGAACATAAAGAAGAGATTGCCCGCATGAGAGCTGATCTGCCTTCACGGGTTTACCTCTGGATTAATGCTTATAAAGATGAGCCCCGGTATTACAGCCGGGAAGACCTGGATTATTTTCGATTTATTGATCCCCTGTTTACGTATAACTCAAAAGTCTATAAAAGCAAGGGCAAAGAATGCCGAACCGGTGATACCGTTATCTCTGTATATAGTGACGGCTCAATCCAGCGCTGCCATTTTACCGGCGAAAAGATCGGGAATATTTACCAGGGCAAAATGAGGAACTGGCTCAGGGAGCGGATTTGCACAAACCAGTTCTGCGAATGCCACATTGGATATGTTCATATGCATCACCTGGGCCTGTATGATATTTTTGGCGACGGCGTACTGGAACGGGTTCCGGTGAACAATTGTACCAGGATCAAGTGATTTTGAAAGCGACGTTACGTAACGTCGCTTTCAGGGGTTCGTTTCTTCACCACAAGCTGGTAATATATCAATCCCGTAGACGTAAGCACCAGCCCCAGCATAGACGGAATAAAAGCCGAAATCAGGGTAAGCCCCAGAAGGACCAGGTAAAAAACAACCACGATGATAAGCCCATAGGGATAAAACCACGCTTTATACGGGCGAACCATATCCGGATATTTTCTTCGTAAGACAAATACCGAAAGGAATGTCATAATATTAAATATAATTCCCGTAGCGAAGAAAAAGTCGATAATCGTTTCATAGGCTGATTGTTTTCCCAGGTTGTTTAATTTTTTAACAACGGAAGAAAGTTCGCTGGTGTTAATTCCGGCTTTTACCGCGGTCCATTCTTTTTCCCGAACCCCGGAGAGGAAAAAACTTTCAAGCCCGGGAGTTGTTTTTTCCGCTTTTTTAAGATATTTTTTCTTTACTTTGTAAGTAATCATAGAGGTCTCTTCAGCAGTCCCGAGAATAAGCGTTTCCTGTTTTGTCTCGGAATGGTCATTCTTTTCAAGAGAGTACAATTCACCGTCGACCCGGATATCCTTTACCGCGATCTCCGTAACATGGGGACTATAGGCGGCAAGCAGAAGAAGAACCGATGCCCATAATGCCTGGGCAAGAAGAGCGTTGTTTGGAGTTTTATACCGGGGATGGATCTCGCCCAGTTTTTTAAAGAAAACACCGTCTCTGGACATGGCCTGCCAGGACCGGGCTTTGCACAGGATCTGGGTACTCACATTCCCGAAGGTACTGAACATAACGGCGATAGAAATGAAAACACCGCCAATACTGCCGAGAGTCATTTTCGTAGTGGCGATTCTCATTGCGTCGGCGGCAATTTCTTTGGATGTCATAATGGTCTCAACCGGAAGCTGGTATATATACGCTGAATTCGCGCCGGCGTAGAGCAGCATTACTCCGCCAATGCCGAAAAAGAGGGACAGGGGAAGATTTTTCCTGGGATTCTTAACTTCTTCGGCAATATAGGTGGCGCCTTCCCATCCGCTAAAGGCAAAGAAACAATACCTGAGCCCGGTACCCACAGCCAGGATGGTTCCCCATGAAAATTCTTCAGGGAGGAAAGGGGTGGTAAAATTAGACCCGTTTCCGTCCGCGATAAAACAGAAACCAATAATCGCGCCAAGGGCCAGAATTTTAAAGGTGCTGAAAAAATTCTGTACCCGGCCGCTTAAGACAACGCCAAAAAGATTTATAACCGTAAGAAGCCATATGGTACCAAGGGCAATTATCACCATGGTAAGCTGCGACAGGGAATCGCCGAATTGTATTTTCCAGAGAGCGTTCAGGTAATCCGAAAAAACCAGGGCAACAGCCGCGATTGATGCTGTTTCCGAAACAAAGAACATGGCCCAGCCTCTGAGGAAAGACCACACCGGATTATAGGCGGCACGGAGATATACATAGGGCCCGCCCGATTTAGGCATCATGGCAACCAGCTCCGCGTAGCAAACCGCGCTGAAAATGGTAATTATACCGCCGAGAACCCAGACCAGGCCAAAGAGGCCGGTTGAAGCAACTGCCAGCATTATGGGAGCCGGCGTTCGGAAAATTCCCGAACCAATGATTCTGCCAATAACAATAGAGGTGGCTTCCAGGAGCCCCAGGTCTCTTTTATAGTCACTCTCTTCGGAAAAGAGATTATTATCTGATGTACATCGGTCCTGGGGCATGGGCTTTGTCTTCCTTTTGTTGGGATTTTTTAAACGAAATTCATCTTTCCGTGTCGAGCAAAATAAACGGTTACCAACTTTTTTTCTTTATTAATTGTATATAGAATTCTGTAATTTTTTACAACCAGTTGATAATATCCAATCCAGTTTTTAATAGACAACTTAATCCCAAGTTGCGGGAAAATTCCAAGAAGCTCAATTTTGTCTAAAATTTCATTCGTGGTTATTGGAGGAATATTCTCAAGGTCTTGAAAGAAAGATTCAGCAAGGATAACGTTATATTTTTTATCCATCTATCTTGATTTTAAACGGTCTCTTATATCATCAACAGAAAAAGTACGCCCATCAGCGACTTCTTTTTCTCTTTCAGCTTTTAGCTTTAATCCTTCGGGAGAGTTTAGCCACTCTTCAAAACGAAGATGATCAAGTAATTCTTTCTTTTTTTTAGAAGAAAGCTGTTCAACAAGAGAAAGAACCTGTTCGTCAGTTAATGTTAAATTAAGCATTATTTCATCTCCAAATATAGAAAAAATCCCCATTGCAGCCTAAACAGGTATTAATCAAACGCATATACATATATGTAAATATAAAAAAAATATCAATATAAGTCAACAGTTATTGAGCAGCTTTGAACGATATTCTTAAATACTCGGAAAACTGATGAAAAAAAAGGACTTCAGGAAATTAAGGGAATGGCCGAAAATTAGAAAACAGCAGAACAACCATTCCAAAAACGAGAATAATATGAAAATTAAAATAGATTATCAAAATAAACGATTTGTAAAAAGAACCCTGGCAGTTTTTATCATACTGATTTTTCCTGTTCTTTTGTTTGGGCAAAAGCTTAACTTTAATTATCATGGAGCAGTTCTAAAGAAGAAAGACGCTCAAAAAGAGACCTATGTAAAGAAAAACGGCACGGTTATAGACAAATATGAAGATAAAGAGATAGCGGTTCTTAAAGATAAGACAAAAATTACCCGGTATAAAGACGGGAAGCGTGAAATATTAACCCCAAAGGGCGTAAAAATATATATAGATTATGACGGTTCAACACGGTATCTTTACCCAAACGGAAAAGAGAAAAAAATATCCATGGACGGGAGAACACCCTATGGGTCTCTCATAAAGCAGGAAAGGCGGATAGTCTCAAAAGGGGCCTTCCGGGCTGTGGTAGTCTATTCAAGTATGATGTCCGACGATGACCTGAGAGGCCATACGAAAATTTTCTTTAATCATATTGTAAAACAGATTGAACGATGGGTCTATTCAAAAAGGGTGCCGGGCGTCAAAATGAGAATTATAGTGTCGAATTGCCGGTTTGGAGTAATCGGTTTTTGCAAACGAAAGAATAAAAAAGAACTGGCAGTTATTTCATATAAGAATGATAAAAAAGACCGGGAAACGTCTCTTCAATATGAGGAAATCCTGAATAAAAAAAACCATGTAAAACTGGCCGTAAAAGTGGTTCGGGATCTTTTTCAGAAATAGACCGTAATAGTGTGAACTCTATTTCCTCTTAATTATGTATTTTCCAACAAAAAAATTTGATTTTTAACTTGAAATTTTATATATTTACACAAACATGTTATTCTTTTGTTAGTATATTGGGGTTCTGTATGGTTCTCCAATAAAGCTCTTTTAAAGAGCTAAATACGCTAAAAAGTCGCTCCAGATGCTTTTTAGCTGTAAAAAACGAGGTACTATTATGAACAGGTCTTCAATATCAAGAAAACTGTTCCTTATAACTACATTACTATTATTAATCCCGGTTTCCGGATACTCCCTCCATGTTTCATTTTACATTGGTGATGTAACCCTTATCCGGAATTCGAAAAAAGTTGAGGTCACTAACGGGACCAAGGTTAAATCGGGCGATTTGCTTAAAACCGGCGAGGATGCATCGGTTGCGATTGCTTACGATGACGGCAGTAACATAACAATTATGTCTCAAAGTTCCGCCAAAATAGGAAGCAAAAATGTTAAAGGTTCTACCAATATTGCTCTTATTTCCGGGAACATTGAGGGTACATTTGCCAAAATCAAAAAAGGATCCCGCAAGGTATATACTCCTACAATTGTTTGTGCTATTCGAGGAACTGAATTCAAGCTTGGCGTGAGTAAGGGCGGTGAATCCCGTGTGGATCTTTCCGAAGGGAAACTGAATATCAATAATCCTTATGGCGAGGTAAATCTTAATGAGGGACAGAAAGTTGAATCCTCTGTTGCCGGCGGCCCAAATAAAGGAAGCAGTGGTTCTCTTGAATCCTGGAAAAAGGGAAAAGATACGGAACTGCAAAAAGATCCCGAGGAAAAAGGGGCTCTTTACCGGAAACAGATCAAAAAATTCGGTTCAAGAAGCAAGCAAGACGGGAAAAAGATGAAGAGTTATAAGAAAATGGTAAAAAAAGCCGGAGATGAAAAAAAGCTTAAAAAAGCCGGTAATGCCATTAACCAGGCCGAAGAAAAATCCCTTGATGATCTTCTGCTCAACGAAGCCTCTAATGCTTCCATTAGCGATATTATGAATGATTTCAAAGGAAGACAGGGGAAAATATACAACCTTTTCCGAAAAGTCAAAGAAGAATCGAACAAGGTTATGGAGCAGCAGGAAAGAAATTACCGGGCAATCCAGGCTGTTAAAGAAGCTCACCGCCAGGCATACAAAAAGATTATGGGTAAGTTCCAGGACGACAAAGACAGGATCTTACGTGGTCTGGATATGGATGGCGTTAAACCCAAAATGAAAAACGATTAATAAAAAAAAAGCGTCTCATTTAGAGACGCTAATCGTTAAGAGAAAAAAAATTTGGAAGATTTTATTAAAAAGCTCTTTTCGAATTAAATGGCTACTCTATTAATACTATTAAATTGGCTGTAAGTCAATAGGTCAAATCCCTTATTAATTTGTAAGGGATTTCCTTACAAATTCGGAATTATGTCATGTTGGAACAGCCCGGGGCAGCCCGGGCTTTTTTGTGTTTATGCGGATCTATTTTTTTCTACAAACAGGTAGCTAAAAGCGGAAAGTACAATATAGACAGCCGGTACTATAATATTTACCGCAAAGCCGGGGGTTAATTCATACGGATTATTTTTTACGAAGAGTTTTGCATGGTCATAATAGATTATCCAGCCAAGATAGTAGGCATTTATTACTATTCGAATAATCATTGAGAAAAGGAATCGCCGGAGGAACATGGTTATGTACATCACAGTAACGATCCCTATCATATAGACCGCAAAGGGATTATTAACATAAAAAATTTCGAGCATTTTAAACCACGCTACAGGAGCTGCAATGGCGTAAAACGTTGGTATTAATGCTGCTATGATCAATTTTTCAAAGATGTTGACCCGGAGAAACAGCTCAAGAAGTTTTTCCAGTATTTTTTTTATTAAATCAAAGATCCATTGCAATATATCTAAAAACATATTCATTCGTATAGTCCTTCAGGGCTGAATTATTTGTTTTACTGCTTCGGTAAATCCTGCCGGTCCTATCCCCCGGGTTTCCCGGATGCTTTTTAGCCCTGTTTTAATCGCTGTTCCTCCCGGTTTTTTTACCAGGAAGGGAATGTCAACAGAGAGAAACATGGGGATATCATTTTCACTGTCGCCAATTCCAATTGATGTTATGGTTCCATCTCCGCTTTTCTTCGCATAATTTTCAACAACTTTCTTAATTGCCGCTCCTTTGCTTGATCCTTTTGAGGATAAATGAAAAAAACGTCCTCCTTTTGTAATGGACAGCCCCTTTTTGTTTACTATCGTGTTGATCTTATTGAGTTCATCAATCCCTATTTCTTTCTTTTCCGATAGAATAAAAGGAAGTGAGGCTTTTCTTTTTTGGGCAAGCTCGGCTTTTTTTTGGGAGAGCCCGGTAAATACGATAAGCTCATCAATAGTCATATCAACAATTGTCGTTATTTTACTCTTCATCACATCCGCTACCAGGTTCAGGTGCTGTTTCAGCTCTTCAAGTTTTAGACCCAGGATATCGATATCATACATCATCATACTGTAATTATAGGCTTTTTCCCCTTCTGTCGCGGGCCAGGCTATTCCGCCGCCGTTCTCAAATATAAAAGGGGAAACCAATTGCAGCTCCCTGCTGAGTTCTTCTATCTCCTGCCTGGTTTTACTCGAAACCAGTACCAGGGGGATATTATTCTTTTTGAGTAAAGAGATCCCCTCTTCCGCTTCCGCGTAGCTGTATGTGGTATGGTCCAGTAATGTCCCGTCCAGATCCGAAAAAAATATTTTCATATTTGTTATTTCCCTTCTCATAACGAGGGGTTAAAACCTCACGTTATGAGAAAAAACCTAATCTGATTGTTTTATTAACAGGAATTCAACCCGCCTGTTTCTTCTTCGATTTTCCGTATTGATATTTTCTTTAAGGGGTACCGATTCTCCCATGCCAATTATCTGGAGCCGGTCAATATCGATCCCATTTGAGGCCAGGTACTTTCGTACCGCTTCGGCCCGTAATTCCGAAAGTTTCAGGTTTGCTTCGTCATTTCCTATATCGTCGGTATGTCCTTCAATAATGACATCATATTTTTCATATCTTTCCAGAATTTTTGAGACCCTGTCGAGAATGCTTCTGCCTTTTCTTTTGAGATATGCTCTTCCAAAGGCAAACTCAATATTACTGATTCTCATTTTCAGGCCCCGTTCCGTTACAATAACAAGAATATCAACAGCAACTTTGTCTTTCTCCGATTTCGCGGTATTGCCTGCCATGTCAGCAGCCTCAAGTTCTATATAATAATCAGCTGCCGATTCCACCAGGTCTTTGCCCGCTCCCAGCCCGTCCCACTTGATCTCTTCGGCCACTTTTCCCTTGCCCGTAAATGTTTTAAAGAGCTTTCCTGAAGGTTCATAGATATTGATCCGCCACTCCTTAATGCCGAATTCTTCTTCTGTTTCAGTGTTTATGGTTAATATATCATTGTTCCCGTCGTCATCAGGGGAGAACATACCGGGAGAATGACTTATTTCAAGCTCCGGCGGCGTGCTGTCTATAATGAGTTTCTTTTCAAATGACGTGGGCCTGTTCCCGCTCTTAAATTGTGAAGTTAGTTTGATGAAATACTCGCCGTCATCCAGCTGCTTTCCCTCATCATCTTTACAATCCCAGGTAACCAGGTTTAAAAACTTCTCTTTTCCGCTTATGGTTTTTATCACATCCTTGTTCTTTTTGGCGATAGTGATGGTCCACTTTTGCAGACCTTCGATTTTTGAGAGTTTTGGAAAGAGCTTAATCTCTTTATCTTTCTTAAAGGAAAAATAATCAGCGCTCATGGTTATATCCGCTACTTCAAACTGCCTGGTTAGAGAGATCTCTTTTATGTTCGCCGCTCCTTTGTTCCCGGCTTTGTCGGAGCTTTCTACAAAGTAATAATACAATCCTTCGGGAACATCTTTTCCTTTTTCGTCCTTTCCGTCCCAGGATATTGTTGTTGGAGAGGCGTCTCCTTTCCAGGTAAAACTCTTTACTACTTTTCCCTTTGAATCTTTGAACCCGGCTTTCCAGTTATCGGCCGGAGAGGACTGTACATTCTGGGCAATTACAAACAGGTCTTTCTGGTTGTCCCCGTTTGGAGAAAAGAGGTTTTCCCCGCTTTGAAGCGCTACCTTTGGCGGAGTATTATCAACATATAAAATTCCGGTCTTTATTGCGGCGATATTGTCCCGCTCATCCCTGGCATTAAATGAATAACTATATTGCCCGTCCGGTACTATTTTTCCCGATTTGTCCGTACCATCCCACATGATAGTATCGGGTACTACCATGGATTCCTTTTTCTGGAACAGGCGCTTGAAAAATCCTTTAAAAGTAAGTCCTTCTATTGTGTCCCGTTCCGACATTTTAAACTTTTTTATCACCTGATTGTTCGAGTCAAGTACCAGGAGCTGCCATCCTTTTATCCTGCTTTTGTCCTCTACGCCCGGGCTAAAGAGTACATAGTCCTGTGTACCATCATGATTTGGCGATACATACATTTTATCGGTTTTTATTTTTGTTTCCGGGGCTGTTCTGTCCAGCTCTCCGTATTCCATGTTAACCCCTACGTGGTGGCCTATCCGTTCACTGGACCAGGTGAAGCCGTAATTGATTGATCCGGCAAAATTACCTGCCTTGAATTTATACCCGGCACCGCCTGTAACAGTTCCGTAATTATAGTCATCCCGTATTGGTACGATCCCGCCTCCCCGGAGTACAAAATTGTCCAGGATAACCGCTTCAAGTCCCAGTTTTGCCGGGTATGCCGTATACATGTCTATGGCGGAAAAATCATTATAAAATCCCAGGGTAAACTTGTTATGACGGAAAAATTGGAAGGTGTATCCCAGGGTCAGGGTATTTACGTTTACATAGCTGTTGCTTGTCCCAATGGGCGCTCCGAAATTTACGGCAAAGGCGATATTTGGATTGAAAAAACCAAAGCCGTTCTTTATTCTGCTGCCGTTGAGCTTGTATATTGTTCCTATTGTTCCACCGATGTAAAATAAATTATTGCTGTTCTCCGCGGCATACATAAAATTAAATGCCAGACCAATCATGATCTTTGAGGTAAAATCTTTTGCTCCTCCAAGTGATACACTTACCCCGGTTCCAAAATCCGTACTCTGGGGCATATTAAAATATCGAACTGATGTTCCGAATGTTCCGTATGAGGTTGGAATTGCCAGGGTCAGATGGGGACTCTGAAACTGATTTCCCAGGGTGCCGTACTGGATGCCTATGCCAAACCGTTCATGAAGCGCTATTGAGGCCGGGTTCAGGTAAAAAAGATCTGTTCCAAATGAAGCTGCTCCTGTGCCCCCTCTTCCCAGGGATGCTGCCGAATCGCCCAGCATGTGCAGGTTCTTGCCGCTGTCCTGTGCCTTCAGGCTTACCGGTACAATTGATAGCGCAATAATAGCAAGAATAATAATTCCGGTATATTTATGTTTCATGATATAAACTCCTTTATAGTGCGACAATCGCTTGAATTCCGCTTCAAGTCTGCATCATGTCTCTATCGGCAAGAAAGTATGACATATTAGTATTTTTTTTATTTTTTTCAAGTACTTTATTTTGTGTACAAATTCTTAAATATTTCTTGTTTTAGTCTTTTTTATGTAGTATCATAATAACGTATGGGGCAACTCCTGTACCATGTCTCACCAGGAGGACATAATGAAGAGAAATCATAGTTTAAAGACTCTATTATCACCTATGGTGATTTTAATTTCGATATCAATATTTCTCATAACCGGCTGCGCTCAGGAAGAGGCGGGAACCGTAGAAAAATCGAATACCTATGCCGGATCGGAATATGAGACCTATTTTATTAATACGACTTCTGCCACAACAGTCGAATATTCGCTCGACCTGGGAAGCTATACCAAAGACGTTTACTTTGTTCTTACCAATACCAGCCCTTCGTCTTCGGATACCGCTCCTACGGTCAGCTCAAACAGTATTGACGGTGAAGAGGTCTATGAAGAGCCTCTTATATATATGCCGGAATCTGTTGTTTCTCTTCCCGAAAATAATACTGCCGCGCGCGGCACCCCTGAAATCGCTGAGTTTAACAAAAATTCTCCCGCCGATTTTGAGGTCGCCCCTTATAGCAGTAAAAACATTATGCCCGGGCCCGTGGAACCCCGTTATGATACGGTTTCTGATACCTATACATTTGATGTTGACTCGAATGTAGGAACCGTAGCTGCTACTTGCAGAAAAGTTGTATCGGGCATTACTACCGACATGGGAACAAAAACCCTGAATATCTGGGTTGCCGATGATTGCTGGACCGGAGCCGCTGCCGGTAAAACATACTATGTCACATCGACCATGGTGGATGCCCTGGCCGATAAATTCTTAATAACGACTACTGATAATGATATTTACGACTGGGTTACCTCTGTTGTGGGTGAAGAATGGGGTACCCATGTTTACAGCAACCTTATTACTGCTAACGATGAAATAACTATTCTCCTGTATGATATCGATGGTACCGCTACAATAGGCGGTACTGTCGGGTATTTCTATTCTCTGCATAATTTTCTAACGTCTTCCTATCCTACTTCAAATGAACGGATTATGTTTTTTCTTGACGCGGTTATGTTCGCCAATGATGACGAAGGCGGTTCTGGCACCTGGGCAACCACGGATACCTGGCCCGAAGAAGTTATCTCCACCCTGGCGCATGAATTCCAGCATATGATCCATTATTACCAAAAAACCGTTAAGAATACTCTTTCTTCCGGTTCCGAAACCTGGCTGGACGAAATGTGCGCCATGATTACGGAAGATTACGTTTCCAAAAAACTCGCGATTAAAGGCCCCCGGGGCGTGATTGGCACCAATCTCGATGTTGGCAGTTCTTCCAACACCGATGGCCGCCTTTACTATTTTAACCAATACAATGACCGGTCTCTTACTGATTGGTACTCGGGCAGCACTCTTAGTGAAGTCTTAAAAGATTATTCCGCCAGTTATTCCTTTGGCGCCTGGCTTGCCCGGAATTTCAGCGGGATTGCCCTTCTTCAGAATATGGTCCAGAACAGTAATACCGATTACCAGGCTGTTACCACTGCCCTGGCTTCCGTTGGGAATGGTGATGACTTCGGCACCCTGCTGCGCAGGTGGGCTATTGCCCAGCTTCTTTCGGACAAAACAAATACCAGTTCTCCCTATGAACTGAATAACGGTTCTACCGGCTTTCCCGATTCCGACACCGGCAGAGCCCTTGACCTGGGTTCTATTAATATGTTTTATTACAGCCCCACTCCTACGATCTATACTTCGTCAAATTTACCGTCTACCAGTATAGAAAAGGCCGCGAACCGTATTGTTAAAGCCGGTGACGATGTTACCGGTTCCAACGAGTGGTCTATAACCCTGGGAGCGAATACGCAGTTGACGGTTATGGTGAGGGATGATATCTAGCGGTTATTACACACAAAAGGAGCTTCAAATGAAATCATCCGTATATACACTTGTTATCAAAATTATTTTTTTTCTTATTATCGCAGCCTCTATCTCTTCCTGCAGCGAGTCCATTCATGGCAAAGTTGCCGTCAAAGGAAGTGAGCCGTTTACCTACCTGGCCCTGGTGATTGATGACCACAATTCTTTTAAGATTGTGGGAAAACTATCACAGGAAATCTCTTCGAAATACCAGGGTAAATATATCAAAGTTACGGGTAAAATCGTGAGAAAAGCCGTTGGTCCGGGATTTCCCGCGGAACTTGAGGTTGAGTCCGTTGTTGGGGCGAGTGATACTCCTTTTTAGAAAAACTCTCATAAAGAGCTCTGAGAAATTTTCCCTTTGAAAAGGCTCCTATAAAGAGCTCTGAGAAGTTTTCCCCTCGAAAAACGGCTTTTTTTGAAAAAAATTCAATTTTATGCAAAAAAATTCAAAAAAAATTTCATCAAAAGGCCTCCCCGTTCGTCCTATTAATGAGGGGTAAAAAAGTTTGCCCCAAAAACCTGTTTTGGGAGGAAAATATGGCACATCCGAAAAGAGATTGTGGAGT